>NZ_VOYF01000009.1:0-147001 GCF_013420775.1 Acinetobacter sp. YH01010 | reverse complement strand
TTGGAATAAGAGAATGGGAGTGCATGAGCTGTGGTACAGCTCATGATCGAGATATAAACTCAGCTCTAAACATTCTTGCGCTTGGGCATAAGCGTCTAGCTGTAGGAATCACCCTCTTTTAAGGGGGTGAGGATGTCAAGCTGAGTGTAGTTTCAATGCAAAGCGACCATTGCCTATCAAATATTGGGATCGGGCGGGCTATGTGATCTATTGTGCGTCGATTTCAAAATCTTTGTCGCCTTCTTATCGGGTGGGGTGGTTTTGTCTTCCACCACATTTGCAACATTTGCGTCCCAAATTACTTTTGCAAAATGATTCGGTGAATACGCCTTTGCAGTTAGGACTTGCCGATTTGATTTTTAGTCGTGCGTATCGCCAACATCTTGCTGAATTGCGTCCTAAATTAATGGTGCAAGTCGAGCAGTATCGTCAGTATATTTACGATGCTTTTCAAGGGGTTGATATCCGTCTAAATCGGCCTCAAGGCAGTTATGCTCTGTGGTTGCAGATGCCTGAACAAATAGACTGTTTGGCGCTGTATTACCATGCGCAAAAACATGGCATCAATATTGTGCCAGGTTTAATTTTTGGTGAGGACAATCGTTATAACAATTGTATTCGTTTAAATGCAGGGCATGAGTTGTCGACAGAAATTCAGCAGGCCATTTTATTGCTTGCAGATTGGGTGCGTAAGGAATGCATAAATACAAACACCGTCTAATTTTGATGAGTGTATAAAGGGCAGAAGAAAGCCTGCATGCAGCAGGCTTTTTGGGCTTAGATTTTTAGCGTTAAAAATCAGCTTTCAGCACAATTCGATAACGAACATTTCCTGAATGCAAACGTTCAATCGCTTCATTCACCTGAGACATTGGATACATTTCAATTTGTGGTGCAATATTTTGACGTGCGGCGAATCGAAGTAATTCACGCAGTGCTGCAGGAGAGCCTGTTGATGAGCCAGTGACAGATTTAGCACCACTGATCAGCATACCTGCGGGGATTTGCATCGGCTCAAGTGCTAGGCCGAGCATGTGAACGCTTCCATTCGGTGCCAAAGTTGAAAGATAGGCTTGCCAATCCAACGTCACATTGACCGTGCTTAAAATTAAATTGAACTTACCACGTTGTGCTTTAATCGCGGCAAGATCACGACTATTCACCACATGGTCAGCCCCCATAGCTTTAAGTTCATCGGTTTTATCTAAGTTTGAGCTGAATGCGGTAATTTCACAGCCCCAAGCTTTGAGCAATTTAATCGCCATATGACCTAAACCACCAATGCCGATCACGGCAACATGGTGAATGGCCTGAATTTGGTGCTGTAATATGGGATCAAATACCGTAATCCCGCCGCAGAGTAGAGGACCAGCACTGGTTGGATCGAGATTATCTGGAAGGGGAATAACCCATTGCCAGCCCGCACGGACTTTGTTGGCAAAGCCACCCGCATGACCGACGATCGTCGCTGTCTTGGTTCCGGTACATTGGACTTGGCGACCATCGATACATGGGTCACAGTGTTGACAACTTTCTGCTGTCCAGCCAATGCCTACACGTTGTCCGACTTTGAGTCCTTTTGCTTCGCTGCCGAGTTGGGTAATGGTTCCAATCACTTCATGCCCTGGGACCACAGGATATACCGAAGATTTCCAATCATTTTGGATAATAGAAATATCTGAGTGACAAAGACCGCAATACTCGACTTTGACTTCAACCTGATGGGCTTGTAATTCACCTGCATCAAATTGGTAGGGAACAAGGGCTTCACCACTGTTCATTGCTGCATAAGCGTGGATTGTATTGTCACTCATTATTCTATCCTTTATGTTTTGAGGTCATTCTTCGTGCGTGTATTTAAAGTCACAGTGATTTTCATGATCATTGACCATGCCGATAGCTTGCATCAGAGCATAGCAAGTCGTCGGGCCGACAAATTTAAAACCAAGCTTTTTTAATGCTTTGGACATGGCCTGACTTTGAGCGGTTTGTGCAGGGGCGCTACGATATTCAACTACATCATTATTGGCAATTTGACCTTCGACAAAACTCCAAAGAAATTCCACCGGATGAATCCCTTGGGCTTTTAACTGTTGCCATGCTTTGGCATTATCACGAATGGCAGTGAGTTTGCCGATATGGCGAATCAAACCTGAATCTTGTAATTTTTCTTGTAATTGTAGGTCACTCAACGCTGCGATTTCGGCAATGGGATATTGAAAAAAATGCTGCTGATAACAGGCCCGCTTTTTCAGCACAGTAATCCAAGACAGCCCTGCTTGTTGTCCTTCAAGACACAGCATTTCAAAGAGATGCTGCTCATCAAAACTAGGTTTAGCCCACTCAGTGTCGTGGTAGGCAATATACAAAGGATCTTCGGAGCACCAAGCACAGCGTTGTATCGTCATGTTGAATGCTCCTTTTTGACTTAAATTTTAAAAGCTGTCCATTGGTCGTTTTTATTGTCCCAATACAACAATTCCGCTTGATCGAGATCGGCAAATTGAATCCATACATCTTTACCAGATTTGTCTGCGTAGCCGGTGCTGATGAGTAATGCTTCTTCAGTGATCTCCATGATCCAGCCCTGATAAGACTGTCCATTGAGGCTGATTTTTTGTTGATTACCAGATTCTGCAAATTCCACCAGACGATTGATCAACGCTTCTGACATGTATGTTTCCTAAAATTAACGTAAATACGGATAGGGGTTAACGGCATTGCGACCTTTACCACCCAAGTAAATGCCGTAATGCAAATGTGGTGCAGTATGTCGAGCATTGCCAGTATTACCTACATAGCCAATAACATCACCTTTTTTGACATAGTCGCCGACGTTTAAGCCACGTTTATGACCATCAAGATGCGCATAATAATGCCAAGAACCTGCGGGCCCCATAATCCATATCACTTTACCACCCAAATTGTTATTACGTAAGTCAGCAACTAAACCTTCTGTAGCACTGAGGACTTTTGTTCCACGTGGAACAATAATATCAATGCCTTCGTGGCTTCGTCCTTGGCTACGCGCTGCGCCCCAAGTATCCTTGAGCGCACTTCGTTTGACTTGATGAACAGGAACAGGCAATTGATTGGATAAACGCATGTTTTGTAATTTTTTCACTTCATATGCAGGCAATGTACTGCCAGATGGTTTGGGTGGAGTCGACGTACAGGCGCTGAGTAAAAGCAAAATAAAACCAATACCGCCGAACAACCCTTTGCGAAGCTGAAAAAATCCTTGAGTCACATTTGTCCCTATTCAATTGATGAGCAGTTCAAAACTATGGCATAGAATGGCTTTCGAGTTCTAGCGTAGAAATGAGTTTTTTCATGGCGGTTGGAATACCGAGTGCAGTGGCTTGTATCGGGTTAAACCACTGTCCGTTGCATTCAATGGCTAAATGCTCTTTTTGATCGGCTGCAACAGTAAATACAGTAGCTTCTAAAAGCCAAGTGAAGTGGGTAAAACTATGCGATATTTGCACTTGAGTAGTGGTAGGTTTCAGTCCAAGCTGCTGAGTGTAGGATTGAAACTCATGGGGTTGATCAAAAATAGGTAAACACCACAGACCACCCCATAGCCCGCTATTAGGACGTTGTATCCACAGCCATTCTCCTGCAGATTGAATCAGCATGACTTGGGCCTCTCTCACTGGAACAGGCTTTTTAGGCTTTTTATAAGGTAATTCAGTCTCTAAACCCTGAGCATGTGCTTTGCAGTGCTGTTGCATGGGACAATATAAACAGAGCGGTTTTTTCGGCGTGCAAACGGTTGCACCAAGATCCATAATCGCTTGGGTATAATCGTGGTTGCGTTCAGTGGGGCAGAGCTCTGTCGCCAGTTGCCACATGGCCCGTTCATGTACAGGTTTCGATAAATCATCTTCAATAGCAAAGAAACGAGACAATACACGCTTGACGTTGCCGTCCATAATCACGCCATATTGTCTTAAACCCAAAGACATCAGCGCACCCGCGGTAGACGGCCCGATGCCCGGTAGTTCCATCCACTGCTCAAGATTGCTTGGAAAATGTCCCTGACGTGCAACAATACCCGCGGCTTTGTGTAAGTTCCGAGCCCGTGCATAGTAGCCTAAGCCAGCCCAATAGGGCGCCACATCATCCCAAGAAGCATGGCCTAAATCTTCAACAGTCGGAAATCGTTGAATAAATCGATCAAAATATTGTAAGACGGTTTTGACTTGAGTCTGTTGCAGCATAATTTCTGAAACCCACACTTTGTAAGGGTCATCCTTCACTTGCCACGGTAAGTCATGACGACCATGGACATCAAACCAGTCGAGAAGGGCATCAGAAAAGTTAAACATGCAATACAGTCAAAATTGAAAAAACCTGCATAGTATACATCTTTCAATAGGTATTCTTTTTGTTCAAAACGAAAACTGTATATCAGGGGAAATGCAAAAATAGTGGCCATCAAAAAAGGAGCCGAGGCTCCTTAGTGAGTGTAAATTTAAAGTTTAGCTTTTAAAGCCCCAGCGGGTATCGAGCGCCAATGTTTGGTTTTCATAACGTGGAATAATGTGAATATGCACATGTTCAGTGGCTTCGCCAAAAACTTGTCCATCATTAAACCCAATATGAAAGCCAGTGGGTTGATAGCGTAAATTTAATTCATTACGCGCTTGTTCAAGTAAGGACATTAAACTTTTACGTTCTTTATCAGTAATTTCAAAAAATGAACCAACATGACGTAGCGGGACAATGACAGCATGCCCTTTAGACAGTGTATGTGGTTCAGGAAGTACAACACCAAAATCATTTTTTGCAATCACGTCATATTCGTCAAAATTGCAATATGGACAATTGAGTTCTGTCATTGTGCTCTCC
The DNA here is from genome assembly GCF_013420775.1 of Acinetobacter sp. YH01010. NCBI lineage: Bacteria > Pseudomonadati > Pseudomonadota > Gammaproteobacteria > Moraxellales > Moraxellaceae > Acinetobacter > Acinetobacter sp. YH01010. The sequence continues at coordinate 142,147 of NZ_VOYF01000009.1, read as the reverse complement.
TCATTTTTATAAATTAAATATTGGTAGTGGTTCTTATGGCTTTACGAACCAAGCTGGCGTGCTAACAAGGCATACATGGCCGCTAAACTTTGCTGTTCTGCAGCAGCGTTATAAGCTAAATCTACGCCGTTGGCTTTGGCACGTTCATCCGCCATCGGGTTGCTAAAGCCGTGTTTTGCGCCTTCAAAAATATTGATTTGATACTTCACTTGGGCAGCATCCATTTCATTTCTAAAGGTTGCAACATCATTTAAGCTCACCATCGAGTCGAGCTCACCATGTTGCACTAAAATCTCTGCTTGGACTTGTCCTGTTTGTGCAGGAGTCGCTGTAGCAAGTGTTGCATGGAAGGTCACCACAGCTTTTAATGCAGCACCTGAACGAGCTAAATCCAGCACGACTTTTCCGCCATAGCAAAAGCCTATAGCTGCGAGTTTATCTGCATTTACTTCTTTTTGCTGTGCCAAAGTGTTTAATGCAGCAGACGCACGGGTCACAATGGTGTCGGCATGATCAAAAGTCTGCATCATCCATTCATAAGCTTGCTTGGCATCTGTGGTGACTTTTTTGTCACCATACATATCCAAAGCGAAAGCAGCATAGCCTTGTTCAGCCAATTCGCGCGCACGTTGTTCGGTATATTCATTGCGTCCCCACCATTCCGGGGCAACTAACACACCTGCGACTGCAGTGTCTGACTCTGGTACGGCAAAATAGCCAAAAAGTTGAGTTCCATCAGCTGCTGTATATTGAATTTCGCGAGTCTTAATTTTAACGGTCATGGTCAAATCCTTATGTGCGGCTACGCAGTTGATGGAGATTTAAAATAAATGGAAATTGGTTTTTGTGAAATAAATATAAGATATCAATGTGAATTTTAAGTCAAATCAATCAAAAAAATTGTAAAAGAAAATAATGGAAAGAAGAAATATTGAGGAGCACCGAGATTTGTCGATGCTCCTAAAGAGAGTATTGTTATTTCGGGAGAACTTCAATGAGCTCTATATCAAAAATCAGCGTGCTGTTTGGCTCAATGACGTCTGCTGAACCAATTTGACCATAGCCTAAATTTGCAGGAATGAAGAAGCGATATTTTGCACCTTCTTTCATCAACTGTAGACCTTCCGTCCAACCCTGAATGACTTGGCTCACTTGGAACATCGCAGGTTGGTTACGTGCAATTGAACTATCAAAAACAGTGCCATCAATTAAGCGACCTTCATAGTGAACTTTCACTGTTGAATTGGCTTTGGGTGATTTACCTTTGCCGGCTTGAATGACTTGATATTGCAGGCCAGATTTCGTGACCTGAATGCCCGGTTTTTTGGCATTTTCAGCAAGGAAAGCTGAACCAATGGTGGCATTCGCATCCGCTTTTTGCTTCAGTTCAATCAGTTGTTTCGCTTCGGTTTGCTTTTTATATTGAGTTAAGGCACGGGTCATCTCTTCATCTGTTAATGACGAAGCTTGACCTTTAGATGCTGCCTTTAAACCTGCAACAAATGCATCAATATCTAAGTCCTTAATGGATTCAGCATTACTGCGTCCCATTAAATAACCAAAACTATAACCGACTTGTTCTGCAGCACTACTTTTATTACTGACATCTTTGGCAAATACAGTGCTTGAGCAGAGTGCCAAACACAACATACTGATCTGTAATTTCATGACCGAGTCTCAAAATAAAGCAGGAGAGCGAAAAGCTCTCCTGTACCGGTTTTATTATTTAACTTCAATGAGTTCTACATCAAAAATTAAAGTACTGTTCGGTGGAATCGTTCCTGGAACACCTTGAGCACCATAACCTAGGTTTGAAGGAATATACAAAGTGGCTTTGCCGCCTTCTTTCATTAACTGTAGACCTTCAGTCCAACCTGGAATTACTTGGTTCAATGGGAATTCAATTGGCTCGCCGCGCTGTACTGAACTATCAAATACTGTGCCATCTACTAACTTACCTGTGTAGTGAACTTTAACAACTGATGTGGCTTGCGGTTGTTTCCCTGTACCTTCTTTCGTTGTTAGGTACTGTAAACCAGAAGCAGTGGTTTTAACCCCAGCTTTACTTTTGTTTTCTGTTAAGAAATTATCGCTGCTACTTTGTGCTTGCTTATTGCTTTCGAGCTGCTTGTTTTGCATTTCTTGCTGGAACTCAGCATATGCTTTTTGTAATTCTTCTTCAGTATATGCAGGTTTTGCACGAGCATGGCCTGCACGAACGCCAGTGACAAAGCTATCAATATCTAATTCTGAAGGCGTTTGATGGGCAACTTCATAACCAAGGGCATAACTTATTTTAGCGACAGCAGAAGCATTGGCAGCTGGTTGAGTTGATGTTGCTGATTGCGTAGCAGGTGTTTTAGTTGCATAGTAAACAGGAACAAGTGCGGCACCGCCGAGTAATACAGCGACAGCGATAGGTAGGGCCTTACTCATATATTTTCCCACAATTATTTTATATGTAAAAAGTTGCTGAAATTCTAGCAGACTTTTCCTGTTCAGCGCTTACCTATCTCTATGATCAGGTAAGGTGCAGGAAAGATCATCATAGTCATGTTCTTATTTTTATACTATAACGGTATGAATATATAAAACATTTTTTATACAGAATGATGCATGCAACATAAATTTCGAAAATAAAAAAAACCACCGTATTCGGTGGCTTTTTTGAATAGGCTTGAATTAGTCTTGGTCTTTTGAAGCTTTATAACCATAAGAATAGTTATAGCCATAACCATAACCAGCTGAGCTACGTTGAATGTCGTTTAGAATAATACCATTGACCTTCACACCCACTTGTTCAAAGCGGTTCACGGTTAACTCTAGTTCTTTCAACTGAGTTTTCGCATAACGAGCAATCACCAAATTCACACCAGCATATTGCGAAATAATGATACCGTCTGTCACAGCAAGTACAGGAGGGGTATCAATGATCACATGATCGAACATTGGTGAAATCAACTCTAAGAATTCTTTGAATTTACCAGAACTTAAAAGCTCAGATGGGTTAGAAGGGCTCTTACCGCGAGTAATCACACTTAAATTTGGAATTTCAGTGGTTTTAATGATGCTGTCTAGATCACGCTGACCATTTAAATACTCAGAAAGACCTGGTTGGTTGTCATGATTGAAGTATTTGTTTAAATAACCACGACGTAAATCGGCATCAACAATTAAAACGCGTTTATCACTTTGCGCAAGAATCGTAGCTAAATTGGTTGAAATAAATGATTTACCGACTTCTGGTGCAGGACCTGAAATCATGATCAGGTTATTTTTTGCAGATGTTAGTGCAAAGTGAATAGCAGTACGCATACTGCGCAGGCTTTCAATTGCAATATCATCGCTATTTTTAACCGCAAGTACAGGAATGGTCTTTTTCTTCTTCAGTAACTTGATGCGACTTTCCTGAATAGGGGAACGTGGCACAGTGGCATAAACCGGAAGATCAAGGGTGTTCTCAATTTCTGAAGAATCTTTGATTCCTGAGCGTAGCATGTTACGTAGTAGTGCAAGTAATGTACCGAGGAAACCACCAAGAAAAATTGAAAGTATCAAGATTTGTAGTTTTTTTGGTGCAATTGGTTCAATAGGCTCTACGGCAGTATCCACAATACGGACATTACCAATTTCACCAGCTTTGGCAATACGAAGCTGTTGGTAAGAATTCAACAACGCTGTATAAAGTTGTTGCTTGACTTCAACTTCACGGTATAGTTGTAAATAACGACGCTGTAAATCTGGAAGCTTTTTCAAAGTTGTATTGAGTTCACCAATTTTGCTATTGATTGCACCCAATTGAGCATTCATTTGCTGCATCACAGGATGTTCACTAGTGTACTTTGCAGAAGCTTCAGCAACTTTTTGCTCTAATTCAGCTTTTTGAGTTTCAAGAGTGACGCTTTGAGTTAAATAGAGTTCAGATTCTTTAGTGACATCGACAGTATTAAACTCTTGACGGAATTTGTTAAATTCACGTTCTGCGACATCAAGCTGTTGTTTCAATTCAGGGAGTTGTTCGTCGAGGAATTTTAATGTTTGTGCACTTTCAGCCGAACGTCTTTCAATATTTTGATGGCTGTAGGCTGCTAAAATGGCATTTAAAACTTTTGTAATATGTTCTTTATCTTGGCCTTGATAGTTAAGGCCAAGCACGCCCGTCATTTTACCTTTTTCAGCAACAGAATAATTTGCCAAAATACTATCAACTGCGGCAGGTAGAGACTGCTTTTGAATTAAATAGTCATCTTTGAATTGATCTTTACTATAAATTGAGATTTCCCAAAGGCCTTCTGCCGTACGTAAAGAATTTTTTTGGTTCAATGGTGCTGTTAAAATTGTTTGCTCAGTCTGAAGATCAATTAAAGAAAATTTATTTTCTTGAAACTGTACACTAAGGTTTTTGTCACGATATTGCGCAGGGATATCAAATTGGCGGATTTCAAAACTTTTTTCATTATCTTTGAAAACGACTGATTTATTTTTATATTCGGTGACATATTCATGTGGAGAAAATAGGCGATCAATAAATGAATTCTCTGTACCCGAAACTTTAAGATCAAGATGCAAATTTTGAATCACAGTACCTAGAACTAAGCGTGATTTAAGAATCTCAATTTCTGTTTGGGCAGGTTGTTTTTGATCAATCATGCTTGATAGATCACCCAAGAGTGCTGCTGAAGTTCCTTTACTCTCCTCAACCTGTACCAGTGCATTTACTGCGTAGGTATCAGGCGTGGTTCTTAAATAAAGCAGGGCACAAACGAGACTTAAAATTACACATAAAGCAATTAACTTCCACTGTGCAATCAGAGAGAAAAATAATTCTTTTAAATCAATTGTATCTTCTGTATTGGTATTTTGGCTCATAATCGTACATCAAAAGTTAAATTTGTTTAGTCCAATCTGCAACGCAAGATTGGATCAGTTCTGAGGTCTGGTCAAAAAAGGCTTGATCGTGCTGGTATGGGTCAGGCACATTTTTACCTTGCCAATGTCCTAAACGAAAGGTCTTGCCCTTTGCAAATGGCCACGTTTGTTCAATATGCTTTTGTTGATTTGAACTCATGACTAAAATTAAATCTGATTTCTTGATCAGTTCAGCATTCAATTTTTGGGCAATATGTCCACTCATATCGATGCCAATTTTTTGCATACAGTATTGAGCTTTTTCATCTGCTGGATGTCCAACCATGCCTGAGATTCCCGCTGAATAAATATTCAGATCGGGATGATTCTTTTTCAGAAGATATTCTGCCATAGGACTTCGGCAAATATTACCTACACACACCACCAGAATATTTTTAAATAACATTATTGACCCATTCTGTCGATGTTATAGATCATATTTGAGAAAGGAATCACCTGATTGATCACACGCTGCCAACGAGCTAAACCAGATGCATCAACATACACAATATCATTGCTACGCATTCTGAACTGGTTTGCGAGTCCAAAGTCACCAATACTGGTTAAATCCAAATGATAAATTTCGGTCATCGGACTATTCATATTACTACGTACTACGTAGATTTTACCTCGACTTGCAGAAAGCGAGTTTACCCCAAGACTTTCGCCCAAGACATCACTTAAACTCATGCCTTGATCACGCATTGGTAGGGATTGATTTTTACCAGATTCACCCATTACATAAATTTTCTGATTTTCGCGTGAATTGACATAAATTGTATCGTTAGGCTGTATGAGTAGATTATGTAGTGAATAGCCAGCCTTTTCTAACTGAATGCTATTTAAGTTGTAAGTTTGTCCTTGGCGTACCAAGGTAATAGACGTATTATCGCCAAATTGCGTATTCACACCGCCAGCAAGACCAAGTGCAGTATATACGCTGGTAGGTTGGTCGGTCAGATTAAATTGACCACCTTTCATTACATTACCTTGGACAGAGTAACGTTGGCCTTGGTAGGAAAGAACGCGAACAATCACATCTGGGGTTTTTAAATAGCGGGCAAGTTGGCTACGTAACTCCTGATTAACTTTTGTTAGGGATTTTCCGGCAGCTTTATATCGGCCAATAATAGGGAATTGAATATAACCATTTTGGTCGATTTGGTAACCGTTTGATTTTATCGCCTCTTCATTACTAATGGTATTTGTAGGTGGCGTTATTTCCGGATATGCCCATAAATAAATGGATAAAATATCACCAGAATTTAATCGATATTGTTGTTGTTGTTGACTGAAAAGGTGGGCAAAATTTTGTTGATTAATCTGTGCGGGTTGAACGGCTACTAAATTGTCTTGTGATAATTTGATGACATTTACAGTTGAACCTAGATCTGTTTGGAAAACACCTTCTTTTGGTAAGTCATATGTTTGAAGACCTGATGTGATTGCACAACCCGTCATACCTAAACTGAGTGCTAACAAGAAGCTATAACGATAGTAACTCACTCGAAATCCTACTTATAAAAAATAATTGAATTGTAAAAAAGGCAAAAGCCTGATTTTTAAAATATATAACTCAGCATTTTATACTATGTAAAGTCAACATCCTAGGACTTGCTGTCAAAATGTGTTGTGGCTATGTAATGATTAATGTGAGAACCATGACTCGTTTTACTGTTTTAATTGATAGGGTTTTATACATTAAAGAAAAATATTAAATATAAACTAAATAAATAATGATTAAAAAGATCTTTAATGATAGGAATAATAATGGTTGATTACGAAAAATAATAAATTCACAAAAAATAAATTGGAATTTCTGCTATATTACGGTCTGTTTTTCACATGATTAAATCATAAATTATAAGGCTCTGGAATGTTGCAACTCTCGGAACTAAAAATTGCTGTAATTGGGTTGGGCTATGTGGGTTTACCACTAGCTGTTGAATTTGGTAAAAAAGTACCTGTAGTGGGTTTTGATATTCACCAAAAACGAATTGACGAGCTGCGTTCAGGGCAGGATCATACGCTCGAAGTATCTCCAGAAGAATTAGTACAATCTACGCATTTAACATATAGTGCAAATTTAGACGATCTTAAATCTTGTAACTTTTTTATTGTTACTGTGCCAACTCCGATTGATGATTATAAGCAACCAGATTTAACCCCACTTATTAAAGCGTCTACTAGTATTGGAAAAGTACTCAAAAAAGGCGATGTAGTGGTGTATGAGTCTACGGTATACCCAGGTGCTACAGAAGAAGCTTGTATTCCAGTTTTGGAACAAGTCTCAGGCTTAAAATTTAATCAGGATTTTTTTGCAGGCTATAGTCCAGAACGGATTAACCCAGGCGATAAGCTGCACCGTGTCACCAATATTTTAAAAGTAACATCGGGTTCTACCCCAGAGGTGGCAGATTTTGTTGATGCAGTTTATCAACTGATTGTGACTGCAGGTACGCATAAAGCACCGAGTATAAAAGTGGCTGAAGCCGCTAAGGTCATTGAAAATACCCAGCGTGATGTGAATATTGCTTTAATTAATGAATTGGCCGTGATCTTTAATAAATTGGGTATAGATACTGAAGCCGTGTTGCAGGCTGCGGGAACCAAGTGGAATTTTTTACCTTTCCGCCCAGGTTTGGTCGGTGGGCACTGTATTGGGGTAGATCCATATTATTTAACCCATAAAGCACAGTCTATTGGTTATCATCCTGAAATTATTTTAGCAGGTCGTCGTTTAAACGATTCTATGGGAGCTTATGTAGTCACCCAGCTGGTAAAAGCTATGATCAAGAAAAAGATTCAGGTTGAAGGAGCTAAGGTTTTAGTGTTGGGCTTGAGTTTTAAAGAAAATTGCCCGGATATTCGTAATACTAAGATTATTGATATTGTGAATGAGCTACAGGAATATAATATTCAGGCAGATGTTTATGATCCTTGGGTTGATACGCAAGAAGCACAACATGAATACGGTATTACCCCAATTGTAAGCCTAGAACCAGGCCAATATGATGCAGTCATTTTAGCGGTTGCGCATGAGCAGTTTAAAGCAATGGGGGCTACTGATATTCGTGCTTTAGCTAAACCAGAACATATTTTATATGACTTAAAATATGTATTAGAACAATCTGAATCTGACATCCGTTTATAATTTTTAGGGACCTGTATAAGAATGAGCCAATATCAAACTGTATGCGAGCAATTACAACAAGCACCCAAAATCTGGTTAGTTACTGGCGTGGCAGGTTTTATTGGCTCGAATTTGCTGGAAACCCTGTTAAAGCTGAACCAAAATGTGGTGGGTCTGGATAATTTTTCCACAGGTCATCAGCATAATCTGGATGAAGTGCAAAGTCTGATCAAACCTGAACAATGGGCAAACTTCAAGTTTTATGAAGGTGATATCCGTAATTTTACAGACTGCCAGAAAGCATGTGCAGGAGTGGACTATGTCTTGCATGAAGCAGCTTTAGGTTCTGTGCCCCGTTCGATTGCCGACCCGATTACCACCAATGCAGCCAATATTACCGGCTTTTTAAATATGCTGACCGCTGCACGAGATGCAGAAGTCAAAAGCTTTACCTATGCCGCCAGCAGTTCAACTTATGGTGACCATCCGGCACTGCCTAAAGTTGAAGAAAATATCGGCAAGCCACTTTCGCCTTATGCGGTCACCAAATATGTAAATGAGCTGTATGCTGAAGTCTTTGCCCGAACTTATGGGTTTAAAACCATTGGTTTGCGTTACTTCAATGTCTTTGGCAAGCGCCAGGACCCCAATGGAGCCTATGCTGCAGTAATTCCAAAATGGACAGCAGCTATGATTGTTGGTGATGATGTATTCATTAATGGTGATGGCGAAACCAGTCGAGATTTTTGTTTTATTGAAAATACCGTACAAGCCAATATTTTAGCTGCTACCACACAAAATGAAGAAGCTAAAAATCAGGTTTATAATGTAGCCGTGGGAGATCGTACCACATTAAACGATTTATTTAATGCGATTAAAGCTGCGCTAAATGAAAATAGTGTGACTTATACCAAAAAGCCAGTCTATCGGGAGTTTCGTGCTGGGGATGTACGACATTCGCAAGCAAGTATTGAGAAAATTAAAAGTTTATTAGGTTATCAACCACAATTTAGAATTGCACAAGGAATTGATCAAGCCATGCCTTGGTATATCAATTTTAGTAAGTAAATATGCTGAATAGAATTAAAGCACTTAAAAATCGTTTAAGTACCAATAAGGATGGTAAAGCTTTAGCCAGTAACTTTGGTTATCTGATGATAATGCAAATTGCTGGCTATATTTTTCCATTACTCACTATTCCTTATTTGGCACGAGTAATAGGGGTGGACGGTTTTGGTAAAATTGCTTTTGCAGCAGCAGTAATAGTTTGGTTTCAGACTATTACTGATTGGGGCTTTAGTTATACCGCTACCCGTGATGTAGCACGTAATAGAGATAATTTAGAAAAAGTGTCTGAAATTTTTTCTAATGTACTTTGGGCTAAAAGTTTACTTGCTTTAGTTTCTTTTATTATACTTTTTATTCTTACTGAATTTATTCCTTACCTAAAAGAAAATCAAATACTATTATTCATTACCTTTATGCTTGTACCGGCTAAAATTTTATTTGCTGACTGGTTTTTCCAAGCTATAGAAAAAATGAAATTTATTACAATTTTTGATTTAATTTCTAAAGCTATTTTTACCATATGTATTTTTTTATTTGTTAAAGAAAAATCTGATTTCATTTTACAACCTTTATTTTTAAGTCTAGGCTCAATATTAGTAGGTGTGGTTTCATTTTACTTGATTATTTTTAAATGGCAGGTTAAAGTATTACCCCCTAAAAAAAAAGAGATAATGCTGACTATAAAAAATAGTAAAGATGTTTTTATTAATAATATTGTACCAAACTTTTATAATAGTTTCTCATCGGTACTGCTTGGTTTTTGGGGAGGTAGTGTAGCAAATGGTTTATTAGATGCAGGTAGTAAATTTGCCAATATTGCTCAGCAATTTATTAATACTATTTCACGTGTATTTTTTCCATTTTTATCTAGGAAGGCAAATAAACATAATATCTATGTTAAGATTAATATTTCTATATCAATAGTTGCTTCTATAGTTTTGATCTTAGTAGCTCCTTTTATTATAAAGATTTTCTTTACACCTGAGTTCTATCAATCGATTATTGTTCTGCAAATTATAGCCTGTTCCTTAGTGTTTTTAGCATTAAGTAGTACTTATGGAGTTAATTATATGATTATCCATGGGTATGAGAGATCTTTAAAAAATATTACGGTTATAAGCTCTTTAATAGGATTTACATTATGTTTTCCATTAATCTATTTTTATGATTTTATAGGAGCGGCTATTACAGTTACATTAACTAGAGCTATCCTAGGTTTAAGTATAATGTTTAAAGCTAAAAGTATTAAGAGGATAAGTGTTTAAAAATGAAAAGGGATGCTTTAGATGCTTAAAGGTAATTTTATAACTTCGAATAAGTTAATTTTTTATATAAATCTTTTAATTCAGATCTAAGGTTAATTATATGGGTATTCTATGGAAATTAAGCTGAGTACTTATGAGCAATCTAAAAGTTAGTAAGTTAAGTTGTATAAGAGAAATACTATTACTAAGTATTTTAGTGTATCTATCTCAAGGATTTGTAATACCAAAGGGGACAGTGTTTACACAAATTTCACTTCTCTTAATATTTATAATTTCTATTTACTATGGTTATAAAGTTATTTTATTGGAAGCACATCGGAGTCTATTTATTGGAGCTTGGTCTGCACTATTGATATTGTGTATGGTAGGTTATTTAATTACTCTAGACATAGGAAATCCTTATTATTTTTCTCAAATTAAGGCAATACTTTTATTCTTGTTACCTTTATTTCCATTTTACTACTTAGCTAAAAATGGGAAATTGACTGAAAAGCATTTATTACGCTTCTTTCTATTAATGTTTTTAGTAACAATTCTGAATTTTAATTATTCTGAGAAGTTAATTTTATTAAGTCGAGATAATGATAGTAGTGATGTAGTAAATAATTTGGCTTATCAATTTGTTTTATTAATCCCTTATTTATTTATGGTAAAAAGAAACTTGGTTTCTATCTTGTTTTTTGGTATTATTTTTTCCTTCATTATACAAGGATCTAAAAGAGGAGCTCTAATAGTTGGTGTATTAATATCTCTATTTTTTATATATCATAGGTTGAGTATGATTGATCATAAATATAGAGTTCGTAGTTATATTCTATTAACTTTCTGTATGGGGTTTTTAGTGTTTTATTTATATAAGTACTTTTTAAGTAATGAGTACTTAATTAATAGATTTTCAAGGATAGATGATGGTGGGAGTGGTAGAGATATTATTTACTCAAGTTTATTAGGGGCTTGGTATAATAGCGATAATATTTTAAATTTTATTTTTGGTTATGGATTTTCTAGTACGCTAGATTTATCCTCTACTGGGAATTTTGCTCATAATGATTGGCTTGAAATTCTAATAAATTTTGGTTTATTAGGATTCTTCTTATATATTCTTATTTTCTTAGGTCTACTGAAAATAGTCTATAAAGAGAAATTTAAGAAAGAATATAAGTTGGTTTTGTTAGCTATAATTTTTATGTGGTTTCTTATTACTCTTTTTTCAATGGTTTTTAACTCATACTCTAGTGTAATAATAACACTATTAATCGCTTTTCTTATTGGACGCAGTAAGTTCGAAAAGAAAACTAATTGTATTTAAAGGGTGTGGTATGAATATGAAAGTTATTTTAAGAAAATTTCAAACCTTTCTTAATAATCCAAGAATTCTTTTAATTAAGATTTTGTATTTAATTTCCCCAATTTTTAGTGATGCTCTTTATTTAAAGTTACTTTTTCCATTGAAAACTGGTTATAAACTTAATTTAAATAAGCCTAGAACATATAATGAAAAATTGCAATGGTTAAAAATTCACTATAAAACACCTGTTATGACGAAAATGGTAGATAAGTTTCTTGCAAAAGAGTTTGCAAGAAATATTATCGGTGATGATTTTATTGTTAAATCTTATGGTACTTGGAATAGTTTTGAAGAAATTGATTTCAATGTGTTACCCAAAAGCTTTGTTCTTAAAACTACTCATGATCAAGGTGGTGTAATTATTGTTCGTGATAAAAATAAGTTAGATAAAGAATATGCTAAAAACAAATTAAGTAAGCATTTAAATAGACAGCATTATTTTCTTTCACGTGAATGGCCATATAAAAATGTTAAGCCTAGGATTATGGCGGAAGCTCTTTTAATAGATAATGAAGTAGATGATTTATATGATTATAAATTTTATTGTTTTGATGGTGAGCCTAAAATTATGTATATAGCACATGGAAGGCATACAGATACTTGCTACTTTGATTTTTATGATATGGATTTCAATAAGTTGGATATTTCTAGACCTGGATATCCTCAATCTAATCAACATTTTGAAATTCCTGCTAACTGGGAATTAATGAAACAGTTAGCAAGGAAGCTGTCTTTAGGCTTCCCTCATCTTCGAGTAGATTTCTATAATATTAATGGGAGAGTATATTTAGGAGAATTAACTTTTTTCCAAGGAGGCGGTCTTATGCCATTTCAGCCGGAAATTTGGGATAAAGTATTAGGAGATTGGATTCACTTAGAAAAATTGAGTAATTTTAAGTAGAGACTTTATGAAGATAGCTAAAATTTTAGTTGGTGATCCAACTAATAAAAAAGGAATGTTTAATAATATTTTAGAGAGGACAAAGCATTTAATGCTTGTCGAGCCAGATGTAGATTGCTATATGATTCGCATTGAATATGGCTTTATATTAGGTTTTTTAAAGAAAAAAACACCTAAATGTAAACGCGAGGAGTTTACATTGGTTGATGGAGTTAAGTTCAAAAACCTATGGCTTAAAATGGATTTTTTTAGTTATTTAATAACTCATTATTTACATAAAAGAATTGTGATCTGTCCTAAGAAACTAAAGCAATATTCAAATCTCTTTAAAAATTATGATTTATTATCTACTCATGGTATAGAAGCTCATTATTTATCTGTGCTTGTAAAGGAAAAATATCAAATTCCTTTTGTTGCTACATGGCATGGATCAGATATTAATATTACTCCTTTTCATACTATTCAGACTAAATGTGAAGTAAAAAAAATATTAGATATGGCTGATCATAATTTTTTCGTTAGTGAAAAGTTAATGAAAATCTCTGACAAAATTAGTAAAGACGCAAGTAAAGGGGTACTTTATACTGGACCAGCTAAGAATTTTTATAGATTTTCAAATGAGAAAATAAAACAATTACGTGATAAATATCAAATAAAAACTACATATATTGTTGGTTTTATTGGGAATATAGTTGAAATTAAAAATGTTTTAATTCTTCCTGCTTTATTTAAAGAAATTCAAAAAAGATTAAACAATGATGTAAGCTTTATAGTCGTAGGAGATGGTAATTTAGACTCTAAATTAGAACAAAAATTTTGTGAGCAACAGATTAATAATCTATATCTGATGGGGAAAAAAGAACCAGAGGAAGTGCCAGATATTATGAATTCCTTAGATTTGTTAGTTCTACCTAGTTTGAATGAAGGGTTACCTCGTGTTACTTTAGAAGCTCAAGCTTGTGGGGTCTGTGTGGTGGGTTCCAATCGTGGAGGAATTCCTGAGGCAATTGGTAGTGAAAACTGTTTTGAATTAGATGGAAACTTTGTTCATAATGTGGCAAATAGAACAATAGAGCTCCTTTCTGGTAAAAGGGATATTTTACAGTTACCTGAAAAATTTTCTTGGGATACGGCCATTAAGAAAGAACTATCTGTATATCATTCTTTAAATAATATATTTTAGGTTTAGGAGCCTTAATTAATGACATCGTCAGTGACTACACTTGGATTAGGTTATATTGGATTGCCCACATCTGCCTTAATCGCTACTCATAAAATTCCTGTACATGGGGTCGATATTTCACAGAAAGTTGTAGATACAATTAATGCTGGAAAAATTCATATTGTAGAGCCAGACTTAGATTTGGCAGTAGCAAATGCAGTAAAATCTGGTTATTTAAAAGCGAATATTAAGCCTGCTGAAGCAGATACCTATCTTATTGTGGTACCTACACCATTTAAAGGTAATCATGAACCAGACATTTCCTATATTCAAGTGGCTACAGAAAATATTTTACCTCTGTTAAAAGAAGGTGATTTATACATTATTGAATCGACCTCTCCGGTTGGTACCACAGAGTGTATGCGGGATTTTATCTATACACGCCGTCCAGAGTTAACTGACAAACTTTATATAGCTTATTGCCCAGAGCGTGTTTTACCTGGTAATGTTATGTATGAATTGGTTTATAATGACCGTGTTATAGGTGGTATCAATTCTGCTTCTACCGAAAAAGCAGTCGCTTTTTATAAGCAATTTGTCAAAGGTGAGTTGCATAAAACCAATGCACGCACTGCAGAAATGTGTAAATTGACAGAAAACTCTTCTCGAGATGTCCAAATCGCATTTGCAAATGAATTGTCTTTAATTTGTGATAAAGCTGACATTAACGTTTGGGAACTGATCCACCTTGCCAATAAGCACCCTCGCGTTAATATTCTTCAGCCTGGTAGTGGTGTAGGCGGACATTGCATTGCTGTTGATCCATATTTTATTACTGCAGAATTTCCACGAGAAGCTCAAATTATTGGTAAAGCGCGTGAAATTAATAATTATAAAGCTTTTTGGTGTGCAGAAAAAATTACCGACACTATTCGTGATTTTGAAGTGAAGCATAATAAGACACCATCTGTAGCTTTAATGGGCCTGGCTTTTAAACCAAATATTGATGATTTGCGCGAATCACCGGCGATATACATCACACAAAAAGTATTACAACAGGCTAAAGGAGAGACTTATTTCATCGTTGAACCAAATGTTGAAGAGCATCCTTATTATAAAATTACCAAGCTAGAGGAAGCTATTGAGAAAGCGGATATTGTAGCTTTACTTGTCGCACATAATGAATTTAAAGATATTGCTATTAGTAATGGAAAAGTGATTTTAGATTTCTGTGGGGTGATTAAATAATGAAGGTTTTGGCTGTATTTGGCACACGCCCTGAAGCAATTAAAATGGCCCCTTTGGTCAAAGCATTAGAAGCAGATGAGTTTTTTACTGCAAAAGTTGCAGTAACAGCTCAACATCGTGAGATGCTTGATCAAGTGTTGGAGCTTTTTGAAATAAAACCAGATTATGACCTAAACTTAATGAAGCCTGGTCAAGATTTATATGACGTAACTTCGGGTGTATTACTGGGATTACGTGATATTTTAAAAGACTTCCAACCTGATATTGTTTTAGTTCATGGGGATACGGCTACAACATTTGGTGCCTCATTAGCAGCTTTCTATCAACAAATTCCTATTGGACATGTTGAAGCAGGTTTACGTACTAACAATATGTATTCACCATGGCCAGAAGAAGCAAATCGTGTTTTAACTGGTCGCTTAGCACAATGCCATTTTGCACCTACTATACGTAATCAAAATGCATTGTTGGCAGAAAATATACCAAAATCACAGATTTTAGTTACAGGAAATACAGTGATTGATGCATTACAAATAGTTGTGAGCAAGATTGAATCATCATTTGAGTTACGTGAATCTATCCAAGATGCTCTAACTCAAGCTGGCTTAAGCATAGATGTAATCGGTAAACGTTATTTATTAGTTACAGGTCACCGTCGAGAAAATTTTGGGGGAGGCTTTGAAAATATTTGTGCTGCTCTTGCGCAGTTGGCAATAAAAAATCCTGAAACACATTTTGTTTACCCTGTTCATTTGAACCCGAATGTTCAAGAACCTGTGAAACGTTTATTAGGTAGTTTAAAAAATATTCATTTAATTGAGCCTCTAGGTTATGAGTCTTTTGTATACTTAATGCAGCACGCTTATTTGGTACTAACTGATAGTGGTGGGGTACAAGAAGAGGCTCCTGGTCTTGGTAAACCTGTTTTAGTCATGCGAGATACAACAGAACGACCTGAAGCTGTGGAGGCAGGCACTGTCCGACTAGTAGGAACAGATGTAAATGTGATTACTATGCAAGTTCAGAAATTGCTCGATGATACAGTTATTTATAAAACTATGTCTAAAGCTCATAATCCCTACGGAGATGGAAACGCTAGTTGTCGCATAATAGAATATCTTAAGAATAATAAATTTACTAAATAAGTGGATTAAAATAATAAGTCAATATACTATTTATATTAGATCTCTTGCGAAAGTATCGTTTTACCTAATTTTTGAATTGGCTAAAACCTTATAAAATGTAGCTTTAGGCTGTTTAATTTTGACCCAACGCAAGAAGTCTATTATAGTATATTGAATTATGAGATTTATTTATATGAAAGTAAAGAGAATTTTGCATGTAACAGCTTTAAGAGAGTTGGGGAGTGGTCAAAGAAATCAACTTAAATATGAAGTTAATGCAGCAAAAGAGATACAAGATATTAACTGGAATACAATAGCTTTTCATTCTGGTGAAAAAATTGAAAGTTTTGAAAGTAGAACTCCTAAGTATATTGATGTATTAGTATTTCGTAATATTTATTTTTGGTTAAAAGTAATAAGAATGAGTAAACATTATGATATTGTCATGTTTCGATATCTACCTTTTGATATATTTTCAATTATATTTTCTCCATTTGTGAAAAATAGAGTAAGTGTACACCATTCTAAGGAAATTGAAGAGTTGGTATTAATTAAAAAAGGTTGGAAAGGTATCTTTGCTTCAATCATAGAAAGGTTTACTGGGAAAATATCTATTAATAATAGTTTGTTAATAGCTGGAGTTACAGAGGAAATAGCAAAATATCAAAATGAAAGAAGGAAATTAAATAAAAAATATGTTACTTACCAGAATGGTATTAAATTAAGTGATATATGTATTGCTGATGATAATAGATTAGATAATGAGATAAATATTATTTTTGTTTGTAGCTATTTTACTGAATGGCATGGTTTAGATATCTTGCTAGATTTTCTTAATACAAATGATATAGATGATAACTTTTTTGTACATTTAATTGGAAATTTGAATACTGATCAACTTTTAATAATTGAAAATAATAAATATAAGAATAATATTAACGTCTATGGTGCCCTAAATAAAAATGAAATTTATTCAATAGCATCGAAGTGTGATACAGCTTTAGGTTCATTAGCTTTATTTCGTCAAAATATGACTGAGGGGTCAACTTTAAAAGTTAGTGAAATGCTTGCTATGGGAATACCAGTATATTCTGGTCATAAAGATGCTTCATTACCTGAAGACTTCCCCTACTATACTTTTAAAAAAGATTTTAATTTTTTTGAATTATTAAATTTTTCTAAAAAACATAAAGTTATATCTAGATTGGAAGTTCGGGAGGCATCTAGTGTGTATATAGAAAAGAGTAATATTATGAAAAACTTTATTCGAACACTGAATTGCATAATTGAAGACTAAATTTAAATTAAGTGACTTACTATGATCGTAGTTCTTATAGGTACTGTTGCATCAAGCTTCTATGGTTTTCGTGCAGATTTAATTCGCACACTTTTAAAAAAAGGTCATCAAGTTTATGCGTTTACTTCTGAATATACGGCAGAAGACCTAAAAAAAATAGAAAAGTTGGGTGCTACACCAATTACATATGCATTAAACCGTGGTGGATTGAACCCACTTGCAGATATAATTGCAACATATCAACTCTCAAAAAAAATTAAAGCAATTAATCCTGACTTAGTATTCTCTTATTTTTCTAAACCTGTCATTTTTGGAACTTTAGCTGCTAAATTGGCAGCAGTGCCTCGTAGAATTGGTATGTTAGAAGGTTTAGGATATACATTTACTGATCAGCCTAATGGAATATCTTCTAAGGCTAAGTTAATACGGAATATTCAGATCCTCATGTTAAACATAGTTTATATTATCACTCGCTCAGATGTGCTTGGTGGTGCGAGCGTACACCTACTTGATCTAGCGAAAGGCATGATCAGACAAGGGCATCAAGTTCATATCTTGGTAGGTGGAGAAGGAGCTTTTACTGAAGAGCTAAAAAAAAATAATATAAATTTCAGTTCATTGGAGTACTTAAAAAGAGAAATCTCTATAAAAGATGATTTACTAGGTTTTTGGGAAATAAAAAAACACTTAAAACAGCTGAAGCCAGATATAGTACATTGCCATTCTAGTAAGGCAGGCTTATTGGGTCGTTTAGCAGCTAAATCCTTGAATTTACCTGTAGTGTTTACAGCACATGGGTGGGCTTTTACAGAAGGGATAAGTCCAACAAAACAAAAAATTTATGCGACTTTAGAACGTTTTATGACTAAGTTTTCAGATCATATTATTACAGTTTCAGAGTTTGATCGTATTTATGGTTTTAATTTTGGTGTTGGATCGCCAGATAAGGTAACTACTGTTCATAATGGTATACCTATTCAAGACTTACAAACTAAAGAGACTAAAGTGGTTGGTCAGCCTTGTAAGGTAATAATGGTTGCACGTTTTGATGATCAGAAAGATCAAATAACTTTAATTCAAGCATTAGGTTTGTTGAAAGATAAAAATTGGGTTATGGAGTTTATAGGATCAGGCCCTACTCTTGAACGTTGCAAACAAGAAGCAAAAAAATTAGGGTTAGAAAATAAAATAAAATTCCTTGGACAACAACGTAATGTTAAAGATTTTTTAAATAACTCTGATATTTTTGTGTTATCTACAAATTATGAAGGGTTTCCTTTAACAATCCTTGAAGCTATGCGAGCTAAATTACCTGTTATAGCAACAAATGTTGGCGGTAATAATGAAAGTATTGTAGGTGAAAAAACAGGATTTTTAACAAAAAAGAATGATGAAAAGGATCTATCCCAAGCTCTTTCTACTTTAATTGATGATAGAAATTTAGTTATACAAATGGGTAAGCGTGGATATGAACGTTTTATGACAGAATTTACACATGATTTAATGCTTAAAAAAATTCTTAAAATCTATACAGAAGTAGTGGCTAGAAAATGAAGCTATTAATCACAGGTGCAACAGGATTTGTAGGTACAGCTCTGACTGAACGGGTGAGTAGTGTGTATGACACGATTGCTTTAGTCCGCACTCAGAACCACGTACTTTCTGCAAATATCCAACAACTTATTGCTGCTAATATTTTTGCAGCAGACTTACCTGAAAATATAGACGTCATTATTCATTTAGCTGGTCGTGCCCATATTTTAAATGAACAAACAACAGACCCATTGAGCGAATTTCGCAAAGTGAATGTAGAAGGTACTTTGCAATTAGCGCGTCGGGCTTTAGAAAAAAAAGTAAAACGCTTTATATTTATGAGCTCTATCGGTGTGAATGGTTCAGTGACATCACAGCAACCATTTACAGAAGATGCAGCACCTCAGCCTCATGCAGATTATGCTGTTTCCAAACTAGAGGCTGAACACGAACTTAAAAAACTGTTTGCGGGATCAGATACAGAATTAGTTATTATTCGCCCGCCTTTAGTTTATGCCGCTCATGCACCAGGTAACTTTGCTCGGTTACTCAAACTAGTTGCAAGCAATTTACCTTTACCTTTTGTAGGCACAAAAAATAAACGTAGCTTTGTTGCACTTGAAAATTTGGTAGACTTTATTCAAACCTGTATTGAACATCCAAATGCAGCCAATCAAACATTTCTAGTTGCAGATCAAACGAGTATTTCGACACGTGAATTGGTGCAATATTTAAAACAGGGCATGGGAAAACCTGCACGTTTTATTTATATTCCGCAATCGCTTATGAAACTCGGGGCAGTATGTATTGGCAAATCCAAACTCTATGAGCAGTTATTTGAGTCACTAGAGGTCGATACGACCAAAGCTCAGAAGTTGTTGGGTTGGGCAGCGCCATTGAGTACCGAGCAAGCGATGCTGCAAGCGGGTCAAAATTATTTAAAAATGAAAGAGTAATTTACGCATGTCAATTTTTGCACTGAGCATCGTATTTTTTATACTGACATTACTATTCACAGGCTACATGCGTCATTATGCCCTCAAAAAAAATATAATAGACAATCCCAATGAACGTAGCTCTCACAGTGTACCCACGCCCCGCGGTGGTGGGGTTGCGGTAGTGTGTAGCTACTTGTTGGCGCTGGCTGTGCTGATATACAGCCAACAATTGACCGTACATATTGGTTTAACCCTGATAGCAGCGGGTTTTGTCATCGCTTTACTTGGTTTTTTAGATGACCATGGGCATATTAACTCCATGCTGCGTTTAGCCGTACATTTCTTAGTAGCCATTGGCGTGGTGATCAGCTTAGGTGGCTTTAGCGAAGTTACAGCTTTTAATGGACTGCAACTCGGCTTTATCGCCAATATTATTGCAGTTTTATTTTTGGTGTGGTTGCTGAATCTATATAATTTTATGGACGGTATTAACGGTATTGCCAGTGTTGAGGCCATCACTACCACAGTCAGTATGGCAATTTTGTATTATGTGCTAAATACCACATTAAACTCAGACATATTATGGTTATTGGCAGCCTGTGTATTTGGCTTTTTACTGTGGAACTTTCCCAAGGCTAAAATTTTCATGGGCGATGCCTGTAGCGGATTTCTCGGCCTCACTTTGGGTATTTTGGCGCTCATCGCCCTCAAAGAAAACTTGGCACTGTTTTGTGCGTGGATCATTTGTCTAGGTGTGTTTGTGGTCGATGCAACATATACCCTCATAAAGCGCGTGATGAGTGGCTATAAAATGTATGATGCACATCGAAGCCATAGCTATCAAATTTTATCGCGTAAATGCGGGAGTCATACCCCCGTGACGTTAGCGGTTGCAGCAATTAACCTATTGTGGTTATTTCCTGTCGCTTATATGACGGTTACACAAGCATGGGCGTACCCTGAATGGGCAGTACTGATTGCCTATATACCATTGTTAATTGTGGCTATAAAATTCAAAGCAGGTCACCCAGATGCTTAATAAACCCAGCTTGTTAATTTTAGGTGCAGGGGGATACGGTTTGGCTGTTGCAGAAGCTGCAGAACTGAGTGGACAATGGCAAGAGATTATGTTTGCCGATGACCGTTGGCCTGCAACACAGCAAGTGGCGGAATATAACATTGTGACAAATATTGCCAATTTAAATCAGTTGCAGAATACGCAGCTTCAAGCGATTGTGGCAGTAGGCAATAATACATTACGGCAGCAATGGCAACAGACCTTGCGAGCCTTGAGTATAGAATTGACTTCGGTGATTCATCCACACAGCATGATTAGTCCAACCGCTCAAATCGGTTTAGGGGTCAGTGTGATGGCAGGGTGTATCATTAGTCGTAAAACTGTGATCAACGATGGTGTAATTTTAAATATTGGTACATTATTAGATCATGATGTGGTCATTGAGCAATTTGCCCATTTAAGCGTGGGGGTAAAAGTCGCAGGTGGTCAAACTATCGCCGCACATTCATTTTTAGAGGTTGGAACCTGTATTCTGCATTAAAGTAATACGGTGTTTTAAAATTCAAATATTAATAATTGTATATTTATGAAATCCATTATCGAACCTGCTGTTGAATCCCCCCGCCTAGTCAAACTTGCATTTTTAATGGTGCTGGACTTTTGTGTATTTCCTGTCTTGCTATGGCTATGTTATGCCATTCGCCAGTTTGATTTAGGCGCAGAAGTGGTCCCCAACTTGGCTTTTGGTTCGGTATGGGCGAGTGTGATTGCCGTTGTATCGCTGTTTATTTTTGGGGTGTATCGCTTTATTGTTCGTACCTACAGCGAACTGTTTATGTTCAAGCTGGGGTTGGGTACTGCTTTGACTGTGGCAGGGTTGTATGCGTTGGCATATTTTACCGATGCTTTTATTCCCACTTCTATTCCGCTCATGTTCGGCTTTCTCATGTTCGCTTGGGTCTGGTTTAGCCGTGGTTTTATTCGCTTTATCGTGCGTTCTTATTTACAAGCCGATGTACAAAAAAAACGTGTGGCGATTTATGGTGCAGGCAATGCAGGACAGCAAATTGCAGGAGCACTCTACAATTCCGATGAACACTTACCCGTGTTGTTTATTGATGATGATCCATCACTCACAGGGCAGCAATTGGGACGTTTGAAAGTCTACGACGCAGACAGCGCATTAAAATTACTGGCTAAAAAAAATGTCGATGAAATCTTAATCGCGTTACCCTCTGTAGGACGTACACGTAAAAGTGAAATTGTGAAGTTCTTAGAGCCAGCGTATATTAAAATTACTGAAATTCCTGGCTTAACGAAATTGGTCGATGGTGATATCCATGTTTCCGATATTCGTGAAATTGATATTATTGATTTATTGGGTCGTGACCCTGTATCTCCAGTTCCTGAATTACTGGCGAAAAATATCCAGAATAAAGTCGTGATGGTCACAGGGGCGGGTGGTTCAATTGGTTCAGAACTATGTCGCCAAATTATTAAAAATAATCCACGACTACTGGTGATATATGAGTTAACTGAGTTTGCGCTCTATAGCATTGATAAAGAGTTACGTCTTAAATCGAATGTTGAAATTATTCCTATTTTAGGTTCTGTATTAGACGAAGCAAAACTTGAACGTGTGCTTGAGCAATATGATATTCAAACCGTTTATCATGCAGCTGCATATAAACATGTTCCATTGGTTGAATGTAACCCATTAGCAGGTTTAAAGAATAATTCTGTGGGTACCGCTTTTAGTGTGAACGCGGCAGTTAAAAAAGGCGTAGAAACATTTGTATTAATTTCAACAGATAAAGCTGTGCGCCCAACCAATGTGATGGGTGCTTCCAAGCGAATGGCGGAGTTGTATTGTCAAGCGATGGCTGAGGCTCAAAACCAAACACAAATTAGTATTGTGCGTTTTGGTAATGTTTTAGGTTCTTCCGGTTCAGTTGTTCCTTTATTTAAGCAACAAATTGCCAAAGGTGGTCCAATTACTGTCACCCATCCTGATGTTACTCGCTATTTCATGACAATTCCTGAAGCATCTCAACTTGTTATTCAGGCTGGTGCATTAGGTACTGGCGGGGATGTGTTCTTACTCGATATGGGGGAACCAGTCCGTATTCAGGATCTCGCTCGTCAAATGATTTCGTTGAGTGGATTAAAAGTTCGTGAAGAGGGAACTGATATCGGTGATATTGCAATCGAATATTCGGGACTTAGACCTGGTGAAAAATTGTATGAGGAATTATTGATTGATCAAGAGAATACTCAAATAACAGATCACAGCCGTATTCTTCGTTCATTTGAAAAGCATTATCCACTGGAGCAATTGTTAGCAATATTTGAGCGTATCCATAGTTTAACGGCTATCGAAAGTGATGTTGAATGGGCTTTAGAGCAACTCGAGCACTATGTCGATGGTTATCAACGTGGTACGGAAATTAAGGTAAACTAAGTTCAAGAAGAAAATAACGTGCTTGGTTTTTATATAAAGCTAGATTGAAAAATTTGACTAAAATTTAGGTATGAGAAATGATCAAAAAAGCCATTCTTCCAGTCGCAGGCCTCGGGACACGTTTTTTACCTGCCAGTAAATCTATTCCTAAAGAAATGGTGACGGTGGTTGACCGTCCGGCCATTGAATATGTAGTCAAAGAAGCAGTTGCTGCAGGGATTGAACAGATTATTCTTGTTACCCACTCTTCAAAAGCCTCGATTGAAAACTACTTTGACCGTAATTTTGAGCTGGAAACCACTCTAGAACATAAAAAGAAATTTGATTTACTCAAAGAAATCACTGAAATTTTACCACCACACGTGAGTGTGATTAGCGTACGTCAACCACAGCCACTTGGTTTAGGTCATGCAGTTTTATGTGCCAAATCTGTTGTGGGGAATGATGATTTTGCTGTGCTATTGCCAGATGTTTTAGTCAAAGATCCATCAGACCAAAACGATCTGAGTTTGATGATTCAACGTTTTGATGAAACACAAGCATCACAAATTATGGTGGAAGCTGTACCTGATCATTTGGTGGATCAATATGGCATTGTAGATGTTGCTTCTACACCTGCAGAAGGGCATAGCATTCAAATGCGAGGCATTGTGGAAAAACCGGCAGTCGGAACTGCGCCATCCAATTTATCGGTAGTTGGCCGCTATATCTTACCTGCCAAGATTATGCAATTATTGGAAAACACACCCAAAGGTGCGGGTAATGAAATTCAATTGACCGATGCAATTGCTATGCTGCAGGCGACCGATACAGTTGAAGCCTATCGGATGAAAGGTCAAACTTTTGATTGCGGCAGTAAATTAGGCTATCTCAAAGCAGTTTTACATTATGGCGTAGACCATCCAAAATTAGGTGAGGAATTTAAAGCGCTGATCAAAGAACTAAAACTATAAAAAGAGATTGATATGAAAGTTGCAGTATTTGGACAAACACTCTTTTCAGGTGTATTTGCTGCTTTACTAGCAGAATGCGGTCATCACGTTTTTTGGTATGAACCACTGAAAACGTGTGAAAGCGAACAAATGTATATGCAAGATGAAGCTATAAAAAATCTACTCAATAAACAACAAAGTAGTTTTTTAAAATACTGCGACTTTAATGATATTCCTTTAGATGCAGATGCCTATTTCTTCAGTTTTAACCCAGCTGAAGAAAAGCAATGTATTGAAATTCTTCAAAACATCAAACAACGTCCCATTATTCACCCTAAACTGATGATCAATGCGTCTACTTTAGGACTACATGGAACAGAAAAATTTGCAAAAATTTTGCATGAAGATGAGTGGGTCTATTTACCCGACATGATTCAGGAAGGAAACGCTTTACAAAGCTTTGCCCAAGCCAAGCAGTTGATTGTTGGAGCTGCATCGGATATTGCTCAAATTAAAATTAAGGAACTCTTACGCCCTTTATTCCCACGTCAGCAGCAATATTTATTTATGCCCATTTTAGATGCTGAATTTACCAAGTTGAGTATCTCTGGCATGTTGGCGACACGAATTAGTTATATCAATGACTTGGCAATGGTTGCTGAGAAATTAGGCATTGATATTGAGTCAGTTCGTCAGGGGATGGCTGCAGATAACCGTATTGGAGGATCTTATCTCTATCCGGGGGCAGGCTTTGGTGGAGAAAACTTTTCACATGATATTCAGACCCTAACGCATACGGTGTCAGGTGTGGGCGCAAATAGCCAATTACTAGCTCAAGTTTGGGAAATTAATGAGCAGCAAAAAGAAGTTTTATTCCGTAAATTATGGAATTATTATCATGGTGATTTAAAAGGGAAAACTGTTGCAATTTGGGGTGCTGCATTTAAAGAAAAAACCTCCAGTACGCGACAATCTCCTATTCATGCCATGTTGGCAGCACTATGGGCTCAAGGTGTAAAAGTTAAATTACACGACCCTCAAGCCTTGGATGAAATAAAAAAAATATATGGTGAGCGACCTGATCTTATATATTGCATAGAGCAATATGAGGCAGTGCAAGATGCACATGCTTTGTGTTTATTGACTGCATGGAAACAATATTGGAGTCCAAATTATACCGAATTGCTTAAAACCATGCAGCATCCACTTATTTTGGATGGGCGCAATATTTATGATCCAGCATATGTGAAGTCTCAAGGTTTTGCATATATGGGGGTAGGACGTTAATGGCTATGAAAACTCAACCCTATACGGTCGAACATTTAGATTCAGTTTTAGGCAGTCTTCATAGTTTGAAAACTGAATTTGAAAATAAGCATTTAACAGAACTCTTTGCTGAAGACCCTCAGCGATTCGAAAAATTCTCTGTAACTTTAGAGCCGGTAGTTTTTGATTTTAGTAAACATAGAGTCAATCAGCCCGTTGTCAAAAATCTAGTCCAGTGGGCACAGACACAAGATTTAACCTCGTGGATAAAGCGTTTATTTTCTACTGAAGAAATTAACTATACTGAACAGCGTGCAGCCTTGCATTGGGCGCTACGGTTACCTAAAGATGATCAGTCTCATCCTGAATTAGCAGAACAAGTGCATACACAACTTGAGCGTATGTATGCTTTGGTAGAAAAAATTCATGCCGGCCAATGCCGCGGTGCAACGGGTGAAGTCATTCAAGACGTGGTCAATATTGGTGTCGGAGGGTCAGACTTAGGACCACTGATGGTGAGTCATGCCTTATCTGATTTCAAAAAATCCACACATAAGCCACTCAATGTGCATTTTGTGTCGACCATTGATGGTAGCCAGCTTTCAGATTTATTGCATCAACTTCGCCCCGAAACCACGCTATTTATTATTTCTTCAAAATCGTTCGGGACCATTGATACCTTATCCAATGCGCAAACAGTTCGTTTATGGCTCGAAAAAGCACTTGGACAAGAATCACAAATTTTAAAGCATCATTTTATTGGCGTATCTACCAAAGCAGATAAAATGACAGAATGGGGTATTGCAGCCGAAAACCAATTTTTGCTCTGGGATTGGGTAGGCGGTCGCTATTCACTTTGGTCATGTATTGGTTTACCAATTGCACTGACAATTGGTGTTGATGGCTTTAAACAACTGTTAGCTGGCGCATATGCAGTAGACCAGCATTTTCAAACGGCACCTTTCGAACAGAACATACCTGTATTAATGGGTTTATTGGGGGCTTGGAATAATAATTTCCTTGATATTCAGACTCATGCTGTATTGCCCTATGATGGGCGTTTGAAATATTTTGCCTCGTATTTGCAACAATTGGAAATGGAGTCGAACGGTAAATCGATTCAGCGTAATGGTCAAAAAGTAGACTGGGATACTTGCCCGATTGTATGGGGGGAAGTGGGACCAAATGCGCAGCATGCTTTTTATCAATTACTGCATCAAGGCAGTCAAGCAGTGAGTTGTGATTTTATTGCGCCAGTGCAGCGCTATCAGGCACAACAATTTACCTATGTCGATAATGCAGAGGCGCTGGTGGAACAGCATCATTTGGCCTTATCCAATTGTTTGGCTCAATCGCGCTTACTGGCATTTGGTAATCAAGCTTTAAATCAACAAGAAGTACAAGATTTGCCGGAATATAAACAATATGAAGGTAATCAACCAAGTTCAACCATTTTATTGCAAGAGCTAAATCCATATAGTTTGGGCATGTTGATCGCAATGTATGAACATAAAGTTTTTGTACAGTCGGTGCTTTGGAACATTAACCCGTTTGATCAATGGGGTGTAGAAAAAGGCAAAGAAATTGCCAATCAGCTACTTCCAATATTAAATGGTGATCGAAAGGATATTGCGGATTTAGATGGTTCAACGCAAGGCTTACTACAAATATTATTAGGAAAAACCAATGGCTAAAATTTTAGTAACAGGTGGTGCAGGTTATATTGGTTCACATACTTGTATTCAACTTTTGAGTGCAGGGCATGAGGTTGTTGTACTGGATAATTTGTCCAACAGTTCTGTCGAATCTTTAGCACGTGTTCAAGCGTTGGCAGCTAAAAAATTAGATTTTGTTGAAGGTGATATTCTCGATCAGCAAATTTTAGATCAAATTTTTAAGCATCATTCTATTGATGCAGTGATTCACTTTGCAGGCTTAAAAGCTGTGGGTGAAAGCCAAAAAGAGCCACTAAAATATTTTGAAAATAATATCTCAGGTTCTATTAGCTTAGTTAAAGCAATGGAACGTGCCCAGGTTTTTAAATTGGTCTTTAGTTCATCGGCAACAGTCTATGATGAAGCCAATATTTCACCCTTGAATGAAACCATGCCTACAGGTATGCCAAGTAATAACTATGGCTATACCAAACTGATTGTCGAGCAATTACTAGAAAAATTATCGGCTGCAGATGAGCGCTGGTCAATCGCTTTGCTGCGTTATTTTAATCCTGTAGGGGCACATCAAAGTGGTCAAATTGGTGAAGACCCACAAGGGATACCCAATAATTTGATGCCTTATGTCACACAGGTGGCAGTCGGCCGTCGTGATAAGTTGTCAATTTTTGGCAATGATTATGACACGGTAGATGGTACAGGTGTGCGTGATTATATTCATGTGGTTGATTTGGCCAATGCACATTTATGCGCATTGAATCATCGTTTAAAAACGCAAGGATGCCGCGCTTGGAATATTGGTACAGGCAATGGGATTTCAGTAAAACAAATTCGAGATACTTTTGAGAAGGTAAATGGTGTTGAGATACCATTTGAATATGTACCTCGTCGAGAAGGTGATGTTGCAACCTCATTTGCTGATAATGCCCGTGCTGTCGCAGAGTTAGATTGGCAGCCTCAATATGGTTTAGAAGATATGTTGAAAGATAGCTGGAACTGGCAAAAGCAAAATCCAAATGGTTATAACTAAGATTTAAATTTAGTGTGTAAATTCATTAAAGACAGTATGGCGAATTTTGTATTTGCCATACTTCTCACTACTTAACTTAAGTCGTGAGTCGTGTATTGATTGTGCAAAAATAATTACAGATCTTATCTTTTGTTTGAAAAAAATCGTTATCATATGTAAAAGATAAATTGATTGAAATAACATATGAAATATCAAGCTCTTAGGGTTTTATCATTTGCGATTTTTTCTTCTCTAGCTCTGCCGGTTTGCGCTCAAGGGATCATTTTGAATAATGATGATCTACGTACAGATCTAAATTGGCTGAATCAGCAAGGTGTGATCCAAATCAGCACTTCGACTTGGCCATTGAGTGGTGAAGAAATTCAGCGTGCATTATCTACTGCCAAAATTGAAAATAATGCTCAGCAGAAAGTTGTCAGTTCGGTTATGGCAAATTTAGAAGCAGAAAATACCTCTATTAAGCTCGATTTATTTGCTGAAACAGATCCACAAAACATCCCGCAAAAATTTGCAGATGAGCAAAAATCGCAATATCAAGCGGCCCTTGAATTGAATGCAGGTGGAACGCAGTGGGATGCAAGACTGCGAGTCAATGCTGAAAAAGATCCAATCATTGACCATGGACATGATGTCAATTTAGAAGGTTCTTATATTGCAGGAAAATTGTGGAATCAATGGTTGATTGCGGGACAAATCCCAACCTATTGGGGACCTGGACATGAAGGAAGCCTAATCCGTGGTGATACGAGTCGCCCTGTTTATGGTTTTACTATGCAAAGAGCAGAACAACAGGCCTTTGAAACAAAGTTGCTGTCATGGATTGGACCTTGGCAATATCAAGCTTTTGCAGGTCAATTAGATGACTACAGTGCGATTCCAGATGCCAAACTATTAGGGCTGCGTCTAACTGCACAGCCATTGCCTTACTTGGAGCTAGGCGCTTCTCGAATTCTTCAATGGGGAGGTGAGGGGCGCTCAGAAAGTTTTGACTCATTATGGAATGCAATTAAAGGTAATGACAACTTTTATGATGGCGATCTAGATAAGTCTAATCAAATTGCGGGTTTTGATGCACGCCTTAATTTAAACCACTGGAGTGGTGTCCCGATTAGCCTGTATGGGCAGTATGTAGGTGAAGATGAAGCTGGGCTTCTTCCTTCAAAAAAAATGTATTTAGCAGGGGTAGATTATTCTTCACAATTGAATAATTTACCTTTGCAGGTGTATGCGGAATGGGCTGATACTCGAACAAATGGCGACGTACAAGGTATTTCCTATAATCACTATATTTATCAAGATGGTTATTATCAACATGGTTACCCTTTAGGTCATGCGATGGGCGGGGATGGTCAAATGCTAAGTCTTGGTGGAGATATTCGCTTTGATGTTATGAATCGCTTAAATGGTCGAGTAATGATGGCCAAAGTGAATCAGTCAAATTCAATAAATAATCATGCATTTGCGCAAAAAGATGAAATTAAAGCTTTAGATCTTACTTGGACACATTACTTAAAACCAAATGCACCATTGAAGCTGAATGGATGGGTGAGTGATTCTGATGTCTATGGTCAAGATGCGGGAGTGTCTATCGGAGTCGAAATTCCATTGGATCGTTCATTATTTTAATCAGTTATCAGCTTAAATAGAATTTCTTTTGAGTTAAGCTAAAAATAAACCATTCAACTTAATGAATAAGTTGAATGGTTTTTTATTAGCATGCAGAAAAATTTACCCTTGAATCAACTGCGTTAATTCATCGACATAATCTTGCATTGGTTTTGGATTTTGGTCTTTACGGCTTTCAATATTTAAGCGTAAAAGTGGTTCAGTATTCGATGCTCGAACATTGAGACGCCATGCACCAAAATTCAGACTGACACCATCCGTTTCATCAATTGCAGGATGTTGATCGGCAAAGTGATCAAAAATCTTTTGAATGGTGGCTTGAGTATCCGCAACTTTAAAATTGATTTCACCCGAACAAGGGAACTTTTCAATCATTTCTTCAACCAGTGAAGACAATGTTTGCTGGGTTTCTGAGAGTACAGAAATTGCCAATAACCAAGGAATCATACCGCTATCACAATAAGAGAAATCACGGAAGTAATGATGTGCTGACATTTCACCGCCATACACTGCATTGTGCTCACGCATTTTTTCTTTAATGTATGAATGCCCTGATTTAGACTGAATCGCTTCACCTTGGTATTGTTCAATGACATCAAAGGTATTCCAAACCAGACGAGGGTCATGCACAATTTTCTCACCAGATTGTTTCAGTAAGAACGCTTGTGCCAATAGACCGACAATATAATAGCCTTCAATAAATTGACCTTTCTCATCAAACAGGAAACAGCGGTCAAAGTCACCATCCCAAGCAATGCCCATATCCGCAGCATGTTCAAGCACTGCATTTTGAGTACTGTCACGATTTTCAACTAAAATTGGGTTGGGAATACCATTCGGGAAAGTACCATCGGCATCATTGTGAATTTTGACAAATTCAACAGGCATATTGAGCTGTTTAAATTTTGCTTCAATGGCATCAACCACATGACCAGCCGCGCCATTGCCTGCATTCATGACCAATTTAAGTGGGCGAATTTTGGCAGGATCAATATAAGACATTAAATGATCAATATATTCAGGAAGAATATTGTATTTTTCAGTTTTGCCTTTAGTGATAACTTCATTAAAGTTGCCTGATTCAGCCAATAAGCGAATTTCTTTTAACCCTGAATCGGCTCCAATCGGACGTGCATTTTCGCGGACCAATTTCATGCCGTTATAGTCCATCGGGTTGTGGCTTGCCGTGATTTCGATCCCACCTTGAACATCTAGATGAAAGGCACCGAAATAGACTTCTTCAGTCCCCGTCATACCTAAATCTAATACATCAACACCCGCATCATTCAGACCTTTGATGGTGGCTTGTTTTAAATCTTCACTGCTGAGACGGATGTCGCAGCCCATCACAATCTTGTTTGGTTGATAAATTTGCCCATACGCACGACCAATTTTATAAGCAATCTCTTCATTGAGTTCTGTACCAAGTTTGCCGCGAATGTCATAGGCTTTAAAACAAGTAAGTTGTGTCATCTAAATTCTCGAAATAATTCCTGCGAAGTAAGGAAGGTATGATTATAGAAGGAAAATCGCTCCTATATGCCAAGATACTGTTTAACCTTTATATTGATTTTGCTTTTGCTAAGATCCGTTGAGCCCAGTCAACATAATAATTTACATCGTCTAGTTGTTCCTTTTTTGAAGGATGATTAATTGTAGTAAAGGCGGTAATACCTCTTACTTCAGATATAAACTTTTTAGGCCAACTGAGTGATTGAGAAAGTATTGAATTGTTTAATTTTTCGAAATCTATCTCAATTAATAATTGAGTTTTTTCTTCATATCGGAGTAATAGTGTAGAGATGTTCTTTTTTCCATCTGATGTATCAATTTCACATAGATAGAATTGTTCATCATTTTTTGTGTTTATAATTCTATAGACATAAAAGTATCGTAGTTGATTGGCGTTAGAAAACTTGTGGCCTCGGAAACGTTTATATTTTTTAAACGGTGAATTCTTAATTTCTTTGATTTCATATCCTTTTTGTTCAATTTTGTCCAATACCTTAATCAAGTCTTTATGAGTGACTCGCTCTAGTTGAATATCTGATTCTGTTGTAACTCCAGGCAGAGTACCCTCTATATCTCCTTCTCCGCCAGCAAATCCTTCTTCTTGATTTTGGTCTTTATCCATCTGCTTTCGTCTTTGCCGTATGGTAGTTTCGGAAGGGGGCGTCTCTAAAGAAATTTTTAATTCTTCTATCGTATAAATTTTTCCTGGGAGGTTTCTTAGTTTGGCTATTAGTTTATCGATATCTGCATCAGCTTTTTGATTTAATTTTTCTCTAGGTGGACATGTTGGTGTTGACTGCTTGGGATTTTGTCCTTGAGCATTTTTTATTTGTTGTATAATCTTTTTTGAAGTGAAATGAAATTGAATAGGGCGGTTGATAGCTGTATCAAGATTTTTGAAAGACGTGATGCGCTCAATTCTGTAAATACCTGTTTTTTTATTAAAAATACCCTCTACTGTTAGGTTAATATTTTTGATATTAGGAGCTTCCATATCAAAATTAAAGCTTTTAACACCTTTTTGATCAACAATTGTTTTTTGATAAATACTAAGGAAGGCCTTATTTAAGTCCGGCTGTAATAAAATTAAAGCTAGCTTCTTTAAAAAATGAGGATCAGAGATATCAGCTCTCATAATTTTTTTGTTTTGCGCAATATTAATATGTATAGCATTTTCATCATTCATATCCACTAAAATATCTGTTGAATAATTTTCTGCAAAAAGTGCTGCACGTAAAAGATAGGGGTGTGAAAAAAATAGATCCCGAGCAAGAATAAGCTTAGGTAAAAGAATTGTCATATTTTTCTTTAATATGGGTGAATCATAATTAAACTCAAAGTATAACTGACCGTTATGCGTTTTTTGATAATTGTTCTTGGATAAATCTAAAACGTTGAGCGCTGAAAAATCCACTGATTTCAGGGTGTGGTTAAATAATTTCTGTGGATCAGGATTGGCAATTGGAGTTTTATGGTAATAAAGAAGAATACTTTCAATTGGCAATTTAAGATGAATATACCGTTTAATAAGAGGGTTAAATAAACAAGTATCAATATCAAACCGAGTTTGACCATGTCGACTAATTTTTTTCGCAGTATAATAAATCATATCTTTCGGTAAATATTCGATCAGACAATCACTCATTTTTAATTTCACCCCCAAATACTATTAAAAAATCTACGAGCTTCTGGCGTTAATCGTTCAGGGCTTAATCCGGATAGTCGAAGAAAAACACTCGGTGGATAGAACTGATTTTCAGTGTATTGGCGAATAAATGTTCGTGTAAGACGGCGTATTTGATAACAATCTGCAGACTCAGCGTAACGCTCTAGAAAGGCGGTGGTGAGTGGTAAAAAACTCCAGTTTTTTTCAATCATACTTACCGAGCCAAGTTGCTTAATAAAAAACTTTTTTGTCCATTGTGGAGAGTCGAGATCTTCTAATAATTGATCCCGGATTTTGATGAGTTGTTTAATCAATTGTTGATCTCGCTTTTTCCAATCTACACGTGGCTTGGGAATGGCTGAAGGTAATACCACAGCAGATTTATTTGTCAGTAATAGCCAGTTCTTATGATTACGATATAACCGAGCGTAAAGTGCAGGATCACATTGACGTGCCTGCTTAACAGAATTTTTCTGAATTAATTTTGTCCATTGTTTTTGATCTTCAGATAATATCATATCTATTTTATTATTAACCCATACAGGGGGAGCTTCGTGCTGCTGATCTAAGTTTGTTTTTTCTATAGATGCTAAGCTAACATATTGCTTATATGTTTCAATTGGTTTTTGCTCTGGAACCAGCGATTTTAATACAATGCAATGCTCAAGATAAGAAAATGCTTTACGATGTTTCCTGCACATATTTTTGAGCCAGCAGTTCTCAGAAAGAAGATCATCTAAATGATAGTATTTAAGAAAGCTTTCGCCCCAGTAATCTAAGACAAGGTGACGAATTTTTTCGTAGTTGATATTTTTTTGACCTGACAGTAAGCCTCTGTCTTTCAATAGATTGAAGTAGGCATTTGATAAAATCGAAACATCTTGTACTGCAATATGGCTAGATTGAATAAGTAGATCCTCGATTATTTTTGCTAACTCTAGATGACGCTTTAAGTCTTGTGAATTAATAAAAAGTTGTGAGGAGTCAATAAGGACATTTAAATGAGCATTATAAAATCTTCGGTCTAGCCCATTGCAAGGAACAGAGCTGACAAAAAGGGCAGATTCATGCTTTATGCAATATTCATATCCTGTAATCTGCCAGCTGCGTTTCCAGTAAACTTCACCATATTGCTCCATCTGTTCTTGCCAGCAATGAGGGCAGAACCGAAAAAAATTTACAGATTTGATTCGTGACGCATTTTTTCCCAACTTGGTATGTAATGATTGATACTGTTCACCCTGTAATACATGTACAGCATAACGCATCACTGTATCAGGTTGAAATGGTTGATAAATTGGTAATAAGGTGTGGTGGTTGATTAAATAGAGTGCATCATAGCAATCGGGTAAATAACTAGCCAATTTTCCTATATGAGATGGTAAATCGTAAGTTGGCGTCAAATTTCTATTATTGAATAATTCTTCAGTAAGGTATTTGGGACTTAAAATTCCATTGTGAATAGCATAACGTGCAATCACGCTGTAAATTAACTCATCTGGATATGGTATTGGAAAATTTGAAATCATAATACACTTACTCTCTATTTTTTGTTTAATGCAACACAGGAGAGGTGGGATCAAACAAATAGTGAGATGATTTTAATAGCTCATAAACATCTACTTCCTTTTCTTGTGCTTGACTGAAAAAATTCCGTAAGTCATTGGCTTCAGTGCTCTTCCATTCTTCTGCTTTCATGACTTTGCGTGATGTTCTTGGTTTTCTTACCGAAGTTGTGGTCTGAGGCTGGTCCAATTTATCTTTTGCTACAGAGCCGTCTAATACTTCCAGAATATGCTGGAGTAGTACCTGTAAGTTCTCGTTTGGATATTTTTTTAATGCAGAAGTGACATGCAGATCTATTGTAGCAGCCGGGTGACCAAAGGCTGTCAGCATACCAATGAGGGTAGAATAATGCGGTCCTAAATCTTTATGCTGTTTTTCCATTTTTAATTCAGATTTAAAACGTTGTTTTTCAACATATTCTTCAATTTGAACTTGAGGGATGGTTAGGTCAGAATACCGTGCAATACGTGCGGGATTGCCTGAACGCAGTGCATCTAAAATGTCGTGGACTGGCTGTAATTGTTCTTCATAGACCTTTTTAAATAATTCTGAGGTGATTTTTTCCAGGCCGATGGTGATGGCGTGAATTTGTACCAGACAGAACAGCTTAACCACTAAATCTGGAATGCCCTGCGTATAATAATACCAAGTGTTTCTTAATTCATCGGTCAGTTCAGCTGGTTGTTGAATCCATTGATATTGCCACAGCTTGTTGGTAAAGGCATACCATTCAGAAATGATCATTTGATCAGGGTCGCCAGGATCGGGAATAGGCGCTTCATTTCGCATAGGTTCCCAGATTAAAGAGCCTAATCCTGCACTGCGTCTAGCTGACCTTAAGTCTTCTTGCAGGATTTCATTCGCTTTAGGTGTCCCAATCATCACGATAGGGATCGATGCCACATTCACCAGCGTGACAAAGAAATTAAGAATGATCTCAGCCCCGCCAGATTTTTTTGTATTCAAATGCTGGATTTCATCAATGATCAGAAGTCCAATAGAATAATTATTTGCGATAATTTTCATCTGTTGCAGCATTGCATTCACATTTAAGCGGCTTCTGGTGAAACGATGCTCAAAGTTAGTATCTCCTAATGCTAAATCTACTGCTCTAAAAAAGTTTGAACATAAGTTTTTTAAAGAGCTGTCATGCGGGCAATCAATTTTAAGGAAAACAATTTGTTTTAATCCTAGCTCTTTATGCTCAATCACTTGCGGGTAATAACGCAAAATCTTGTTCATCGTCGTTGTTTTGCCGCTTCCTGAGCATCCTATAATTGACATGCTGGTCGCAGTTGATTCTGGAGGTGCATATCGGTAAGAACTTTCATTTGATGGTTCAAGTTGTTGAAAAGCGGCGTGTAAATGCCTTTGTCTATCACCATTATTGATGTTTCTACTCACGTAACCTTGCCGGATCATGATAGAAATTTTTTGTTCCAGTGATAGATGTTTGGTCAGTGGTTGAAAAAAATCATGAGGCAGCTGAGCAATCAGATGGATTCTTTCTGGTTGGGGTAAGAAACGTTGTTCTGGAATAAATTTCAGTTTTCCCCGTAGGTGTTTAATGACTGACTTTGTATCAAGGATAGGCGGTAATTTAGTAATGAGAGGATTATCCCCATAGATGTCTTGTATCGATGTATTAACTACTATTTCATTATTATTCATTCTTCATCGTCCTCTTCAAATAATTGTCTCATTAAGTCTGGTTGACTGGTTAAATCCAGATTGCTGCTGTCAGATTGGGATATTTGAGAATTGTCTTGGTTGGGATTGATAGTCTGGATAGAATTGCTGGGTCTGTTCTGGAGATGTTCCGCACGTTCCACTTGGATAGCTTCTTGTTTATTCTGACGGATATCCCGAGTACGTTGTGCTTTAGAAAGTTGGTGTACTCCTACTTGAGCCTGCCGACTCTGTGCTGCATGAATGATTTTGTCAGTAAAATCCTGCAATTCACTGATGGCTACAGACTTTAGTTGCGAATGCTGTTTTTCAACAGTTTTGATCGCTTTTTGAATTTGTTCAGCTTCCCACCAGGTCAGATGCTGATATTGACGTGAGGCATCACTTAAGTGGGCTTCCCAGTATTCCAATTTATTTTCATCAAAGAAAACATAAATGGTATTTACTGAGTATGGGTCAAAACCAATCCGCAACTTTTTCGGGCGGGATTTGGTCGTGTTACGAATAAACCAGCCTTGTTGATGCATTTCCAAACATTGATAGACTAATCCTTTGACTTTAAGTCCTTTATCACTTAAGGATGCATCGATCCTAGGTAGCAAGCCAACATATAGTGATTTGTTATCCACTTGTCTCAACATCCCAGTACGGTGCTGTAGACCCCACTGCCAGAGCTTAAGGGGGGTAGAAGGCAGGTCAGTCGGCATATCGGCACTACGATCGTATTTCGTCAAAATATCAAAATTATTGCGTAACAAGACGCAGCTTAAGATGATTTTTCTGAACTCTTCCAGAGTTAGACAAGCTTCTAGTCGATAATCATGTCCGCCTTTCTTTTTTTCCTTGAATCCAGAAACAACACCAATATTCTCGTAGGATTTAAAGCGTGACTGAATGATTCCAAAAGCCCTCTCCACAATACCTTTGGCATCGCTTCGATACGGTGGCGCATTTTCAATACGAACAGAAAAGTTTTTTTCAAGAAGTTCAATTTGATAACCAATGAGTTCACCGCGGTCTGCAAGTATGGCACCAGGTAAACCATAAATAGGCCAGTCTTCTGGTTGTATTTGCAAGCCATAACTCTGACAGAATGTCACTTTATCTTGGATTGCAACGCTGAGGCATTGTATAGCTGTGTTAAATGAACTGTTTTCCATACCGACATAAAGTCCAGTAATCATCCTGCTGAATACATCGATAACAATATATACGGTAGGTCGGCCAATAATCTGTGATGGATCTCGTGATGATACTAGATAGATGTCAGCGACTGTTGAATCTATCTCATAACGTGCACCAGGACCATTTGCTTGCTTGGTCGCTGTTGAAGTCAGAGGTTTGTGATCTTTCAGGGTTTTCTGATTCTTCAGAATTTCCTTGGAATTGTTCTTATTTCTATATCGCGTATTATAAAAGTAGTAGAATTGAGCATACGTTGGAATATCTCCAGCTTGCACTTGATGAAAGTGCTTGGAAAATAAATTTTTAAACCGAAGATAAGTTTCGTTAATGGATTGTTTTTTGACAGGAACTAAATACTCTTCGATGGCTTTCTTAAAATATAATTCAACCTGTTCAGTAACATTCTTACCTTCATTTGATTCATAGATGCGTGGTCTGCCAATTTTTTTATCACCTATCGTTCTTTTTTGGCCTTTTCCACCTGAGTTTTCATAGTCCGGTACCAAAGCATTTATCGTTTGACCACGCTGCCAGTAGCGTCTTAGGAGTCGTAGAATTTTATTAATTGATACTTCTTTCTCTAGATGTAGAGTTTTAATTTTTGCAGTCCTGATTTTTGCATTGATAAGAACTTGATCATCATTAATTAAATCTTGAATAATTAAAAAGTTTTCATCTCTTTTTTTGAGTTGAATAGAATCTTCACTCAAGTTTAATCGTTTTAAGTATTCATAAGGATCTTGCGCTGGTATCAGGCTTTGATCATCTGAGAGAGTTTGAAGTTCCTTAGACAAAATGAGTTCAGGAAAAGCATTTTTATTATCAATCGCAATCCATACCGTATACTGCGGTAAGAATTTGAGTATTCGGTATTGTGTTGAATTCAAGATGTAAACTGAATTAATTAGTTGCATGGACTGTATTCTCATTCTGGAGCAAATTACTTGCATGAATATCAGAGAGTTTAAGCTCCAAGTACGAAATTTCTAGATTAAATTGAAGTATTCGCAGTGCAAATAATTTTCTAAACAATGCGAGCGTCGCTCCGATACCCATTTTTTGAGTTTGGTCAAAATGCTTACAAAATTGGATTAATGAGCTTTGAGGGTACTGGCTAATTTCTTCCATAAAATAAACTGCTAGATCGATCATGTGATTTGTTATTTCAAGGTCATTTTTTTCTACATACAACCATTTAATGTTCTCTAGTACCGTAGCAGGAATGTCTTTTTCAGTAATCAACTTGAACGGCGTATTGTGCTCTTCTTCCCAGTAGCGACGTTTAATTTCTAATGACTCAATAACATGAGCTTTATTCAGATCTTTGCTGTAAAGAGTGTCAAGGGCTATAGAAAACTTACCAAAATCAACTAAAAAATCTGAAGATAGGGTAAAAGGTATATAGTCAATCGACACTTTTTTCATTCGGAAACGAGAACAGATGGAGTTAAGATCATAGATATCCAAAGGATAATGCTCGCGAATATCTGTAACGTTCTGATTCCAGTCAAGCAGTAAAAAGGTAGATAGCTCTAGATCAGAAAATAAGTGATGAAGACGTTTACTGACACGGCCTTGTACTCTGTGAGAGCGACCAATTGAACTGAAGTTTTGAACAGTTTTACAAGGTTTATAATCGCGTCCATGGCCCTGGCCATACCCTTCTGTTACTAGTTCTTCATAGTTTTTTATAATTTTTGCCATACAGAAGACCTGTGGGTTTTGGTGGATAATTAATCATATCTGAAGCGGGTTAATTTTGTATTTAGCAAAAACATACAAACTTAAATATATTTATATACAAACAAAATTTTATAATTTTTATTTAATTATTTATTTAATTCAGCAACTTAATAAATAATATGGTATTTTAATACTCAATTAATGAGTTTAAAAAAACGTTGATGATAGGCAAAAGTATTCAAATTACATCTTAGTAAACATCGTTGCATATTCTTATGTAAACCAATTGCATATTCAGACTCAAACCCGACCATTCATTTTGGTTCATAGTAAAATGCTTATTTTCTATTCCAAATATTTTAGAACAAAATATGTAAATTTGGATCTTAAAGTACTACCTTAATCTGCTATAATTTGTACATCATTATGATGTACAAATTGGTGGAAAATATGGCTAACTTAGCAACAGAACGAATCAATGTTCGTTCAACCGTAGATGCAAAGAATGTAATTGAGCAAGCTGCGAATT
The DNA here is from genome assembly GCF_013420775.1 of Acinetobacter sp. YH01010. Taxonomy (NCBI): domain Bacteria; kingdom Pseudomonadati; phylum Pseudomonadota; class Gammaproteobacteria; order Moraxellales; family Moraxellaceae; genus Acinetobacter; species Acinetobacter sp. YH01010. Next base: position 102,386 of record NZ_VOYF01000009.1, on the reverse strand, counting down.
TATTGGGTCTTAGTGTGAGTTCCTTTATGATCCAATCCTCATTTGAACGAGCAAAAGAATTACTTAAATCTAATCACGAGTTAAAAGTAAATAATGCTGATCGTGATATGTTAATGAATTTGCTTGAAAATCCACGCCCTGCAAATGATGAGATGAAAAATTTAATGAGTTTATTGGATGAAAATTGAGGTTTTACAAGCCCATCATCAGAAAAAATCATTTAATTGTGGGCAAGATGATTTAAATAAGTTCATAAAACAATACGCATCCCAACATCAGAAATCAGGAACAAGTAAAACCTATGTTGCTATTGATGATGCACAGGTGAGGGGATTTTATTGTCTATCAAGTACCTCTATAGGATTTGATGGGGTTGATGCTGTTCTCACTAAACGATTACCTCGTTATCCCTTACCTTGTGTGGTTGTGGGTCGCTTTGCCGTTGATCAAGCAGCACAGGGGCAAGGAGTTGGAAAAGTACTTTTAGCACATGCTCTTAAACAAGTTTCAAAAGTTGCTCAAATTATTGGCGTAAATTTTGTTGTAATACATGCTAAGGATCAAAAAGCTATGGAGTTTTATCAGCGGTTTGGCTTTATCTCATTAACATCAAATCCATTAACATTAATATATCCAGTGAATGAAATACCTCATTTTAAATAAGGTGGGCTGCTAGTAACAGGAATAGCTAATAGACTTATTCAGAGTTTGCACATATTTCCTTATCCCTTATTTTGCTTTATGACCAAATACTGCGTCTAATTATGGTAATTTAATTAAGTTTGTTTTATTTTTTATCTTAAGTTATTGATATATCTTATTCATTGTTTTTTATTTTTAAAATTAAGTTTGTATTAATATTTACTATCTTTAATTCTAGATGAAATTAAGTTTGCATAATATTCTTCCGCATTTAAAATGCGAATTCTTGCGCAGAAAGGCGAAGCATACTTTAAATAAAAATGAAATTTTTTCAAGGTGAGGTCAAAAAGGAATGCTTTTTGAATCTAGGGTGAGATTTTTATATATCTATCTAATTGAATATATTAGTAATAATTTTATATTTCTGGTTTGGCTCTAATTTGAATTTAATTATATTAAAAACCCTGTAGACTTGGTGAAGAATCACTGGTTCTACAGGGTGGGGGGTTATTCGTTTACTTCATTAATATCCAAACTTAAATAATTAAATCTAAACTTAATTATTTGGTACAAACTTAATTATACGAACACAATTCCAGCCCTTGATCAAAAATTATTATTCCACCGTCACTGACTTCGCCAAGTTACGTGGCTGATCGACATCTGTTCCACGCAGCACTGCAACATGGTATGAGAGTAATTGCACGGGTACGCTGTATACGATTGGTGACAAGATTTCATTCACACTTGGCACATAAACCACGTGTTGACGATCTTTCGCTTTGATCCCGCTATTTTCATCTGCAAAGACAAATAACTCACCACCACGCGCTTGCACTTCTTCCATATTCGATTTGAGTTTATCCAACATGTCATCTTGTGGAGCAAGAATCACCACAGGCATATCATTATCAACCAGTGCCAATGGACCATGTTTTAACTCACCAGCCGCATAACCTTCAGCATGGATGTATGAAATCTCTTTAAGTTTCAAAGCACCTTCAAGGGCGATAGGGAACTCAGTTCCACGACCCAAGAATAGGCAGTGATTTTTTTCAACAAATAATTCTGATAGACGTAGAATCTCAGCATTATTTTGTAAAGTATCTAAAATCACTTTCGGTGTATGCCAAAGCGCTGCAATAATTTCAGAGACACGGTCAGTTGAAATGCTTTGCTTAATTTGACCAATTTTCAATACCATTAGCATCAGTGCCGCAAGCTGTGTGGTAAATGCTTTGGTCGAAGCAACACCAATTTCAGGGCCTGCGAGCGTCAACAAACTGTAGTTGGTTTCACGTACCATCGACGAGGTTGCCACGTTGCAAATGGTCATGGTGGTGATATTCAAGCTTTTCGCTGCTGCACGCTTTTGCGTATCACGCAGTGCAGCTAAAGTATCGGCTGTTTCACCTGATTGAGAAATACAAACATACAGTGTGTTATTCACAATCACAGGCGAGCGATAACGGAATTCACTGGCAATTTCGACTTGGCAAGGCACATCGATCAGTTGTTCAAACCAATATTTGGCAATCATGCCGGCATGGTAGCTAGTACCACAAGCGATGATTTGCACTTGTTGAATTTGGCTGAAATCTTGAGCTGCATTGGCAAGGAAATCATCACGAAGCGCATTACCATTTAAGGCTTGTGAAATCGTTTGTTTAATCGCTTCAGGCTGCTCATAAATTTCTTTGAGCATATAGTGTTTATATTCACCTTTTGAAGCATTGCTTACAGTCGCATCAAGCTCTTTGATTGGACGATTCACCAATTTACCCTCGACGAATACTTCAATGGTATTACGTGTCAAACGTGCAATATCACCTTCTTCAAGGTAGATAAAACGGTTGGTAATCGGTAAAAGTGCCAATTGATCCGAGCTAATAAAGTTCTCGCCAATACCGACACCAATCACAAGAGGTGAACCTTCACGCACCGTGATTAATTCATCAGGATGGTCGGTATGTACGATACCCAGTGCATAAGCACCTTTGAGCTGAGGCACGACACTTTTAACTGCTTCTAAAAGACTCGGAGTGCTTTTTAAAGCGTCATTGACTAAATGCGCGACAACTTCTGTATCTGTTTGTGAGGTAAAGATATAACCAAGTGCTTCAAGATCATCTTTAAGCTCTTGATAGTTTTCAATAATGCCGTTATGAACTACAGCAACATTGCCTGAAATATGCGGATGAGCATTATTTTCAGTCGGTTTACCATGGGTTGCCCAGCGCGTATGTGCAATACCGACCGAACCTGCGATATCTGCTTCTTCAACGGCTTGTTCAAGATTTGCAACTTTACCTACGCGACGTTCACGTAGAACATGGCCTTTATTAATCAGCGCTAAACCCGCAGAGTCATAGCCACGATATTCAAGACGCTTTAAGCCTTCAATTAAAATATTGGTAATACTACGTTCTGCAACGCCACCGACAATACCGCACATAGTTTAATCCTCTTATTTCTTCAATTTTTGGGGACGTTGATAGTTTTCTTTGGCAAATTGCTTCGAACGTTCTACCGCAAGGCTATTGTCTGCCACGTCACGTGTAATGGTTGAGCCAGCACCCACTGTTGCACCATGACCAATGGTGACAGGAGCGACTAATGAGCTATTTGAGCCGATGAAAGCTGAGTCACCGATAATGGTTTTAAATTTGTTTGCGCCATCATAGTTGCAGGTAATGGTGCCTGCGCCAATGTTTGAACCTGCACCGACTTCCGCGTCACCTAAATAGGTAAAGTGGTTGGCTTTAGAGCCTAAGCCGACAGTGGTATTTTTAACTTCAACAAAGTTACCAATATGCACTTCATTGGCCAAGTTTGCGCCTGGGCGTAAACGTGCAAATGGACCGATTTGAGCGTCTTCACCAACAATAGCGCTGTCAAAAACGCTATACGGTTGAACTTTAGTGCCTGCTGCAATCTTGGTGTTTTTAATCACACAACCAGCACCAATTTCAACGTTATCACCAATTTCAACATCACCTTCAATAATCACGTTGATATCGATACGGACATCTTGACCAACAGTCAATGTACCACGTAAGTCGAAACGTGCAGGATCAATCAAGTGAACGCCTTGTTGCATCAGTTGTTTAGCTTGGAATGCTTGAAATTCACGTTCAAGTGCAGCTAACTGTACACGGTCATTGACACCTTCCACTTCGAAAGCGCGTTCTGGTTCAACAGATGCCACTTCGAGACCGTCTGCAATCGCCATGGCAACGATATCGGTCAGGTAATATTCACCTTGCGCGTTATTATTGCTTAATTTTGGTAACCATTCATGTAATTTGGCATTGCTTACTGCATAAATACCGGTATTAAATTCTTTGATTTTACGTTGTTCTTCAGAGGCATCTTTGTGTTCAACAATGGCTTGAATTTTGCCATTTTCACGTACAATACGACCATAACCTGTCGCATCATTAACCGTTAGGGTTACTAAGCCAATACCTGTTTGAGCAGATGCATCTAATAGTTTTTGTAATGTTGCTTCAGTGATGCAAGGCACATCACCCGAGAGAATCAAAGAAATCCCAGTTTTTGCTAGGACAGGCAGAGTCACTTTGACTGCATGGCCTGTACCCAATTGTTCTGCTTGTTCAACCCATTTGATATTTTCATGTGCAAACGCGTTTTGAACCAATTCACCGCCATGCCCATAGATGGTAATTATTTCTTCTGCATTTAGTTTTTTCGCCGTGTTGATGACATGACCGAGCAGCGGTTGTCCTGCGAGGGGTTGTAAAACTTTGGGTAAACGTGAACGCATACGTGTTCCTTTACCTGCAGCAAGAATAATAACGCTAGTAGACATGTTTAATCCTAGGTGTTTCTATTACATAGACACAATATAAAAATAAATACAGATGCAAAGCGCGGCCCAAAGACCCGCAATGATGTCGTCAAACATGATGCCAAAGCCACCACCGACTTGACGGTCAATGACACAAATAGGCCACGGTTTCCAGACATCAAATAAACGGAATAAAGCAAAACCAATCAATGCCCAAGTCCAGCTCATTTGCCCAAGATATAAAATCGGGAGGAAGGTAATGGACTGACCGGCAAATTCATCCCATACGATGCGGCCATCGTCATGAACACCCATGACTTTGGCGGTTTGACCACAAATATAGATCCCAATAATCGACATGATGATCATGACTATAATGGAGTTGAAAAAGCCGATTGCAAGCCAACCTGGAATAAACAACAAAGCAAAAGCAGAGCCAAAGGTGCCCGGTGCTTTGGGTGCAAGACCCGAACCAAATCCCACGCCACAAAAGGCGATGACTCGGTTAAACCAAGACATGGATTTAAAGTTAATGGCTGGCTTATGCAAAATGCTGGTATCCCTTAAATTTTATAACTTGGTCAACACCGTGGTTGTTATAACGGATTCCCAAATTAGGGGTGATTTGACCGATTTTACTAATGTTTACATCTAATTTTAGTTGCAGAAGTTTTTTATAATTCTGCGGACTTATTGTAAAGCATAACTCATAGTCATCTCCACCCGCGAGGGCGTATTGCCACTGCTTTTCTTGTTGTAATTGTTTTACATCGTGATCGATAGGAAGTTGATCTAAATCAATTTCTGCACCGACGTGTGAAGCAGCGAGGATATGTCCTAAATCTTGTGCGAGCCCATCAGAGACATCAATCATACTGTTGGCTAAGCCTTTGAGCTGTTGCCCCAGTAAGCAACGTGGTGTGGGATAATCTAAACGGCGCTGTAAGCGATGACCTAAATGGTTTAAGCCAAATGCAGCATCACCGACTTGTCCGCTGACGCAGATATAATCACCGATTTGGGCACCTGAACGTGGGACAGCTTGTCCTGATTCTACCCAGCCAAGGGCTGTGACTGAAATCGTCAGATGAGGACTTTGTGTGGTATCACCACCAATTAAACTCACACCAAATTGATCGCAACAATCATATAAACCCTGACTAAAGCCTTTGAGCCAGTCATGATCAATTTGGGGTAGGCTCAATGCCAATAAAATACTGTGTGGTTTGGCACCCATTGCAGCAATGTCAGAGAGATTGACGGCAACAGATTTCCAGCCGATGGCATGTGGGTTTGTGTCGAGGGGAAAGTGACGCCCAGCAACCAGTGTATCGGCACAGATGACCAATTGTTGCTGTGGAGGAGGGGTGAGCAAGGCTGAGTCATCACCGACCCCTAAATCGACAGAATTGATATTCTGACGATTAAAATAGGTATCAATGATCGAGAACTCAGCCATACAACGTACTACTTAAAAAATTAATTAGCTTGTTGTTTTTCTGCTGCACGCAATGTAGTCGCTAAACGATCCAATACACCATTGATGTATTTGTGGCTGTCTGCACCGCCAAAATGTTTAGCTAACTCGATCGCTTCATCTAACACGACGCGATATGGAATCTCAAGATGTTCTTTGAGTTCATATGCACCAAGACGAAGTGTTGCAAGTTCAACACCATCTAAAGCGTCTACTTCACGATCGAGTACAGGGATTAAAAGCGCATCCAATGCTTCATGATTGGCAACAACCTCGGTCAATAACTCGTGGTAATAGCCGAGGTCGACCTTGTGCATGGCATTATCCACACGTGTACGTGCTTCAATCTCATGGACAGGATTGTGGCTCATTTGCCATTCATAAATTCCTTGTACAGCAAAGCGACGTGCTTTACGTTTTGCTGCATAAGTTGCTTGAAGTGTTTGCGACATAGCGTTAAATAGCCTTTAACAAGTTAACCATTTCAATAGCAGTCAAGGCAGCTTCACTACCTTTATTGCCTGCTTTTGTACCTGAGCGTTCAATCGCTTGTTCAATACTATCCGTAGTCAATACACCATTAATTACTGGTAAGCCAGTGTCTAGACCAACAACGCCTAAACCTTTGGCACATTCGCCAGCAACAAAATCGAAGTGAGGCGTGCTACCACGAATCACTGCGCCAAGCGCGATGATGGCATCGAAACGATCTGAAGCTGCAAGTTTTTTTGCAACCACAGGAAGTTCCCAAGCACCCGGTGCATGAACAACAGTGATATTATCCTCTGATACGCCATGACGTTTCAATGTATCAACGGCACCTTCTAGCAAATGTTCAACAACAAAGCTATTAAAACGACCAACTAAAATCGCATAACGGTCTTCGTTCGCGAGATGTAACATACCTTCAATACGGCGAACTGCCATAGCAACCTCGATTATTTCTCTGATGTTTGATTTGCGGTGATGTATTCCACCACTTCTAAGTTAAAACCTGATAGTGCATTAAAGCGTAGTGGAGAGCTGAGTAGCTTCATTTTTTCCACGCCTAAATCACGTAAAATTTGTGCACCCACACCAATGGTTTGATACTGCTGAGACAGTGCCGCATTGGATTTAACATTTTTCGGTGCAGTTAAATTTTCTAAAGCAGGACCTAAGTCCTGTAAATGACGCTGACCAATCCACACTAAAACACCACGATCGCTGGATGCGATTTCTTTGAGTGCTTTATCGAGATTCCACGCCGGAGCGCCATCTTGTTTATTCAGTTTTAGTAAGTCGCGAACTGGATTGAAACCGTGTACACGGACTGTGGTTACGCCTTGTTTCGGTTCGCCTTTAACCAGTGCTAAATGAATGTCTGGGTTACCAATTTCACGGTAACGGAACAATTCAAAAGTACCATATTCAGTATCTAAAGTTTGTTGATCAATGCGCTCAACGGTTTGCTCATTGGTCATGCGGTAGTGAATTAAGTCCGCAATCGTCCCCATTTTTAAGCCATGCTTTTCAGCAAACACTTCAAGGTCTGGGCGACGTGCCATAGTGCCGTCTTCATTGATGATTTCACAAATCACAGATGCGGGTTCTAGGCCAGCTAAACGAGATAAGTCACAACCGGCTTCAGTATGACCGGCACGGTGAAGGACACCACCAGGCTGCGCCATCAGCGGGAAAATATGGCCTGGCTGTACGATGTCAGCCGGTTTAGCATGTGCAGCCACCGCTGTTTGAATGGTGTGCGCACGTTCAGCAGGAGAAATACCTGTTGAAATGCCATTTGCTGCTTCAATCGACAATGTGAAGTTTGTACCGTGCTGTGCACCGTTTGCATCGACCATTAAAGGTAAATTTAACTGCTGGCAACGCTCTTTACTTAAGGTTAAGCATACAAGACCACGCGCATGCGTAATCATGAAGTTGATATCTTCAGGGCGTACGTGGGTCGCAGCGATAACAAGGTCGCCTTCATTTTCACGATCTTCATCATCCATTAGGATGACCATTTTTCCTGCACGAATATCAGCTACGAGCTCTTCAACAGTATTGAGCGGCATCAATCTTCACCTTTTTTTTGTCTCGAATGACATTTACTTGCATTGATTGTTGCATAGTCTAACGTTTTTTTGCGTTCTTTGCCTATGCTTATCATTTTCCTTTAATGGCTCATTGTTATACACAGTCGTCAGAACCTTGAAAAGAGGACTTTATTTGAATTGTGCCATTTATGCTGAATCTTTAAACACTTGAAAAGCATAAAAATGGGTAAGCTTATACAGATTTTAAATAATTCAAATGAAAGAGATGAACAGTTTGTCGGAAAACTGTCGGTCTTTAACTCCATGAACTGTCACATAAAAATCAATCACGTTGATGCAGCCACATGGCTCTCTAAATATTGCCGAATCATCATCTTATTGGCGTTTAAAATAGTTTTTTGCAAATGTGGATCTGCGGCTGCACGCGCAATTAAAATGGCACCGGCAAGTTGGCAGATGATGGCCCAAGCATGTTCTTCGCTACCGAGATGCTGACTAAATAAAGCCTGACCGCGCAGTAATTCCTTTTCATAGGCCTGTTTAATCGTGTCATCTGCACGAGCTACTTCGGTCGCAAGTGTCGGCAAAACACAGCCTTGTTCAGGATGTTCAAGGTGGGAAGGGGTTAAATAGCGGTCAAGCTCAAATTCAATCCAATCTTGCGCATTATCATGTGGATTGTTTTGCCACATATCAAAACTGTGTTGTAACTCATGTTCAATTAAGGCTTTAAGTAGCTCTTGTTTAGACGAAAAATGTGAGTAAAAGGCGCCACTGGTGACGCCGGCGGCTTTCATGAATCCATCCACACCTGTTGCGGCAAAGCCGTCTTTTTTCGCAATTTGTCCGCTGATGGTTAAAAGTTCTTGGCGTTTTTTTTGTTTGTATTCGGGTTTGTAGCGCATCTGCAACCCCCTTGAAAATAAGATTGACGATAAATTAACCATAACATAGTATTCGTTATAGTAACGATCGTTATTCAATAAAATTGATCGCACATGGAATAAAAAAACTATCCAGCACGAGGGGATTGTTATGGAAAATAATCATATATCTCAGCCTGCCAAAGGTGTGGCATTGATCATTGGTGCAGGAGAAAATAGCCAAACGTTTTGCCCGGGAGGGTTATATTGCTTGTATGACACGACGAAATGCAGACAAATTAAAGCCTTTAATTGCTGAAATTCAAACACAGGGAGGGACTGCTTTTGGCTTTGGTTCTGATGCTCGAAAAGAAGAGCAAGTGATTGAACTCATCGAGCATATCGAATCAAACATTGGCCCGATTGAGGTCATGGTCTTTAATATTGGTGCCAATGTGCCATGTAGTATTTTGGAAGAAACCGCACGTAAATATTTCAAGATTTGGGAAATGGCATGTTTCTCGGCATTTTTAACGGGTCGGGAAGTGGCGAAGCGCATGGTGAGCCGTGAATCTGGCACAATTATTTTTACGGGTGCGACGGCTGGGGTTCGTGGTGCCGCAGGCTTTGCCGCTTTTGCTGGCGCAAAACATGCGCTTCGTGCCTTGGCACAAAGCATGGCGCGTGAACTTGGGCCTAGAAATATTCATGTGGCGCATGTGGTGGTTGATGGGGCGATTGATACCGACTTTATTAAAGAGACTTTTCCCGATTTGTACGCAAAAAAAGCGCAAGATGGTATTTTAAATCCCGTACATATTGCAGAAAATTATTGGCATCTCTCACAGCAACCACGAGATGCATGGACGCATGAATTAGATCTGCGACCGTGGATGGAACGCTGGTAAGCGTAATTTGATTCAAATGAAAGAACGATACGCGGTAAGGTCATCCGCAAGTGTTTGAGACAGGACTACATCTATTCAAAAATGTTTTTGCGATACTTTGAATAATTAGACGCTAGTGAACGAGTTTTGCGGATGACAATGGTTTTGGGTACTTTTGCCGAAACAAAAGTACCTCCAGCCGAAGGCTAATCCCTTTATTTAAACCCTGGATGTAAGACTCCGTCAAATCGGCTTAAAAATCATTTAAAAAAATACGATGTTACTTTTACGTGCGTAACATCAGTTAGGAAAATAAGCAAAAAAAGGACGAAAAAAATGAAAGTCATTGAATTTTATTTTGATGTCGGCAGCCCATATAGCTACATTGGATTTCACCGTATTCAACAGATTGCGCAGCAGTATCAAGCCGAGCTGATTTGGAAGCCAATGCTACTCGGTGGAGTGTTTAAAGCCACAGGCAATAGTAGCCCAATGGCGGTACCTGCGAAGGCACGTTATTCCATGATTGATCTTCAACGTTGGGGAAAGTTATGGCAGATACCCGTACAGATGAATCCGTATTTTCCGATCAATACTTTGCAGTTGATGCGTTTGATAACCGCAGTCCAATTATTTCAGCCTGAAGTATTTCTCAATGTACTGATGGGTATTTTTAACGCAATGTTTGGTCAGCCACGCAATTTAAATGATCTCAATGAATTAATTCAATTGATGCAGGAGCTTGGATTGGAGGTAGCGCAGGTTAAATCATGGCTTGAAGATGAAAAAGTAAAGTCTGAGCTTAAAGTGGTGACCGAAGAAGCCATTGCACGTGGTGTGTTTGGGGCGCCAAGTTGGTTTGTCGATGATGAGTTATATTGGGGTGTTGATCATTTACATTTTGTTGAGGCGGCTTTACAGGCTTCATCACGATCAGCCTAATTGGACGAATACTTGAGTGAATGCTACTGAATATAAGCACCAGTTTTAGGGCGGGAATGCAGAAGTCATTGTAGATGTAAGTGGAATTATAGAATGGATCATGGCTGATTGTCTTACTTACATCTACTTTTACTCAGCTTTCATTTGTATTGAGTCTTATTTTTGGGGGTACTAACTTAAAAAACTTAAGCTTTATTCCGTATATAAATAATGCTGACATTTGGTGCAATTTACGGTGCATGAATCGCTTGCATAAATACCTTTACGAAAGAATCGTTTATTGCCGCAAAAGATACAGATAAATTCATCTTTATGATTTTTAGCGCTTGGTAGCTCTTGGTAAACGAGTCTTAATCCATTGTCTTTATAACGATAATTTCGACCATAAATTTGTTTAGCAAGCCAATAGTCCAAACTTGTAAATTTTATGGCAATACAACTGATGATACAAAAAGGAAATAGCCATATAGATTCAAATGCTTTGGAAACAGACGCCCAACCTGAAAATACACTTGTGAAAGTAAAAAACATGACCGCGAAAGCACCAAAGAAGAAAAGATAGAATACTTTGCTTTGGAAAGAGCTTAATTTGTTTAAGTATTTGAGATGATGTTCATAGGTCGAAATATCATCTTGGTTGGGCACAAATGCGGGATAACGTGCTTGCTTAGGTTTGTCTGACACTTGATCACCAAATGAATGACCACAGGCACTACAAAAGTGATGTTGTACTAATGCTTTTTCTCCACAGGAGACACAATATTTCATAGCTATTTAAATATTTTTAATTAATAAAGTTATTTGTTTAGCAAGCATAAGAAAATTTGCAGCTTTTTAAAAGAAATTTTAATGAATTCATTGAAGAGGCTTCTAACAAAAAAGCGAACCGAAGTTCGCTTTTTATCTCATGTATTGTTCAACGCTGCTTAGAAGAAGCCCATTGGTTTGGTGTCATAGCTCACCAACAAGTTTTTGGTTTGTTGATAATGATCAAGCATCATTTTGTGGTTTTCCCGGCCGATCCCTGATTTTTTGTAGCCACCGAATGCTGCGTGTGCAGGGTAGATATGATAACAGTTGGTCCATACACGACCTGCCTGAATAGCACGACCCGCACGATATGAAGTATGCGCTGAACGCGACCAAACCCCTGCACCTAGACCATAAATCGTGTCATTGGCAATTTTAATGGCATCATCAAAGTCTTTAAAGGTTGCTACTGAAAGCACAGGGCCGAAGATTTCTTCTTGGAAAATCTTCATGTCATTGGTGCCTTTAAAAATCGTTGGCTCAATATAGAAACCTGTACCGACTTCATTTCGTGGGTCACCACCAGTAATGAGCTGTGCACCTTCATTTTTACCTGTAGCGATACAGCCCAAGATTTTATCTTGCTGCTCTTGAGATGCTTGTGCACCAATCATGGTATCGGTATCGAGTGGATGACCCGTCTTAATACGTTTGACACGTTCGACAGCCATTTCCAAGAATCGATCTGCAATGCTTTCTTGTACCAATGCACGTGAAGGACATGTACAAATTTCACCTTGGTTGAGCGCAAACATGGCAAAACCTTCGAGTGTTTTATCTAAGAACTCATCATCTTTGTCCATGATGTCTTCAAAGAAGATATTTGGTGATTTTCCACCAAGTTCTAAAGTCACAGGAATGATATTTTCAGTCGCATATTGCATGATCATTTGTCCCACAGCGGTTGAACCGGTGAAAGCAATTTTGGCAATACGTGGATTAGTCGCCAATGGACGACCGACTTCAACACCATAACCATTCACAATATTCAGCACGCCCGGTGGGAGTAGGTCTTGAATGAGTTCAGCCAAGACCAAGATGCTGACAGGCGTTTGCTCCGCAGGTTTCAACACGATGCAGTTTCCCGCAGCCAATGCTGGAGCAAGTTTCCAAGCCGCCATCAAGATTGGGAAATTCCACGGAATAATTTGACCGACCACACCAAGTGGTTCATGGAAATGGTAAGCAATAGTATTTTCATCAATTTCAGAAATGCCGCCTTCTTGGGCACGGATACAGCCGGCAAAATAACGGAAGTGATCGATACAAAGTGGAATATCAGCGGCTAAGGTTTCACGAATCGGTTTACCGTTGTCCCAGGTTTCTGCGACCGCAAGGAGCTCTAGGTTTTCTTCAAGTCGATCGGCAATTTTTAATAAAATATTTGAGCGTGTGGTTGGGGAAGAGGCGTTCCATTGGGCTTTGGCTTTATGCGCTGCATCCAAAGCCAATTCAATATCTTCAGCAGAAGAACGTGGCACTTTGGTAAAAACTTTACCGTCTACAGGGGAGATATTTTCAAAGTATTCACCTTTCACTGGCGCGACCCATTGGCCACCAATCAGGTTTTCATACTGAGCTTTAAACTGAACTTTTGAACCGGGTTGATTAGGATCGACATAACGCATATGAATTTTCCTTTGCTTGTTTATTATGATCTTGTTGGGCTGCCCATCTGTGGCAATCTACAGCTTTGGTATAAGGTACTTTTGTACATTATTTGATTAGCATAGCCTGTATAAGGTTGGAAAAAGGTTGGAGACAAGAAGGTTTACAATATTTTTTTTCAGTCTTAAAAACAAAAGCCAGGAAACGGATTTTTAGTCATGAATTGTTGTGAGAATAATGAATGATGATACAGAAGGATTTATCTGAAAAACGACAGAATGTCGAACGGTTAAGGCAGGGCATGAGTCTGTCAAAGCAGCAAACTTCGCAATTGAATGAGAGCATTGCGAGTTCTTGGCAGCGATCGGCGCAGGCGGAAATTCCGGAAAATCGGAGTGCTGCGCCTTTGGTAAATTTAAGCCCTCAAAGTCAACAACAGTCGGCATTGCATCATGCGTTGCAACATTGTGCCGAAGATTTAAAACACATTGCCGAACAGTCGTCGATGGTACTTGCCGTGGGTGATGTGGGTAGCACGATTATTTGGAGTGCGTCGAGTCGGCAAATGCAAAGTGCTGCGGAAAGTGTGCATTTTATTGCAGGTGGGCAATGGCGCGAAGAATTGGTCGGAACCAATGCTTTAGCGTTGTCTCTAAAAACCCAACAGTCGAGTTGTGTGTTTTCAAATGAACATTATATGCCGTCTGTACATGAATGGGTCTGCTATGCAGCACCAATTATCGATCCACACACGCAGCAAATTTTGGGCGTGGTTGATTTATCCACCGTGTGGAAAAACCACAATAGTTTAGGGCTACTTGCGGCTGAACGCTGCGCTTCGATTATTCAATCGGCTTTGCTCGATTTTCAAAAACAGCATTTGTACATTCGGGCCTTTGCAGTGCCGCAAGTGTTATTTAATGGCAAAGTGATGGTGCTGACCCCACGGCAAATTGAAATTTTAACCATCTTGGCGCTATGTCCACAAGGCATGACCTTAGATACATTGCATCAAGCCTTATATGGTGAACGCAAGGTGAGTGTTGGGACTTTAAAAGCGGAAATGTCGCAGCTACGCGATATTTTGGGCGGCATGTTAGGCTCAAGACCCTATCGTTTATTGGCGCAAGTCGAAGCCGATTTTTTGCAAGCCGAGCAAGCCTTAGATGCAGGTTATCTCGATTCGGCGTTAAAACTGTGTTCAGGGGTTTTCTTGGCCAAAACCGAAAGTCCTTTTTTAGGGGCATGGCGTGATTGTCTTGAGTCACGATTGAGCCAAGCGATTTTTAATGCCAAAGAAACAGATGTTCTGCTCAAGCATGTCGCGCGTTTTCCTGAAGCTATTGATGCGGTTGAACGCCTGATCGAGCTGATGCCGAGATCGCATCCCGTACATCAGACCTTGTTGAAATTAAAACAGTAAGTTGCAATGTCATTCGGGCTGTTAAAAACCTTTATTGGCCAGCCATTGAAAGAGCTGGGTATAGACTTGTTCACGCGCGGTTTTTTCCGAAAGCACTAAATCATGCAAGCCATTGTGTATGCTTTGAATGGTGACATCGCCCTGAATTTTCTTGGCATATTTTTGGATATCTTTTACACCTAAAATCACATCACTGGTCTGCGCTGCTTTACCCCATTTTTTGGGATTTTTAGTTTGATGCGAGTGCATGACCAAGACCGGTACATCTAGGCTGATACCTCGATGAATCTCTTTTTGAGCCTCATAAATTGTCCGCACGAAACTTAAATACACCATTGGATAGCGGGTCTTTTTCCAGTCTAAATTGAAGTCCCATTCACCCTTGAGTTCGCGGTGTAAGCTGGCGGTGTACCACTTATTCAGTTCACTTGGGAATTTTAAATTGGGAAAGGTTTTTGCCAATTTACTCAGCTGTGGAATACCCAGTGCGCGTTTCACTGGATTCATGTTGAAATCATAAAATGGGCTATTGACCCAAAGGGCTTGAATTAAAGGATGATTTGGATGATGGGCTGCATACAAAGTGGTGGTTAAGCCACCGGTAGAATGACCACAGAGCAGCAAGGCATCATGACCTTCATCAGCAATGATCGTTAGGGCCTGATCTATTTCAGCATCGTATTCAGACAGTGCATGCACATTATAATATTTTTGATGCGGTAGAATTGATCGTCCATACTTTCTTAAATCTAGTGCGTAAAAGTCGAAACCGTGCTGATTGAAGCGTCCCGCCATTTCGGTTTGGAAAAAATAATCGATAAAGCCATGGATATAGAGCACCGCTTTGGAGGTGGGGGCCGCTGCTTTTTTGCGAACCAGTGTGGCAACCACAGGGCCTTCATAATCATCCGGGAAGGTCAGCGTGGCTTGTTCATAGCCTGCGCCCAAAATGTCAGGCTGATACTGAATTGGTGAATGGCTCATTATTATACTCATCAATATTATTGGACATTATGCTTTATCCTTGATGAGCCATGAGCTTTTGTCAAATGAATAATCGATGCTGATTTACGAACTAAAAAAAGAGTGACCTCAGTATGAAAGCGACCAATCTATAGTCGCTTTCCTGAAATAAAACGTGAAATGGATTCAGTTGAGCCTACATCACTAAACTCAAAGGGTAATGTAGGCACTTAGGTCACTTAAACATGAAGACCTTTTGGACTTAACTTAAACTGCTGCTTTGAAGTCGACGACAGAAGCATTGGCTTTAAGCGCTGCCTTGAAAATATCAACCACTTGAGCATGATTCGCTTTACGTGGATTGGTTAGCATGCAGGCATCTTTTTGCGCATTTTCAGACATGATGCTGAGGTCTTGTTCTTTCACACCAAGTTCAGAAAGGCTCGATGGAATGCCAATCGAAGCAGACAGTTCACGGATTGCTGCAATCGCTGCATAAGCCGCTTCAGTCACCGTTAAACCATCGGTTGGCACACCCATGAGCTGCGCGATACGTGCATAGCGGTCAGGGCAGGCGATCAGGTTGAATTCGCAAACATGTGGTAACAGCACGGCATTACATACGCCATGTGGCAAGTTGTAGAAGCCGCCGAGTTGGTGGGCCATCGCGTGGACATAACCTAAAGATGCATTGTTAAATGCCATTCCTGCTAAGTACTGTGCATAGCTCATCGCATCACGTGCTTCTAGGTTTTCGCCATTGGCTACGGCAGGGCTGAGCCATTCACTGATCATTGCAATGGCCTTTTCAGCACAAGCATCGGTAATGGGATTGGCTGCTGTAGACACATAAGCTTCGACCGCATGCGTTAATGCATCCATACCGGTTGCTGCAGTGAGCGCCGCAGGTTTCGCAATCATCAGCTTCGGGTCATCAATGGCGATAAGAGGGGTACAACGCCAATCGACAATCGCCATTTTAACGTGGGTGTCAGTATTGGTAATGATACAGAAACGGGTCATTTCTGATGCCGTACCTGCGGTGGTATTAATCGCAATGAGTGGAGTCATTGGGACTGTACTTTTATCGATGCCTTCATAGTCACGAATATGACCACCACCCGCAGTGACTAAGCCAATGCCTTTGGCACAGTCATGAGAAGAGCCGCCACCGAGAGAGACAATAAAATCACAGCCATTGTCATTATAGGCATCTACACCGCTATGCACGTTGGTGTCAGTTGGGTTGGGTTCTGCGCCCGGGAAGATGTGACTTTCTACGCCAGCTTCAGTTAAATATGCGGCAATGGTGTCTGCCACACCAAATTTGTAAAGACCGGCATCGGTCACGATAAGCGCTTTTTTTGCGCCAAGATTTTGTGCCTTTGCACCAATTTCTTTAGCACAGCCGGGGCCAAAAAGTGAAACACAAGGGATGTAAAAACCGTTTGTTTGATCTGCAATATTTTTAAAAGCCATGGTGCGATTCCTTCTACCATTCATTGTCATTTGTTATGGGTGATACTCACCTAAACTGAGTATTGCGAGGGATGTTTTAAATTCACACCTACCAAAGACCTACCAAATTTAGGGCTTTGTATTGAACTTATTTAATTGATTGAAATTTAATCATTAATTATTTTTGCTATTTTCTGAGATTCGCTAAAAGTCGTATACGTTTAAGCCCAAATAGGCGTTGCGATGATTGGATGCATGATCGAGTTATCAGATTATAAAATCTAACTAAAACTATTATCAATTTACTAAATGCCCCAAACCACTCGAATCAGGATAGGCTATAACAAATAACGAGATAGTCACTTTTGTGCATTTCGCTTTTTTCAGTGCGAAACAAAAGATTAATTAAACGAGTTAAATAATGCCCAGTGAAAATTTGAAAACGAAACGACCTTTATATATTCCTTATGCCGGAAATACACTTTTAGAACTCCCACTTTTAAATAAAGGTTCTGCGTTTAATGAAGATGAACGTAAGAGCTTTAATTTACACGGTTTAATTCCACACGTTACAGAAAGCATTGAAGAACAAAGTCAACGTTCTTATCAGCAATATTGTGCATTTAATAGTGATATCAATAAGCATATTTACCTGCGCAATATTCAAGATACCAATGAAACATTGTTCTATCACTTAATTGAAAACCACCTCAGTGAGATGATGCCGATCATCTATACACCAACAGTGGGGGAGGCTTGTCAGCGCTTCTCGGACATTTATCGTCGTCATCGTGGGATTTTTATTTCATATCCTGACCGTGATCATATTGACCAAATTATTCATAACGTGAATAAAAAGAACGTGAAAGTGATCGTTATTACGGACGGTGAACGTATTCTTGGACTTGGTGACCAAGGCATTGGGGGGATGGGGATTCCGATTGGTAAGTTGTCACTGTACACCGCGTGTGGTGGGATCAGTCCAGCCTATACATTGCCGATTACTTTAGATGTCGGAACCAATAACCAACAGCTGTTGAATGACCCGATTTATATGGGTTGGAGTCAGCCTCGTATCAGCGGTGAAGAATATTATCAATTTGTCGATGACGTGATTAAAGCCATTCAACAACGTTGGCCAAAAGCGCTGATTCAATTTGAAGACTTTGCACAAAAAAATGCGATGCCTTTATTGGAAAAATATCGCGATAAAATTTGCTGCTTTAATGATGATATTCAAGGAACAGCAGCGGTGTCTGTCGGAAGTTTAATTGCGGCATCACGTGCAGCAGGCAAGCAGCTCAAAGATCAAATCGTCACATTCTTAGGTGCAGGTTCAGCAGGTTGCGGGATTGCAGAGCAGATCATCAAGCAAATGGTGGCGGAAGGTTTAACCGATGCTCAAGCGCGTGCGCGGGTGTTTATGGTCGATCGCTTTGGTTTAATTACTGAAAATCAGCCGAATCTTTTAGATTTCCAACGTAAACTTGCCCAATCTACAGACAATGTTGCACATTGGGCTGATGCTGAATCTATGATTTCACTGTTGGATGTGGTGAAAAATGCCAAACCTACGGTACTGATTGGCGTTTCGGGACAACCGGGACTGTTTAGCCAAGAGGTCATTGAAACGATGGCTGCGAATTGTGAACAGCCTATTGTGTTGCCACTGTCTAATCCAACATCGCGTGTCGAAGCGGTGCCAGCAGATATTATCGAGTGGACCAAAGGTAAGGCCCTGATTGCGACTGGCAGTCCATTTGCACCAGTGAATTATCATGGCAAGATTCATCAGATTTCACAGTGTAATAACTCCTATATTTTCCCGGGGATTGGTCTCGGTGTGATTGCATCTGGGGCGAAACGTGTGACGGAAAATATGCTGATGGCATCGAGTACGGCGTTGGCAGACTGTTCACCAAAATTGGCAGATCCAAATGCCGATTTATTGCCAAGTTTGGATTATTTACAGGATATTTCGAAGAAAATCGCTTTGAAAGTGGCATTGGCAGCGATTGCTGATGGTGTTGCACCAAATGTCAGCGTTGAAGTACTAGAACATGCGATTGAAGCGAATTTCTGGAAACCTGAATATCGTGATTATGTCCGTGTGACCTATTAATTCGGTCTAAAGATTCTGTTTAAGCAGAATCAATTTTGCAACTGATCGAAAAAATACCCTAATCCAGATTAGGGTATTTTTTTATGTGTAGCGACACGGTTTTTTTCTAAGAAATACGAAAAATAATCGAGAGGGTCGCTTTAAATTTTGCGTTTATCGAGCTGGTTGGAAATGTGATCTCCGCAAGCTTGAACCAGCATCACGATCGCGACCAACACCACAATCACTGCTAGCATGATTTGCATATCAAAGCGTTGATAACCGTAACGGTAAGCAATATCCCCCAAACCACCTGCACCGATAGCCCCTGCAATGGCAGAAGAATTAATCATGGTCACCAAGGTCACTGTAAAGCCTGCGACGATGCCAGGAAGCGCTTCAGGGAGCAGCACATGCCAAATGATTTGTTTGCGATTACAGCCGATGGCTTGAGCGGCCTCAATCAGACCTTGATCGACTTCACGTAAACTTACTTCAGCTATACGTGCAAAAAAAGGCGTGGCCGCAAGGGTTAAAGGTACGACAGCGGCCCAAACGCCATAACTGGTGCCCACGATAAAGCGCGTGAGCGGAATAAGCGCTACCATTAAAATAAGAAATGGCACCGAACGGGTAATATTGACCAACCAACCTAGGGTGTGGTTTAGGCTTTTTGAAGGATAAATCCCGTGTTCAGCACTACACACCAATACGACCGCTAAAGGCAGGCCGATCAGAAAGGCCACAAAGGCTGAAACGCCGACCATCAGTAAGGTATCAATGGTTCCACTAATCAGTAAATCAATGAGTTGGTCGTGCATAGCCGAGTACCTCAATCTGTGCGATATGGTGTTTAAGTTGTTCAGATACGGCGTTGATCTCTAAATGGCTGCTGTCCACTGCAACAATCAACGAACCGATTAAATGCCCTTGAATACTATCGATATGACTTTGATACAGATGTACTGGCGCCTGAAATTGATCAAAAATAAACTTTAAGTCAGGCGACTGTTGTAGTGTCGATTCATATCGTAATTTTAAAATGATTTGATCATTTGAATCTGACGGTTGTGGCTGAATGTCGCTTGGTAAATCAAGTTGTTCAAGGTTGAGTAACTCTTGTGTGATCTGCTGTTGAGGCGTAGAAAACACTTTCCAAACCTGTCCTGCTTCTACAATTTCGCCTTGATCGATCACCACAACCTGATCGCAAATCTCGCGAATGACCTGCATTTCATGGGTAATCAACACAATGGTGATACCGAGCTTTTGATTAATTTCTTTAAGCAAAGACAGCACAACAGAAGTACTTTCTGGATCGAGTGCAGAAGTCGCTTCATCACAGAGTAAAATTTCTGGATGATGAACTAACGCTCGTCCAATCCCAACACGTTGTTTTTGCCCGCCCGAAAGTTGAGAAGGGTAGTGCGCTGCTTTATTTTCAAGACCTACCAACTTCAGCACTTCATTCACTCGCTGAGCGATATCGGCTTGACTGAAATTGGCGATTTTAAGGGGCAGCGCGATATTGTCATACACGGTTTTGGCAGACATCAAATTAAAATGCTGAAAAATCATCCCAATACGCTGACGTAGGGCTATCAACTCTGCGTGATTTAAGCTTGATAATTCCTGTTGATGGATGTGAATACTGCCATCACTGATTTGTTCTAAGCCATTCAGCGTTCGAATCAGTGAGGATTTACCCGCGCCACTTTTCCCAATAATGCCGAATATTTTGCCTTGTGGAATATTCAGATTGATATCTTTTAAGGCATGAACCTGCTGTCCTTGCACATCATAAAATTTATTTAAATTTTTAATTTGGATATGGGGGACGGCAAATTCAACCGATGAACCGAAACTCACCATGAGTGACTCCTTATTTCCAACCAGGGAACCACAGTTTTGCACCAAAATCCGCGTCCAATGCCTGTTTAACTTTAGGTGAGTTTTGATAAATATCGACAAATTTACGCAGTTTATCGTCGCGATCTACATAGTCATCACGTACGGCAAATAAGATGGCAAAACGCTTGTCGGTATTGGAGTCAAACAGTAAGGCATTTTCAGGATCGGCAGTTTTTGCTAGACGTAAATAATGTGGATAGCCAAAAGCCAGATCGACATCATCAATTGCACGTGCCGTTTGAGGGCCTTCCACCTCAATAAATTGGAGCTGTTTAGGATTCGCTGCAATGTCATTTAAAGTCGATAAAAAGTTATCCGGCTGTTTCAGTTCAATGAGCTTGGCTTGCTGTAACAGTTGTAAGGCACGGCCCTGATTGACCGGATCATTCGGAATCACCACTTTGGCTTTATGGGGTAAATCAGCAAAGTTTTTATACTTTTTTGAATACAATCCGACATGGGTTGCAGCACCGACATCAAAGGCTTTGATTTTAAAATCCGTTTCTTTTTTTGCATTGTCTAGAAAAGGCTGATGTTGGAAAAAGTTTGCATCAATATCGCCATGGTTTAGGGTGATATTTGGGGTATTCCAGTCTGAAAATTCCACCAATTTCACGTTCAGCCCTTGCTGCTTGGCTTCATCCGCGGCGACTTGTAAGGGTTTTGCAAAAGATGGGCTAATCCCAATCACTAATTCACTTTGATGACTTTTCTTTTGTTGATTCCAAATAACTAAGCCAATCACCAAGATGGCCACAATCACACCAATCAGTGTGAATTTAGATTTTGCTGTTTGTGCCATGGCACACCTCTATTTTTTGAAATAATTAAATTTTTTGACTAAAATTTTATTTTTTAAGTGCAGCTTATGCTGTCTCAACATTTTTAATTGCTGCCTGAGATCCCGCGTCGGAAGTGCGACATCGGTAGCGATGAGCAGGATGTGTCGTGGCTAAATGGTCACCTTGTTGAAACAGTTTTTGCCGCAAACTACCGGTGTCATATGCAGTTTTATAGCGACCACGTTGCTGTAATTCAGGAATGACCAAACGAATAAAATCTTGATGTGACTCAGGTGCAACGGTGCGAGTCAGATTAAATCCATCGATGCCAGTTTCATCCAAATAATCAATTAACTGTTCTGCAACATTGGCACCACTCCCAACAAAGAGCGGATAACGCCCACCTAGAACGTGCTGAGCACGCAAATCTTGGCGCGTAATTTTCTGCTCTTTAAATTTTTGATTGACCGATGCGATGCTATTGGTCTGCTGATACGGAATGGCTTCATCTTCTGCAAAGTTGGCGAGGTTCATCCCAATCGAGCTGGAAAAGTGTGCCAGTCCCGCTTCAGGATTGGCATAGCGAATGTATTCAGCCAATTTCTCTTGGGCGAGTTCATCGGTCTCTGCGGTCACTACCGTAATGCCAACAAAGAGTTTCACGGCTTGTGGGTCACGACCTTGCGCTGCGGTTTGGCTGCGAATTTTTTGTACCTGATTTTTAACTTTTTCTGCGCTGTCTGCACCGATAAACATGCCTTCTGCATGTTGCGTAGCAAAAGCTAAACCACGTGGTGAAGCACCGGCCTGATACAACACAGGGGTGCGCTGTATCGAAGGGGAAACTTGAAATACCCCTTGGCTTTGATAGAACTTCCCTTGGTGCTGAATGGCATGTACTTTTTTGGGGTCGCTAAAGATGCGATGAGCTTTATCTTTTTGAACTGCATCATTTTCCCAAGAACCTTCCCAAAACTTATAGCAAAGCTGCAAAAACTCTTCAGCTTGTTCATAGCGTAGGTCATGATCTTTCAAGCCTTTTTGCCCAATGAGGCGTTCTGCACTGTCTAGATATCCAGTCACGATATTCCAACCGATTCGACCTTGGGTCAGGTGGTCTAGGCTGGCAAATCGACGTGCAAATTGATAAGGCGTTTCATAGCTCAAATTGACTGTTACACCAAAACCTAAGTTTTCAGTGACCGCAGCCATTGCAGAAATTAGGGTGCTGGGGTCATGGCTCGGCAGTTGGATCGATTCTTTAAGTGTGAGATCGATGTTACCTTCATAAACATCATAGACCCCTGTGATATCCGCAATAAATAGCCCGTCAAACAGCCCTTGCTCCAAGGTTTTGGCAAGACCCGTCCAATAGCTCAGTTCATTAAAGCGGTGCGATTCATCACGTGGATGAGTCCATAAGCCATGATTGATATGCCCGACACAGTTCATATCGAAGGCATTCAGTAAAATTTTCTTGGCTGGATGTGATTGGGTCTCTGCCGTTGTAATTTGGCTCATTACAAGGTCCCTCGACGTGGGGGCAATACGCCATTCAGGAGGTAATTGGCAATAAAGAAATATTTCCATCGCCCTGCATCATGCAAGGTATGAACACGTGCATTACGCCAAAAACGATCTAGACCATCTTCACGCTGACTGCCACGGCTGCCTGCAAGCTCAATCAATTTTGAAGCCGCTTTAAGTGCAGTTTCGGTACTATGCGCACGTACTTTCGCAACATCTAATGAGGCTTTTGCAATGTTTTCGGCATTGGGCTGTGGGCGAGCAGCATCGATGGCACGAGCGGCTTGTTTCAGCAAGACCTCACTGGCGCGAACATCTGCGGCAATACGACCGAGTTCGTATTTGGTTAAAGGATCTTCGCTAGCAAGATCAAGACCGGAATCAATCCATGGTCGAGCTTGGTGTACGCGGCGCAAACTTTCTTCAAAGGCTGCACGGGCAATCCCGACTTCAATCGCAGCATGCATAATTTGCGCAAATGGCCCAACCAATGTGGGTTCCGTAAATGCACGATCAAAGGGAATGACATCTGTGGCAGGAACCGCAACTTGATGAAATTTTACAGAACCGCTGCCCGTGGTGCGTTGTCCAAACCCTGTCCAATCATCGATCAGCTCTAGACCTGCACTTTCACGTGCAATAAAGGCTAAATATTCACGACCATCGGGGTCTTTGACCAATGTGGGAATGCGATGTGCAAATAAACTGCCGGTGCAATAAAACTTTTCACCATTCACTACAAAACCATCGTCATGAGGGCGAATCGACGTTTGTTTTTGAGCAGCGGTTTTGGTTTTAAACTCGGCTAAGGCATTGCCAAAACGAGCGCCAGCAAGCACTTCGGCATAAAGCTTTTGCTTTTGTTCAGTTGTGCCGGTGTTTCGTAATACTTCCAATGCATAAAAATGGTTTTGTGGAATTTGCCCAATTGAGCCATCTACACCACTCATAAGCGCAATCACTTGCGCCACGGTATAACTTGAAACTTCGGCACCGCCAAATGCCTTGGGAACCGTGATTGCCCAGAGACCAGATTGACTATAGGCCTCGATTTCATCAAACGGCAGTATGCGTTCGGCATCACGTTGCACGGCATTTTTTCTAAATTGTTCGGCTAATTGTTTTGCAATTTCAAGTGCTTCTGCATCGGACTGAATAATATGCGCAGGTGTTGTTGATATGGCCTGTAGCGAATTAATATTTGGAAATGAGGTCATCAGAATTCTCCTTAAATCCACGCATGGCGTGCAGGTAATTTATGATTTAAGTAATAGTCGCCTAAGGTATGCAGCTTCCATCGCACAGGATCATGTAAGGTGTGTACTCGGGCATTGCGCCAGTGTTGATCAAGGTTATGGGCACTCAAACTTGCACGGCTGCCGCCTAATTCAAGGAGTTTTTCAGAGATCTGTAAGGCTGCATCATTGGCATAGATTTTGGCTTCAGCGACACGAATCGAAGCTAGAGCAGCTTGTTGTTCGCTCACCTGATCAAGCTGATCTAATTCATCGAGGTAATCTGCGGCTTCATCTAAAAGTAGAATCGCAGCATCCAATAAAACGGCAGATTTACCCACTTCCTGTAGGGTGTAAGGCTCAAAACTGGCTTTCTCGACTTGTGCATCTACAATTGGACGGGCTTTTTGTACCGCAGAAAGGGTGTCTGCAAAGGCAGCTTCCGCAATCCCCACATCGATCGCGACTTGCATCAATTGCGAAAAGGCACCGCGATACGTTGGCCCTGCAGAAAGCTTACGTTCATCAAAAATTAATAGGGGATCTACTGCCACATGATTCAGTTTGACAGTGCCACTAGACGTTGTGCGTTGGCCAAAACCATTCCAGTTATCAATCACTTCTACGCCTGTAGCGTGTCGATCAATGATGGTCAGGACAACATGACCTTCAGGGTGAACGGCTTTAATCGCCAACCAATCTGCAAAACTACTGCCGGTCGAATAGAACTTTTCACCATCGACCACATACGTTCCATTTTCAATGCGCAGCGTTGTATTTAAGGTTTTGGTGTCTTTGGTATTGCGCTCTGGGCCACCATTGGCTAAACGTTTTCCCTGTAAAATTTCATTAAAAATAAAGGCTTTTTGTTCATCCGTTCCCATGAGGTCAATCATATACAGCAAGGCAATTTGGTTTTGTGGAATTTGGCCCACGCTAGAATCTGCTTTATTGATAATGCGAAAAACCTGCGCCAGTGTCTTGTTGGACACGTAGGCACCGCCAAATTTTTTGGGAATACGAATGCCGCCTAAACCTTTCTGACTAAACAAGTCGATTTCTGCAAAAGGCAGTAGGCGGTTCTGATCACGTTCATTTCGACCTTCCAAAGCAAAATCTGCAACGTGATACGCTGCATGAATTGCTTCTAAGTCATTTTCAATAACATGAATATTTTCAGAGATTAAATGAGACATAATGACACCTTTAATAGATATCAAAACGCTACTCGTAAATGCGTGATTCTTTAAATGATGGATTATTCTTAACTTAGCAGAATGTCTTTTTAGCATTTAATCTGCATAAAAATTATGCAAATTTGATAAAATAAGTGTTTGATTTAAAACAATAGATGTAGAAATAACAACAAATGAATTTATTAGAAAATAAGGTATTAGCAACTTTGCAGATATTCAACCTTAAAAATAATATATCTAAGACAGTGGGTTAGATACTTCTATTTGAATGAAGTATAGCTTTGTTCAAGGCCTCATTTAACATTGTAGATTCGTCTGAATCGCTCCAAATTATCTCACTTTCTTTGTAGAAGACAAAAGCTTAGTAATATTACGATAGCTATAAAGAAAGTAGTGATAGGCTTCATCTAGCTATTGGCTCTAGAGCTTGATGTTTTAACATACATTAAATGGGATGAGTGGAAACCTCAGTCTGAATATCGTTGCCAATGCAGTTAAGAAATTGCTTCGAACAGGAATAAAGGATGAGATTCTAAATTACCAGTTCAATATTTCTTAAATTAATCAGATTCATGCATGTGTAATGGTTTGAAATCAATTGAACGAACGAGGCTGTTTTCACCCCTCAATGATGACTTAAATCTAAGTTGTTTAGGAGGGCTTAATTTTTTGAATCTTTGAATAAGCATGTCGATCAAAACACAATACTTGAAAAGGAGTATACTTCTACTACTAAAGTACAATCACAGTGTGTGATTGTACTCAATCTTCAAACTTCGTTACATAGGCAACTATTTGGTATCAATAGCCCAAATTATTTCCTTATCTGTAAGTATTTAAAACTGAATGCTAGCCATAACTTCAAGAATTGAATGAGTAGAATGTAATTAGATTTATACGATTTCAAATGCGTTTTGTTGGGCACCATGTATTTATAGCATACGATTTAAAAGACTTTACTTTATTCTAATTTTTTGGCTATTCAACCAAGCCTATATTACCCAGAGGCAAGGTATGAACACAGAACAAACCTCTCCGCAAGAGCGTGTAGGGGCTAAAGTCTACCGATATTTTTTTATCGTACTGACTGCTCTGATCGCACTATATTTAATCATCCAAGGTTCTAAATTATTGAGTCTCGGTGGTTCAAGCTATTATCTCATTGCTGGTGTTGCGTATATCGTCATCGCTGTTTTATATGCAATGAAAAAAGCCGCTGGCTTTTGGTTGTCTATCATCACATTTATTGCAACTGTGATCTGGGCAATTGCTGAAGTGCAAGGTTTTGACTTTTGGCAATATATTCCACGTTTAGTGACCCCAACTGTTTTATTTGTTTTAAGCCTATGGGCAAGTCGTAGTCTGCCTGCACTGAGCCTCACAAAAGTTAAAATAGCCAATCAAGTTGGATTCGTTGGTTTAGCTGCCTGTGTGGTTGCGCTGATTGCCGCATTCTTCCCACATGGCAAAATTTTAAATCCAGTTGATCTCGTACAAGATCCAAGTTTAGCAAAACCAAATGCTGAAAACCCAGACAACTGGGAGTATTTTGGTCGTAATGGTAACGGTACACGTTTCGCTCCATATACTGACATTACCCCTGAAAATGTCAAAGATTTGAAAGTTGCTTGGACCTACCATACGGGTCGTGATTTGAAAGCAGGTGTAGACGAAAATACACCCATTCAAATTGGTAGCACACTGTATTCATGTACACCGACCAATATTATCACTGCCATTGATGGTGATAGTGGTAAAGCACTTTGGAAATATGATCCTAAAGCAAAAACTGCGGAACATATTACCTGTCGTGGTGTAGGCTACTACGATGCAACTAAAGATAAATCACTTACACCTGCCGATTTAGCATCTAACGGCATCAAAGCATGTCCACAACGTATTTTAACCTCTACTGTTGATGGTCGTTTAATTGCCTTGAATGCGAAAACAGGTGCTTTATGCCCTGAGTTTGGTATCAATGGTCAAGTCGATGTTTTACATGACATGGGGCCAACTGAACAAAGTAAACGCTACCACCCAACATCAACTCCTCTCATTGCAGGTCATGTTGCAATTTTAGGTGGCTGGGTCCGTGATATTGTGCACGGCGAGCCTTCTGGTGTCGTACGTGCCTATGATGTTCGTACAGGTAAATTGGCTTGGGCGTGGGATATTGGTAATCCTGAACTTGTTGGTGAGCCTAAAGATGGTAAAGGTTATACCCTTGAAACGCCAAACATGTGGACCATTCCAACCTATGACAAAGACTTAAATCTTGTTTATTTACCTACTGGTAATGGTCCTCCAGATTATTGGGGTGGTGACCGTAGTGGTGCTAAAGAGAAATTTGGTTCGGCTGTCGTTGCTGTCAATGCAACGACTGGTAAAACAGTGTGGTCGTATCAAATTGTGCATCATGACGTATGGGATTATGACTTACCGTCACAACCTGTGCTTTACACCATGACCAATGATCAAGGTGAAAAAGTTCCTGCATTGATTCAAACCACTAAAATGGGACAAATCTTTGTCTTAGACCGTCGTACGGGTAAACCAGTGTCTAAAGTGGTTGAAAAAGCCGTTCCAACCTCTGGTGCTGCTGAAGGTGAAAAACTTTCTCCAACTCAACCATATTCTGTCGATATGCCACAAATTGGGAATGACACTTTACGTGAAAAAGACATGTGGGGGATCTCTACCTTTGACCAATTAAACTGTCGTATTGATTATAAAGATTCTGTGTATCAAGGTCTTTATACCCCGCCGGGTGAAAAACCATATATAGAATGGCCAAGTCTTTTAGGTGGTATGAACTGGGGTGGTATTTCTATCGATGAATCAACAGGTTTGATGTTCGTCAACGATATGCGTATGCCACTTCGTATGTCTCTTGTACGTAAAGAAGACATGGGCAAGTACAAAATCTCAACGGATGAAGTTCCAGGATTCATGGGGACTGTACGTCCACAATTTGCAGGTCCATATGCAGGTGTAAAAATCGACATCATGCAGTCTGCATTGGGTGTACCATGTAACCGCCCTCCGTTCGGAACCATGACAGCGATTGATTTGAAATCTAAAAAAGTCGTTTGGGAAGTGCCAATGGGGACTGCTGAACAACTTGGACCTTTAGGTATTAAATCTCATATGCCAATGCCTCTTGGTATGCCTACTTTAGGTGGTCCAACGTCAACTGCTTCTGGTCTAGTATTCTTTGCAGGTACTCAAGATTACTACTTACGTGCTTTAGACTCTAAAACCGGTAAAGAAGTGTGGAAAGCTGAACTTCCTGTGGCTGCTGTTGCAGCACCATTGATTTATAAGTCACCAAAAACTGGAAAACAATATGTGGTTATTTCTGCAGGTGGTGCAAGCCACTCTAAAGATGTAGGTGATTACATCATTGCCTATGCTTTGCCTGATCAAAAATAATTGACATACAATTTACTAAAAAACCAAAGCTTAGGCTTTGGTTTTTTTTGAAAAAATAATGATCAATATCTAAAATTTTAATAAGTAATTAACTACACTAATCATAGTTTTTCACAAATTCTAAAACGTAGATCGCATTCAACTTTTAAAGTCCCTTTTTATGCTTAATTCGTCACCTTAATTATAGGGAGTAAGAGAGTCATGTAATTTATTTGATACACGGTGTTTCATCACATATTATCAAATCAAGGGATGTTATTTTGTCTCGTATATTTAAAGAATAATCCTAATTTTCGAGTAGCTAGTAGTAGGAGGTTTTCAAAAAATGAATAAAATTAGTCATAAAAAAAGCCCCCATCTTTCGATGAGGGCTTTTTGAATTTGGAGCGGGAAAGGAGACTCGAACTCCCGACCCCAACCTTGGCAAGGTTATGCTCTACCAACTGAGCTATTCCCGCGGAGTCTATCCTGTTTTTTTACTAAAAAACTGAATCGAAAAAAATTTGGAGCGGGAAAGGAGACTCGAACTCCCGACCCCAACCTTGGCAAGGTTATGCTCTACCAACTGAGCTATTCCCGCGGAGTCTATCCAATTTTTTAAATAAAAAACCGAATGAAAAAATTTTGAGCGGGAAAGGAGACTCGAACTCCCGACCCCAACCTTGGCAAGGTTATGCTCTACCAACTGAGCTATTCCCGCATAGCCACGTATAATACATTAAGGATTTTTCAGGTCAATAACTTTATGAAAATCTGTGCATCGTTTGCATAAAATAAAAACAATTTGTTTGAAATTCGGAAGATTTTTGCAGGTCGAAGGCTTCCATTTTGATGAAATCATGCAATTCAGATGGTTTCAGCAACTTTGCGACACAAGAACTTCAACAAATACAGGCTATACTAAGATCAGTTGAACCTTTTTTTGAATTTGGGAGAGCCGTTTTGAGTTTAGAACAGCAATTAATTGAGCGTCTACAGACATTAGCGCCTACACATCTTGAAGTGGTGAATGAGTCCGCAGGTCATGGTGGTTATTTCCCAGGTAAAGAGTCGCATTTTAAAGCTGTGATCGTGAGTGAGGCTTTTGCAGGCTTGCGTTTGGTGCAACGTCATCAAAAAGTCTATGCCGCAGCCGGTGATTTACTTAGTCCGGGGCAAATTCATGCTTTGGCCATTCATGCGTTTTTACCCGAAGAATGGAATGGTCAAGACACTACTAGCCCTGAATGTGCGCATGCACCTAAGTCATCTTAAGGTGAGCCATGGAAACGCAATTAATCATTAAAATCATTCATATGTGTGGCGTGGCTTTAGGCTGTGCTGCCATTTTCATTCGTGCTTTTACGCTGTTTAAAGGGACGCAGGGCAATTTACCCAATCCAGCAGGTCGGAAGTTTTTTGTTGCTTTGCAACATGGCTCAATGACACTAATTGCCGTAACAGGAATTATCTTATTGTTTATGAAAAACTTTGATGTGCAGCCATGGTTCTATGCCAAAGTTGTACTGTTTTTGGCGCTGCTGTCTTCTTTATCTAAAGCTTATAAGAAAGATGACAGTGTTTTATTGGTTCAGCGCCGTGCGGGCTTATTTATTGCAGCTGTTGCACTTATTTTCATCATTACATTGGTTATAATCAAACCAGTTTTTGGATAAATGGCTTATCCACATGGCCGATTTCAAGGCTTGAGTAGAAAAACAAAGATTAGAGGGTTTTGAATGCGTACGCGTGTGGTATTTAACCAAAAAGGTGGTGTGGGGAAATCGAGTATTACGGTCAATTTAGCTGCGATAAGCGCGCACCAAGGTTTAAAAACTTTGGTGATTGACCTCGACCCTCAAGCCAATTCAAGTCAATATTTGTTGGGGGATGATGCGACGTATTCGGCAGATAAGCCTGCACTTGAACCCAATATTGAAAATTATTTTGAAGAAGTCTTGGGGACACAACAAAGTAAAGGTTTGTTGGGAAATGCCATCGGTTCGATTTTGAAAGGTCGTGCCAAAGGTTTGGAAAGTTATGTGCATGCATCGCCGTATCCACGTTTAGATGTGATTCCTGCCAGTCCAAATTTAGGCGCGTTGGCACATGCCTTAGAATCTAAGCATAAAATTTACAAACTCCGCGATGCTTTGCAGCAGATGAGCGGTCAATATGATCGGGTATTTATTGATACACCTCCGGCCTTTAACTTTTTTACTTTATCTGCGCTGATTGCGGCAGATCGCGTGCTGATTCCATTTGACTGCGATGTGTTTTCAAAACGTGCCTTACAGACACTGATCGAAAATGTGTTGGAAACGCAGGATGATCATAATGATCATTTAGAAATTGAAGGCATTGTGGTCAATCAATTTCAGGCACAGGCGAAGTTGCCGCGTGAAGTTGTACAACAACTCAAAGATGAAGGTCTTCCTGTATTGGACAGAATGTTACCGCCTTCAGTGCTGATGAAAGAATCGCATCATAAAAATCAACCTTTAATCCATTTGGCTGCAGATCATAAATTGACGCAAGCCTATCAATCATTGTTCAATGAAATTGAGCAAAAGTAGTATCGAGAAAAGTATGAATGCACTTAAATGTGGTCTAGTTGCTTTCACTGCTGTTGTATTGGGTGCATGTGCAAGTACGCCTAAACCAAGCTATGTTTCACCTACACAGTATCAGTCTTTGAGTTGCCAACAATTGCAAAGCGAATACAACCGAATCCACGACTATATTCAAAATGGTGTAGAAACACCGAAGCGCACAGGCGTTGGTGTCGGTGTTGGCCTCGGTGGTGGCTGGGGCAGCCGTGGAGGTTGGGGAATTGGTCCGAGTATTTCGGTCAATATGGGACAATCTTCAAATACCAAACGTACCGAGCTTTCACGCGTTCTAGGTGAGCAAGAAGCGATTGTACAGGCAGCAAAATTTAAAGGTTGTCCGATTATCGTTCGCGCAAATTCGGCTACCGCAGCAAAATCATAAACGGATCATGAGCAGGGGCTCAGGCCTGTGCTATGAGAAAAGTGTAATAAAATTTGTCAGTAGGTGAGGCGTCTACTGGCATTTTTTTTGAGCCAAATAAACTGCACTGTTTAGAGCCAATAAAATATTTAAATCTATGAAAAAATTAAATTAAATATTATTGGTGTATTTCAATACTTCCTTCTGGTCTTGAACATTCAGCGTGAGTGCATTGACTTGTACAAGGATAAAACTGACCTAGCGCGTACTTGTTTTTTTAAATTCATTTCGGCTAAGGTGTGCGCTTTGAAACATTGTCTGGGTATTTATGATTGAGAGTTGGCTTTTTGTATTGGCAATGATTGCGGTGATGATGACGCCGGGACCTAGCAATGCACTAATGGCAAGCTCTGCACATCAACAAGGCATTGCAAAGACGTGCATGCTGATTCCTGCAGAATTATTGGGCTATTTCTATGCCATAAATTTGTGGGCGTTGATTATTCATTTAAGCGCTCCAGTGTGGCCGAATTTAATTCACTTACTGCATTTTCTCAGTATTGCCTATGTTTTATGGTTGGCTTTTCATTTGTGGAAATCGACGCATTTACACCAGTACAATCAAAAACATCCTTCAATTCAACCACGTGAATTATTCATTTCCTCATTAAAAAATCCGAAAGCCTTGCTTTTTGCTGCAGGTATTTTCCCGATAGAAACTTGGGCAAGCCCATTAAATTTTATTTTGGTTTTCGCTGTATTTAGTGTGGTTTTATTGCCTGTTGCGTTGTTTTGGATGTCATTTGGACGGACGATTTTGGCGGGTAAGACCCAAAAAATTAAGGCCGATCTTCTGTATAAAGGATCGGCCCTGATGCTGATTTTATGTATGTTTCCCGTGGTTTTGCGCTTTTTTGCTTAAAGGCGTTCACCATATCGGTTTATTTCTTTAATTTTGCTCGAATAAAACCAATCACACCCGGTAAAACACTAATAATAATGATGCCAAAGATCAGATGGGTGAAGTTATCTTTCACGATGGGCATATTGCCAAATAAATAGCCTAAAGTGATAAATGAGCCGACCCAACAAATCGCACCAATCATGTTAAAAGTCAGGAAGTACTTGTAGTTCATGCTGCCTGCACCTGCGACAAAAGGTGCGAAGGTTCGTGCAAAAGGAATAAAGCGGGCAAAAATAATGGTTTTACCACCGTGTTTTTCAAAGAATTTTTGCGTATTCACCAAATGTTGACGGTTAATAAAGCGTGATTCAATTTCAAAGACACGTGGGCCAATATATTTACCAATATGGTAATTCAGCGTGTCGCCCAAGACCGCAGCGATAAACAGCAGAATCACCAAAACCCATGGATCCATGGCACCTGTTGACGCAGCGAGCGCGCCTGCTGCAAACAGAAGACTGTCACCCGGTAAAAAGGGCATGACCACTAAACCGGTTTCAACAAAAATAATCAGGAACAGAATTGCATAAATCCATACGCCATAATTGGTAATGAACTCGAGTAAATGGTCATCAACATGTAGTATAAAATCAATCAGTTCCATGGGGCTTATATGTGTAAAATAGTGGTCTGATGCTATCAGTCTGGGGCAGCAAAGTCAGTATTAAAACGTAATTAATTATCAGTAAAATCGTTCTATATATAGAATGATAGGTATTATAAAGGCATATTTAAAGAGAATAAGAAACGACCTAATCTAAGCACATCTTTTGAACAGTATTAAAAATAGGTTTCAGTATGTTTAATCCAAATCTAGTGGTGAAAAATCTGAGTCAACAGCCGCAAATCAATGCGGTAATCAGTCTCGTTGCACGTATTTTGATGGCTTATATTTTTATTGTGGCAGGTTGGGGCAAAATTACCGCTTACACTGCAACCGCAGGTTATATGGAGTCAATGGGTGTACCGGCAGGGCTACTTCCGATCACCATTTTAGTTGAGTTAGGTGGTGGCTTAGCTTTATTGTTTGGTTTTCAAGCACGTTTTGCGGCATTGGGTCTAACCGTATTTAGTTTAACTAAATGTGCGGAATTCTCCATCTATAATCTGTGATTTAGATGGAGATGGATAGCACGCCTTTTCAGTCGGGTCTTTCTTGGTTTTGGATGTATTCTCGAATTACATCAATTGTCGCTCCACCTGTTGTAAGTAGACAGTATGCCCTCGTCCAAAGCACAGGTTTCCAATAATAAGGTTTTAGTTCTTCACCGAACTCCTTGCGTATCAGTCTGCTTGATACAGTTTTTAGATTATTGATGAATTTACTTGGCATGATGTTCGGGTGCATATCTAACAATAAGTGAATATGATCAGCTTCACCATTGAACTCAATCAAGTCAATCTCCCAATCAGCACAGTTCTTTTTTACAATTTCTTCAAGCCGATTGATCATCTCATTTGAAAGGCATTTCTTGCGATATTTTGTTACCAACACTAAATGATATGTAAGTTTATAAACACAGTGATAATGTGACTTCATTACATTTACACTAAGCAATTAATTTGCTAAATTATAACCATGAAACAACCTTTTTTGAAAGCGTATAAATATCGCATCTATCCTACTTCTGAGCAGAAAGTGCAATTTGAAAAGCACTTCGGATGCACTCGCTTTATTTTCAATTGGGCTTTAGCACTTCAAACTAAAGCTCATTCTGAAACTCAAAAATTATTATCAAAAAAGGATATTCAAGACCAATTAGTTGCCATGAAAAAACAACCTGAATTCGAATGGTTGAACGAGGTGAATAGTCAATCACTTCTTAGTGGGTTACTTCACCTACACACTGCTTACAACAACTTTTTTCAGCGATTAAAGAAAGGCAAGGTTGAATTCAGAAAGATCAAAGGATATAAACCAAATCCTGATGAAAAACGCCCATTAAGTCATCTTGTCGGCTACCCACGGTTCAAATCCAAGAAAATACCGCAACGGTCTTATCAATGCCCTCAGCACGCAACAGTGAGCTTTGAGAACGGATTACTTCATCTACCTAAAATTAAAGGGATAAAAACTGTATTTAGTCGGGTATTTAATGGGAAAATCAAAACTGTCACCATTAGCAAAACAGCGACAGGTAAGTATTATGCTTCGATTTTGGTCGAGTCAGAGTTAGAACTTGTTGCATCAACAACAATTCAAGCTGATCAAACCATCGGAATTGATATGGGTTTGAATCACATGCTCATTCAATCCGATGGTAATAAGGTTGAAAATCCAAAATACTTGCGACAGGCTCAAAACCGACTATCCATACAGCAGAAGATATTTGCTCGAAAGAAGAAAGAATCAAAGAATTATCAACGTCAAAAATTAAGTGTTGCATTCATCCATGAAAAAGTGCGCCTGCAACGCTTAGACCTACATCACAAACTCACGCATTACTTGATCTGTGAAAACCAAGCGACCACGTATGCTGTAGAAGATTTAGGGATAAAAAACATGGTAAGAAATCGAAAATTAGCCAAGTCCATTTCGGATGTGGCTTGGGGTCAATTTCTTACGATATTGCAATACAAGGCAAAATGGTTCGGTAAGAATGTGCTACAAATTGGAAGATTCGTTCCAAGTTCTAAAGCATGTTCATGTTGTGGTTATACTATGACAAAATTGCCACTAAGCATAAGAGAATGGCAATGTCCTGACTGTGAAACAGTGCATGATCGTGATTTGAATGCAAGCTTGAATATACGCAATTTCGCTTTAGCTGATGCACTAGGACATAGTACTGTATAAAGAGTTCCTGTACCGCCATACTGTCAGCGCAGTGCGGTATCGAAAGGTGCAATCTCTAAGATTGCATGGGTCGCAAAGATTCCCCCACCATAGCTCTTAGCTTGGTGGTGGGAGTATGTCAATCACTGCATTTTTATTCCATGGCGGTGCAGAAGATGGTATTAACTTTATGAAAAATTTGGCGATGTCAGGCGGTTTATTATTTCTCATGTTACATGGTGCTGGTAAATTTAGTTTTGATCATTGGATTGAAAAATCAAAATAAAGCGGTTATGAGTCCGAGCATCTATCAAAGCGGCGTTCTGCCGCTTTTTTCATGTCTATCGCTGATTTAAAGTAAATCAATAAAGCCCTGAAATGTGTTGTAAAAAACATCGTTTGGCTTGTGGTTTTTGTCCCTGTCCGAATAGTGTGCGAAAGTCCAAGAAAAATGTTAGAATACGGCGCTTATATTCGTTGCCTGCATAGTTGTTTGCCATGACTACCAATACCCAAATTACTGAAGACCGTATCCTGATTTTGGATTTCGGTTCTCAATATAGTCAGCTTATTGCACGTCGTGTACGTGAAGCTGGTGTTTATTCAGAAATGTACGCATTTGATATGTCTGAAGAAGACATTCGTGCATTTAACCCAAACGGGATCATTCTTTCAGGTGGTCCAGAAAGTGTTCATGAAGAAGGTAGTCCGCGTGCACCACAAGTTGTATTTGAACTTGGTGTACCTGTTTTAGGTATTTGCTATGGTCTACAAACCATGTCAGAACAGCTTGGCGGTAAAGTTGAGCCAGGTACTGTGCATGAATTTGGTTATGCAGAAGTTGATATTAAAGTCCGTGACGCTTTAATTGGTGATCTTGAAGATACCAAAGACCAATTAAAAGTATGGATGAGTCATGGCGATAAAGTGACTCAAATTCCTGAAGGTTTCCAAATCACTGCAAGCACACCAAGCTGCCCAGTGGCGATGGTTTCTGATGAAAAACGTCGTTTCTACGGTATCCAATTCCACCCAGAAGTGACACACACTGCGAAAGGTGCTGAGTTGTTGTCTAACTTCGTACATGGCGTATGTGGTTGCCGTAACTTGTGGAACTCAGAAAACATCATCGATCTTCGCGTAGAACAACTTCGTGAGCAAATTGGTGATCAAAAAGTTCTATTGGGTCTTTCAGGTGGCGTAGATTCATCTGTTGTAGCTGCACTTTTACACCGTGCGATTGGCGACCAATTGACTTGTGTATTCGTAGATAACGGTTTACTTCGTTTGAACGAAGGCGAGCAAGTGATGGACATGTTTGCGAAAAACATGGGTATCCGCGTGATTCGTGCCGACGCTGAAAATCGCTTCTTAACAGCACTTGCTGGTGAAGTTGATCCAGAGAAAAAACGTAAAATCATCGGTCGTGAATTCATTGAAGTGTTTGCTGAAGAAGCACGTAAGCTTGACGGTGTGAACTTCCTTGCTCAAGGTACCATTTACCCAGACGTAATTGAATCTGCGGCAAGCAAACAAGGTAAAGCACATGTGATTAAATCACACCACAACGTGGGTGGTTTACCTGAAGATTTAGCATTCGAATTGGTTGAGCCAATCCGTGATTTGTTCAAAGACGAAGTACGCCGTTTAGGTACAACACTTGGTCTTCCATTTGAAATGCTTTACCGCCATCCATTCCCAGGTCCGGGTCTAGGTGTACGTATTCTTGGTGAAGTGAAAAAAGAATATGCTGACATCCTTCGTATAGCAGATGACATCTTCATGCAAGAACTTCGTGCAAGCGGCTGGTATGACAAAACTGCACAAGCATTTGCTGTATTCCAACCTGTGAAATCTGTGGGTGTCGTAGGTGATGGCCGTCGTTATGCATGGGTAATCGCGCTTCGTGCTGTAGAAACTGTGGACTTTATGACTGCACGTTTTGCACACCTTCCTTATGATCTTGTAGACAAGATTTCTACACGTATCATGAACGAGATTGCTGAAGTTTCTCGTGTTGTTTATGACGTATCGTCTAAACCACCTGCAACTATTGAATGGGAGTAAAACTGGGGTTTCACGAAGCACTGCTTCGTGCCAGTTTTACGCCAAGAGCTATGCTTGAGGCTATTTAGGGAAACCTAGATAATTCTACTAATAAAAAAGGACGCCTCGGCGTCCTTTTTTATATCTCAACATTCTATTTATAAACAATTGACCAACTACTATCGCTTTCATTATTCGGTTCAGCTTTAGGCTTCGCTTTATGGGTAAAGCTTTGCCAAGACTTCGTCGATTTACGTTCGGGTTTCATGCTTGAATCATAGCGCTCTACACGGTTACGGCCATTTTCTTTTGCCTGATACAGCGCAATATCCGCTTGCTTAATCAGTTCAGTTAAATTTTGCTTATGTGATTTAAGCTGTGAAACACCAATGGAAACGGTAAATTGGATTGGGTGATTTGCGACATTCAGCAATGATTGATTTTGAAGCGTTAGACGAATACGTTCCGCGATCAACATTGCATCCTGTATTTGCGTTTCAGACAGCAGCACAATAAATTCTTCACCACCAAAACGAGCCAAGACATCTTTTTGGCGCATTTCTTTGCGGGTGGTTTCAGCGATACATTGCAGTACCTGATCACCAACATCATGCCCGTAATTATCATTAATATGTTTAAAATGATCGACATCAAACATCAATAAGCAAGTACTTGCAGGCGTTGGCCATTCATGGATGCGATGCTCAGCCAACTGAACAAACTGACGACGGTTATATAACTGGGTGAGCTCATCTGTATGCGCTAGATTTTTCAGCGTATGCATATTCCAGTCATCAAGCAGGGTACGTAAAAAATGACGACGTGCATTGAGTGTATTGTTCCAACTCATATGCAGGCTGATCATCCAAACAGGAATAGACACCACCACAAAAATCAGTGCTTCTTGCCATGATAAAAGCTGACTCACCGCAAAATATACCAATAGCGAAATGAGGCCCGAACAATACAAGGCGGGCTTAAATTGTGTTTGTACGCAGACATTGGCAATCAAGATAAAGATCGCTGCACCATAGATATAGGACGAGACCATTGGGCTATTTGAAGCCAGTAATAAGCCAATCCAAATCGCGGTGCTACAGACTGTCCCAATCGGTAAGATCATGTCGAGCACACGAATATCTTTTTTGTATTTAAACAGATAGAAGCTGACCAATAGGGCAGCAATAATCATGGCCACTCGAGAAAGACCTGACCAAAAGAACATGTCAGGGATAATAAAAATGTCAGCAAAAAAATAAAGAAGAAACGTAATCTGCGCCATATAATTAACTTGGCGTAAATAAGGTAACTGATGGGCATACTGATGTTGTAGAAAATAGTTTCTAAACTGCGTAGGAATACGTGCAAAAGGATCTGCAATGGCTTGTTCAATCTCGGCACGATTGGCAAGATCACACTCAGAAAGTTTCAAAGTATGAGTATGATTTTTACGAACTTCCTGAGCAGACGAATTAGTCCGAGAACTCATTCGTACATCAACAGACATGTCCCTTCTCCATAAATGGCTTAGGACAAATTATGAACAAAAAACACACAAAAATATCTACCTGAAACTAGGGATTTTTCGAATGAATGATAAAAAATCGTCTGATGAATGTTACAAAATATATTATTAACTTGCTGTTTTATAAGTTGAAATTTGATTGCGTCCTGCAGATTTTGCTTGATAAAGTGCCTGGTCGGCCATGCGAATGACACTTTGTAAATCTCGGTTCTTTTGACCAAATTCGGCAACACCAATTGAAACGGTAAATTTAAGTTTTTGTAGTGTATCAAGTTCTAAATAATCATCGGCTATTGCCCGTCGTAGGCGTTCGGCAATATCTTGAGCCTGACGCAGGTGTGTCTGCGGTAAAAGAATAATAAATTCTTCACCGCCGAAGCGGGCAATGATGTCTTGGCTACGTAAGGTATGTCGGCACGTTTCTGCAATTTGTTGTAAAACATGGTCACCAATATAGTGTCCAAACTGATCATTAATATTTTTAAATTTGTCGACATCAAAAATCAGTAATGAAAGTGCCTGCAACGGTTTGGACTGATGATGAATATGATAATTGGCAAGTTGAATAAATTGACGTCGATTGTTTAAGCCAGTCAGCACATCGGTATGCGCCATAATATTGAGCGCTTCACGGTTCAACTGATCGAGTTTACTGTGTAAAAAAACAATTCTGGATTTTTGTGTTGAATTCCAACTGATATACAAACTAAATAACAACACGGGAGAATAGATCAAGATAAACAGTTGCAGTTGATGGATATCGCCAGAAACGGCGAAATACACCCCAATCAGCAAGATTAGACTGATACACAGAGAAATGAGCACAGCAGCTTTAAAGCGGATTTGTACACATAAATTGGCTAGTACAATAAAAACCAAAGATGCATATAAATAGATCGGCACATCGGGACTATTGGATAAATTGAGTAGACTAAACCACAGCGCAGAAGCACCAACGATCGATAGGGGAAGCATCAAGTCGAAGAGTAAAATGCTCTTGCTATAAGTATAAATGACCCAAGTGATGCCCATCATCAGTAAGGTATAGGCCGTTTTTAAGCCTATCGCGAGCAAACCCACATCGGGCAACATAAACCAATCCGCGATGGCATAAGAGAGATAGGCCAATTGAGCCACGATGTTGACTTGCAAAAAGAATTTAAAAAGTTGACGACGATGGTAGTGGAAAAATTCTTGACGAAATTGAGCAGGAACGCGAACAAAGGTTCCTTTCAAGGCTTTTTGGATCAGTGCACGTGATTCTTTCTTATACTCATTGATCATGCAAGATTACCGACAGGTGAGCATGGTTTGTATGTAAATTTATGTAACTAAAATAATCTATATTATTCTTATTTAAAATTAAACACGTTATTTCAATGATTTGTGAATTATTTGGTATTGTTTGGTTAAAAGTGAGTGTTAATTTGTGTTACTTAGATTTACATTTCACGTGATTTTAACAAGTAATTTTGCATTGGGTTTGTCTAAAGAAGCATCGATAACTGTTATGCTATATGTCATATTAGGCAACAAAAAAACGATTGTCCTATCTCTGTGATTCAGCGTATTAATGACAGCTGAAGAAGATTGAGTTAATGCAGATATAATGGAAAAAAATGCATAGGTCTAGCCGATAGTCCTTGCATCGGCTTAGCCAAATTTAGGGTAAGAATATGACCAATACCAATTACACAGAAATATCTCATTCCGACGATTGTGAAA
This sequence comes from Acinetobacter sp. YH01010, assembly GCF_013420775.1. Classification (NCBI taxonomy): domain Bacteria; kingdom Pseudomonadati; phylum Pseudomonadota; class Gammaproteobacteria; order Moraxellales; family Moraxellaceae; genus Acinetobacter; species Acinetobacter sp. YH01010. Next base: position 61,288 of record NZ_VOYF01000009.1, on the reverse strand, counting down.
AATACGTCAATCAGTTCATTCAAGAATTTCCACTGCGCCGTGCTGAAATTGGTCAAGGCACAGTGATAAAACGTGCTTTACCGAGTCGGCATAAACGGATGATTGGTGCATGGTGTTTCCTTGACCATGCCGGTCCAGTGCATTTTCCTCAAGGTGATGGCTTAGATGTTGGGCCGCATCCACATATTGGTTTGCAAACATTTACATGGATGATTGATGGCACCATGATGCATACCGACAGTTTGGGCACACATCAGTTAATTCAGCCCAAACAAGTCAATCTCATGACAGCGGGTTATGGTATTTCGCATACTGAGGTTGCTCCAGAGTCTGAAACACAAATGCATGCTGCGCAGCTTTGGATTGCATTGCCAGATGACAAAATCAATATGGCGCCCCAGTTTGACCATTACCCAGAATTGCCTGTGGTGACACAAGACGGGATTGAATTGACGGTCTTGGTCGGTGAATTTTTGCAGACTAAATCGCCGGTAAAAGTACATAGTGAATTATTAGGTGTCGATCTGCGTAGTTCGGAAAGTCAAAGTACCGTCTTGCCGCTCAATCCAAAATTTGAATATGGCTTTATGGCCCTCGAAGGGACTGCCAGTATCAATGGTCACGAGCTAAATGAAGACAATATGGTGGTACTTGAGCCGGGCTTAACCCAAGTCAAAATTGACCTACATGCAGGTGGCCGTGTTTTATTATTAGGAGGTGAACCTTTTGAATCACCGATTCTGCTGTGGTGGAATTTTGTGGGGCGCACACAAGAAGAATTGAATATTGCCCGTGAGCAGTGGATTAATCAGGACGAACGCTTTGGCTCTATTCCAGACTATGATGGTCCACGACTAGAAGCACCGGCTTTCCCTGATAAAATGCGTCCATCACGTTAACTTAAAAATAAAAATGAACAGCCGTACCTGTGGTGAAAATGGTGCGGCATAACCATGAGGGAGTCATTATGGGTATCGTCGCAACGGCAACAGTAAACACCTTAATAGGAGATGAACCCATGCGGGTGCTACATCATCTAGAAAAATCTCGTTCATTTCGTATTTTATGGGCAATGCAGGAATTAGGACTGGATTATCAGGTTCAGTTTTATCTGCGCCAGCCAAATTTGTCTGCTCCCCCTGAGCTTAAAGCCATCCATCCTTTAGGGAAGTCGCCCATATTGCAGGATGATGGACTGGTCTTGGTAGAATCTGCAGCGATCTTGGAGTATTTACAAGAGAAGTATGATCGGCATGATTTTTTTGCAGCCAAGGCGGAACATTCAAAACAACAATATCGCTTTTGGATGCATTATGCCGAAGGTTCTCTAATGCCGTTGTTGGTGATGCAGTTGGTCATGAGCAATGTGCCACGACATGTACCTTGGGTCATCAAACCCGTAGCTAATCGCATTTGTGATGGGGTCAAAAAAGGTTTTGTACGACCTCGCTTAAAAGAAAATATCGAGTTTTTAGAAAACCATTTAGCGGAAAATGAATATTTTGCGGGACCGTTTAGCTTTGCGGATATTCAGATGACGTTTCCATTAGAAGCCGTCATGACCCGAACGCAAGGGCGATATCCACAAATTCAGGCTTTCTTACAACGGATGCAACAGCGTCCTGCATATCGCCGTGCCAAACAACAAGAACAACTGTTGGAAGCACAGCAAGACCGGCAGGATGATTCCGCTTAGCTCACATGATACAAGCGTTCTTTAGGGAAGACGACTTTAAACAGCGAACCACGGTTTTCTTTGGACTCAATTTCAAGGTGTGCCTGATGTTGCATCAAAACGTGTTTCACGATGGCAAGACCTAAACCTGTTCCTCCCGTTTGGCGACTACGTGCGCTGTCCACACGGTAAAACCGTTCCGTTAAACGGGGTAAGTGTTTCGGGTCAATCCCGATACCCGTATCTTCAACGGTAAAATAACCATGCGTACCATCATCATGCCACCCAATGGTCACAGTACCGCCTTTGGGGGTGTATTTAATTGCATTGGTGATGAGGTTACTAAAGGCACTCGCCAATTCCATATCTGATCCGATCAGGTCACAGTGACTATCAATCTCGAGATTCAGTGTATGTCCATAATCCACATTGTAAGCATGTGCATCGTCATACAGTTGGTTCATTAAACTTGGCATTTCAATGATTTGATTTTTAGCAACTTTTTTATCATTTTCAAGACGAGATAATAATAACAAGTCATTGACCAAAGCATTCATACGGCGGGTTTGAGACTGCATTTGATCGAATGCACGTTTCCAGCGTGGATTTAAATCTTCCTGATCGGTAAAGGTTTCGATATAACCACTTAAAACCGTGAGCGGTGTGCGTAACTCATGTGAAATATTATCGACAAAGTCTTTACGCATCTGCTCAAGGTTATGCATACGTGTGACGTCATAGGCCACCAATAAACGACTTTCGCGACCAAAACGGGTCAATTTGACTTGCACATAATGGTCTTCGAGCACTGATGATTTCATTTTCAAACCATCGGGGGCTAAATCGATATTGGTAAAGTATTCGATAAAACTAGGCTGTCTTAAAATACTTAAAATATTGCGCCCTTGATCGAGCTGTTGAATCCCCAAAAGCTTTTCTGCGGCAGGGTTCCACCATTCGATTTGGTGTAATTCATCAATCAATACCACAGCTTCAGCAAGTGCCACCAAGGAAGATTGAGCGCGGTCGATCAGACCAACCATTTCAGCTTGTACAATGCGTTCTTGACGCTGGGCACGGTATACATTAAAGAGTAAAGCCCCCCAAATACCGTCTAAATTCGGCGGGACATCATAGGGACGATTTGAAATCCATTCGTTGACCAAGTACAGCGAACGCATTTGCAATGCAAAGAACACTGCAAAGGCGATTAAGATGCAGATCCATAAGTACCCGATACCAAAGCCGATGAGTGCAGCAATGAGTAGGAAAAATGCCAGAAGTCTCAAATCCTGCTTGGCAAAAGTCCATAAACTGCTGTAACGGAATTTTTTATGTTCACTGGCAAGTTCAGGGACGGGATACGGTTCGTACATAGAAAATTAAAGACCTAAAATGACTAACCCATCACAGCGTCTGCACGGGTAGAGAAACGGTAACCTGTACCACGAACAGTTTGGACATAACGATCGGCTTGGAAAGGTTCAAGAACTTTACGCAAACGACGAATATGAACGTCAATGGTACGGTCCTCAATATACACGTTTCCACCCCAAACCTGATCTAATAATTGAGCACGGGTATAGGCACGTTCAGGATGAGTCATGAAAAAGGCCAATAGACGATATTCAGTCGGTCCCATATCTAAAATGGTGTTGCCAAAGCTGACACGTTGGCTGACTGGATCGAGGATTAAGCCATTGGCATCAATGGTTTTTTCACCACCCAAGGCATTTGAGCGACGCAGCACCGCTTTAATGCGTGACACCAACTCACGGGTGGAAAAGGGTTTGGTCATGTAGTCATCTGCACCCGCGTCCAGACCTTGGACTTTATGGTCTTCTTCACCACGTGCAGTGAGCATGATGACTGGAATTTCTGACAAATTTTCATCGCGTTTTAAACGACGACATAGGTCTACACCACTCACGCCGCCAGGCATCATCCAATCTAATAAAATCAGTGCAGGACGCTGATCCACAATCATTTGGTGCGCTTGTTTGGCATCTTCAGCTTGCTGACATTGAAAACCAGCCATATCCAGTGAAGTATGGATCATTTCCCGAATCGGGAGTTCGTCGTCGACGATTAAAATATAGTCATCTTTCACAGCGCAATACCCTATTTTATGTAAACGGTAGACCGTTTTATATTTATGACAGGCTTATTACAAAGATTAATTATGACAGTATCATTGCAAAAATGATCTTTCATTGGGGTTTAGAAAGAAATTGTGACAATTTAAATCCTGAAATATTCAACAACATGGGCTTTGCATCATGCTGCTGTCACAAAAAAATCATTCAAAAAATTGTAAAGATCAGTGTTGAGCTCAGAATTTATTTCCTGGGTTTTTCAGAAAAAGCATCCAACAAGGCCAAAAAGACCACGCTACATGACGATAAAACTTCGTCAATCGGCTGTTTATAACCACTCATGACCCAGCGAATCGCAATTTGGGTGACATAACCATTGAGACCGGTTGCAACCATCGAAATTTCACGTTCTGAACGATCAATATTCGGCATCATCAGCATGACAAAGGCATGAATCATACGGTCAAAGCGCATCATGGTTTCATGAATTGTGGCTTGGTTATGTAGCTCTTGTACCAACATAGCATCGATGTAAATGATGCGCGCCATACGGGGATTATTTTTTAAAGTTAACAGTAGGGCGGTTAAACCTGCTTCAATCATTTTTTTAGAATCGGTGGATGCTTGCATGATGGCTTGCATCACGTTTTGTTGCAGTTCATCGATTAATTTTAAAAAGATGGTCTGGAACAGTTGCTCACTTTTCTTAAATGATTCATAAAAATAGCGTTCGGTCAGCTTGGCTTCCAAACAAATATCTTTCACAGTCACTGAAAAAAAGCCATGTGTACCATAGGCTTCTATACCGGCTTCAATCAGTTTTTCACGTCGCGCTTGCTTACGTTCACTGAGAGAAAGCCCTTTAAATTGACGTTCCTTCACATTTTTTGCCTGTTGTTGTTCTGTGTGATTTGTTGCATCTGTCATGAAAATATACGCTGAACTAAAGCAGAATTTTGTCTTATTTTAGCAATAATTTCAGTTTAAACCTATGTTTAAGCATTGGCGATTTCAACAGCTTAGCACGTCCTAAGATGACATTGACAATATGTATTGTCAAAACTATATTAAGTCGACGAACTGCACACATTGGCAAATGAGATCACGCTGTGATAAAGCCAAGCGGCAGCATAAAGGAATAAGGAATCACAATGAAAAACTTCAAAAATAAAGTGGCAGCCATTACAGGTGCGGGTTCAGGTATTGGTCAGCAATTGGCAGTGCTTTTGGCGAAACAAGGCTGCCATCTGTCTTTAAGCGATGTGAATGAACAGGGGCTTGCGGCAACCGTTGAATTGGTGAAAGCCAGCAATGTACGTGTAACGACGCAAAAACTCGATGTGTCAGACCTTGCAGCAATGAAAGCATGGGCAGCACAGACCGTTAAAGATCATGGTTCGGTGAATATGATTTTTAACAATGCGGGTGTGGCATTGGGTACGACCGTTGAAGGCGCAAGCTACGAAGAACTGGAATGGATTGTTAATATTAACTTCTGGGGTGTGGTTTATGGCACCAAAGAGTTTTTACCGTATATCAAGCAAAGTGGTGAAGGTCATATCATCAATATTTCCAGCTTGTTTGGCTTAACAGCACAGCCAACACAGTCGGCATATAATGCCACTAAATTTGCAGTACGTGGCTTTACCGAATCTTTACGCCAAGAATTGGATATTGAAAACTGTGGCGTGAGTGCGCTATGTGTACATCCGGGCGGGATTCGTACCAATATTGCCAATGCCGCAAAAATGAATGACAGCTTGAAAAGCTTAGGCATGAACCCGCAAAAATCGGCACAGTCCTTTAATAAATTCTTGCGCTGTCCACCTGAAGAAGCGGCTCGTCAAATCATTGAAGCAGTACAAAAAGATAAGCGTCGTTTATTGATTGGTAATGATGCAAAAGCGATTGATTTAATTCAACGTTTTCTACCGACGGGCTATCAAAAATTAACAGCGATGGCGACTAAATTTGGTCAATAAGCGGTAATTAAAATCGATTGAAAGCCCACGTCAGTGGGTTTTTTTTATGCTCTAGTAATATTAGAAGCGCAATTTGATCCAAATAAAAGAACGATACGCGGTAGTGTCATCCGCAATTGTTTGAGACAAGACGATTTTTAATCAAAAATGTTTCTGCGATCCTTTGAATCATTTGATGGTATTGAACGAGTTTTGTCGGTGAGGTGTATTGCACCGCAAGATGGTTTCCTTGCGAAGCACGCTTCTCATTTTGTCGAAACAAAAGTACCTCCAGCCGAAGGCTAATCCCGTTATTCAATCCCTAGATGTAAGACTCCATCGAATAGATTTAAAAATCATTTTAAAAATCCGAAATTACTTTGATAGGCGTAACATTAGTTATTAAAAGCCCAAAGCGTATTTCTTATTTCATAAAATGAGATATAAAAATGGAGATATCTGATGATTTGAAATAAGCAACTGTTGAATAACCAACAGTTTTTTGGCATTAAAACCAACAGAATTTATCGGGTTTAAATAATAAAACTTTAAAAAATAATTACTTAAAATGTTGGCACAGTTGTTGCCATATTAGAGTGAACAAAACTCACCACTGTATGGAACATTTATGAGTACTTTTACGCATCGATATCTTTCTGCTTTTCGTGTCCTGCAACAGGCATGTTGTTGTGCTATGACACTCGCGATGATGCGCGCTTAAATTCTAAAAGCTGTCTTCGAGTTTCGGTCGTGCATAAGTTGAATAAAACCTACGACCACTCAGATTAATTTAAAAAAAACCCACGCAGTACATTCACTTCATGCACCTTGCATGGGGTTGGGGGATTTTGCGCTTTGGGAAAAATGTTAGTGAAACCAAATCATGAAAAAAACCACATTAACCGTTGCGGTCGGACTGATTTTATCCGCAACCAGTCAGCTGAGTTTTGCATCGGATGAAGCACTTCAGCAAGAACTGAGCAGCTTAAAACAACAAATTGAGAGTTTGCAAAAACGCTTAAATGCCGTGGAATCTGGTGCGACGAAAAGCCAAGTCGTCGAAACGGCCGCTGTGACGACAGACGATACGAGCAACGCCGCTGATATTGAAGGTGAAACGCAGGTTTCAGAAGTGACCACAGCAACATCCGAAGATATCGACGGCTTACGTGCAGATATTGAAAACTATAAGTACGATCAGTCACGTCAATATGAACGTCAAACCACCAAATCGACCCGTGACACAACCCTGTATGGCACGGTTCAACTACGTGCCAGTGCGCTCGATGAAATGGGTGTCTTAGGTGCAACCAAATCAACATTTGATATTGGGACTGCGCTGATCGGTGTACGCGGGAATTTATTCCGGGATTATAACGAAGGCAAAAACCTCGATTATCAATTGTCGTTTGGTTATGGCAAACGCAATGATGGCACCAATAACAGTAACTTTAACTTACTGGATGCCTTTGTTCGCTATAACGCTTTTGCCACCAATGCTGGACCCGAAACAGCCAAACTCAACTTTACACTCGGTCAGCAGTTATTGCCCTTTGGTCTAGATGTGCAGTCTCCTGAAGATTTGCGTCCGACCATTAGTACTGCTGCAGCTTCGACCTTTTTAGGACTGTTTAATCGTCAAAATGGATTTATCGTCCGTGGTGATGCCAAACCTTTTGTCGACTTTGCATCGAACTACCGTGCGCCGCTGTTTGAGTATGCCTTAGGGGTGACCAATGGTAATGCCAGTAATAAGGCAGATGACAACAACGGCAAAGATTATATCGGTCGTGTGGCTTTTACCTTGCCAGTGGACTACGCCAGCATTTTCCGTGAGTTGAAGTTTGGGGCCTCTTATATCAAAGGCGAATCGAAAATTTCAGCCGGCGGAATCACTGATAGTGCTGCGAAACGTGATCGTTTGGGTTTCGATATTTATTATAACCACGCACCATTTGGTGTGACCTATGAATATCTGCAAGGCAAAACCGATTATGTCGACACCATAGCCCAAGACATCAAAGAAGCCAAAGCGGAAGGGCATACATTTACTGCCTTCTACACCTTGGGCGATCAGTTCTACAACAGTATTAAATCCAACGCCAAATTTGATGATTTCTGGCCGAAGTCAGTCCAAGGCTATTACCGTTTTGACCGCTATAACCCGAATAAAAACAACGCAAGCTATCTCGATACCGCGAGCGGTCGTATTGGTGAATATGACATTCACTCCTTGGGTTTAAACCTATTTTTTGCGCAAACCACAAAATTCCAATTACAGCTGAATCACTATCTGTTTGATGTCGAAACGGCAAATCAAAAAGACACCAATGAGCTGCAAGCTCAGGTTCAGTACACCTTTTAATTCAAATATTTAAACCATTAAGGAACATTTAAAATGAAAATTATCTCTAAAAAAATCGCAGCTACTTTCTTGGCACTTTCAGCACTTGGTTTAAGCATTCAATTGCATGCTGCCAATCCCAAAGAAATTCGTATTTCTGTATCAGGCGCGGGTGAGGGGGGTAAACCCAAAGTGGGCGGTAGTTTTGTAGCTACAGCACATTTACGAGGTGTGCTCGAACAAGAATTTAAAAAAGATGGCATTAAGGTGAATTGGCTCTTTTTCCCAGGAGCAGGCCCTGCAACCAATGAAGCTTTAGCCAATGGCAAAGTTGACTTTGCATTGCATGGCGATTTGCCCTCATTGGTTGGACGTTCGACGGGATTAAAAACCAAAGTGTTGTTCTCGACAGGGCGTTTTGGCCCAACTTATGTGGTGGTGCCTGCCGGCTCTAATGCCAAATCCTTTGCAGATCTAAAAGGCAAAAAATTCTCAGTCTTCAAAGGCACAAATAGTCAGATCGTATTTAACCGTGTGTTAGCAAAATACAATTTAACAGAGCGTGATTTACGAGTGATTTCGCAAGATGCCTATTCGGCACGTACTGCGTTAGCGACAGGTGATATTGATGCCACGATTACTTCACCATTTAGTTTGCAAGCGCGTGGAGTGGCGAAAACATTACTAGAAATTAAAGATCCTAAAGTTGCACCGATTGCGCACTTTTGGGTGACAGAAAGCTTTGAAAAACAATATCCAGAGGTGGTGCAACGTGTCGTGACGACACTGATTAAACAAGCGCAGTGGAGTTCTCAAGAAGCTAACCGTAGTGCGCAATATAAACTTTGGGTACAAAGTGGCATTCCGTTGGTGGATTATCAAAAAACATGGGATGGTTGGAATTTAAAAGACCGCACTACACCGCTACTAGACGAGTTCCATCGTTCACAAATTGATAGTGCTTTAAAAATTGCCAAAGACGCTCGCTTAATCCGTCGTGATGTAGATACCAAAACATGGTATGAGCCGAAGTATCTAAATAATGCCTTGAAAGAGCTGAAGTTAGAGGGTTACTGGCGCCAATTTAATGCTCAAGGTCAACCGAAGTAAGTCGCAGCCATGAGTCGTCCGATTGAAAGCAATGTAATTGCCAGTCCATTAACCACCAAATTTATGAGCAGTTTTGTGCTGCTCACGATTTTGGCTGGGCTGGGTGTGGGTGTCGCACGGGTATTAATTTCCTTGTATGCCGTGCATTTAGAAGCCACCGAATTGCAATTGGGGCTAATTTCTGCAGCGCAAAATTTTGGCATTTTGATCATGGCATTGCCGATTGGCGTGTTGGTACAGCGCTTTGGGTCTTTGAAAATATTCTGCATCGGCAGTGTGTTGGGCGCTTTGGTCTATAGCTTAACGCCACTCAAAGCCGGTGCATGGTATTTGTTTGCGGTGACAGCCTTGGTAAGTTTTGTCTTACCCATGCGTTTTGTTTCGATCAATACCGTTTTTTTGAGCAACTTAAAACGTTTAGGTCCAGTCCGTGCGGGTTGGTTTCGCGGTTCGCACATGATGGGATATTTCCTGATTGCGCCTGCATTGAGCGTGTTGTTGGTCGAGCATTTCGGCTATGGCGGAAGTTTTTATGTGGTGTCTTTGCTTTTTTTAGGCACCTTGCTGTTGGCTCCGTGGTGCTTTCAACGTAGTACTCCGCAAGCGACGAATCGCCCGCATTTTCAATGGCGAGATATTGTGGCGCCTTTGGCACTCATCAAAACCCATGCCTCGCTGCGGATTGTCTGCATATTGGAATTTTTGAGCAGCGTGGCAAATAACTACTTTGGCTTTTTCATTGTGGTGATTGCTATCCAAAGTTTTGCACTTTCGGAGCCAATGGCAGTGATGCTGCTGACCGTACAAGGCATTGTCTTTGTGGGATCGCTATTTAGCATGGGCGGTTTGGCTGAGCTGATGGGTTATCAAAAGTTTTATTTGATTGGCCTAAGCCTGATGGCAACGGCATTACTGATTTTAGCCTTAACCAAAATCACGCTGTTGATGTGGCCTGCTTCGGTCATGTTTGGACTTGGACTCGGTATGTTGCATATCGCCAATTTTATGTCTTTCGCCCGAGTCGGTGAGCAAACCGCGATGGCAAAGATTTCTCCAATTTTAGCCCTTGTCGGACCTTCGGGTGGACTGTTGGGTGGCTTGATAGGCGCCGTATTTGGCGCACAGGTTGGACTACAAAATTTATTTTTACCGATCGGGCTGGTGTTTATTGGTCTGATTATTTTGATCAGCAAAGATCAGGAATTTATTCAATTTTTAAAACCTGATGTCTCAGAACAGAGCGTAAAAGGACAAGAATTATGAGCCTTACGGATGTATCTGCACATTCGGTTCCCTTGCAAAGTGACCGAAGTGCGTTGGATTTTTTTAAGACCTATTTAAAACTAACTTTGCAAGTGGCGTGTGGACTCCTGATGCCAGTTTTGTTGTTCGGTCTATGGTATGTGGCAACACTTAAACAGTGGTTGCCTGAGCAGATTTTACCTGCACCGAGTCTGGTGTGGCAAAGCACAGTCGAATTATGGCAAAGCGGTGAATTGAGTTTTCATTTTGCCATCAGTGCCAAACGTATTTTATGGAGTGTCTTGCTTGGTGCCAGTGTCGGGATTTTGCTTGGTACTGTGTTGGGATTAGCAAAGCGTAGTCGGGACTTTATTTTTCCGACGGTGAATCTTGTTGCGCAATTTCCCATAGTTGGCTGGATTCCATTATTGATGATTTTCTTGGGTATAGATGAAGCTTTAAAAATTGCAGCGATTTCTTTAGCGGTATTACCACCGCTGCTGATTGCAACTTATAAAGGTATTACTCATGTGCCGAATAGTTTGATGGAAGTGGCAGAGGTTTACCAATACAGCAATTGGCAGAAACTCAAAGAAGTGATTTTCCCAGCTGCACTACCCAGTGTGATCAGTGGTTTACGTCAAGGCATTATGCAGGCGTGGTTGGCATTGGTTTTTGTCGAGTTATTAGCAAGTAGTGAAGGAATTGGTTATCTCATGGTGTGGGGACGTCAGCTAATGCAGATGGACTTAATCTTCATGGCGATCATCCTGATTGGTATTACGGGCTATGTCTTAGATACCTTGCTGGCTTGGTTAGAAAAAACTGCACGCTTTCACGCAACCCGAGTAGGAGGCAACTCATGAGCATTCTTTCATTACACGGGGCAGCGCACCAAGTCTTAGTTAAAGCAGCAAAAGCACTCGTTCTACCTGTGGCATTTATCGCACTGTGGGCTTTGGCTTCACAGCAAAATTGGGTTGATCCAAAGCTGATTCCTAGTCCATGGCTCGTGCTGCAAAAAGCTGTGACCGTGCTCCAACAACCGAGCTTTTTGACAGGCTTTGGCGAAAGTTTGGCACGAAATTTTATCGGCTATGGCCTAGGTGCGATAGCGGGTGTGCTGTTTGGCATCTTGATCGCGAGTTCACGCCTTTCGAATTGGTTATTTGCACCGAGCTTTCATGTATTGCGTCAAATTTCGCTGTTTGCATGGTTGCCACTAATTTCGACCTTTTTAGGTGAGGGACACGGCGCCAAAGTGCTGTTTATTACCTTATCGGTGTTTTATCCCGTGGCGCTACACACCTTTGAAGGTGTGAGCAGTATTTCGCATAAATATCGTGAAGTGGCCGAAGTCTATCAATTTCCCAAGGCCTACGCGTTTCGTAAATTGATTTTGCCCGGCGCTTCGGCTCAGATTTTTGTCGGTTTACAACTTGGGCTGATTTTCGCATGGCTTGCCACTATTGGCTCTGAATTTTTATTGGCGAACTATGGCAATGGTCTGGGCAATATCGTGATTCAAGGGCGTCAGGCTTTTGATGTCGAACTGATTATTTTTGGCATGTTGCTGATTGGTGCTGTGGGCGTGTTGCTCAATACGGTACTGACTTGGGTTGAACGTAAAGTTTTAGCTTGGCAGCAGGTTGGATAGGAGAACATAACAATGAAAAAAATGACAATCCATAACATTCCTCAACTCTGGCGTAGCCTATTTTTAGCTGCCTTGGTCGGTGGCACAGCCTTGGTTGGTTGCAGCACGCAGCAAGTGGATGAACCTCAGCAAATGGCTTTAAAAGAACTACGCTATCAAAGCTATCCGGGACTGGTGTCTTTGCCTGAGTTGGCACAAGACTTGGGCTATTTAGGCGACATTAAACTCAGTTATGTCGGCACAGTACAAGGTGGGCCACAAGATTTACTCACCTTGGTGGCAGGAGATGTTGATTTCGCTGGAGCCTTTAATGGCGCTGTGGTGAAAGTTATTGCCGCGGGTCTAGATGTGGTCCCAGTCGTCGCATCTTATGGCAGTGATGCTGAACAAAACGTGGGTTTCTACGTGCTAGAAAATAGTCCTATACGTGGCCCACGAGACTTTATTGGCAAGAAAGTCGCAGTGAATGCCTACGGGGCACATTATGACTTTGTGGTGAAAGACTATTTGGCTCGTCATGGCTTAACTGACGATGAAATCCGACAAGTTGAGCTGATTATGTTGCCACCAGTGAGCTCAGAACAAGCTCTACGGAATGGTCAAATTGATATTGCGGTGTTCTCAGGCATTTTGGAAAAACGGGCCTTAAAACATGGTGGTGTACGTAGCATCTTTAAAGATATTGATTTATACGGGCCCTTTACCGCAGGCAGTTTTTCGATGCGTGGAGAGTTTATTCAAGCACATCCTGAGTTGGCTCGTACTTTTGTCAGTGGCGTGGCCAAAGCTCAGGAATGGCTACACAACACGCCGAAAGAGCAAATCATTGCCCGTATGGAAAGCATTATTGAAAAACGTCAACGCAATGAAAATACAGCACTTATTCCATATTACACAGGCACAGGTGTCCACGAAGTCGGTGGCGTGCAAAAAGATCAAGACTTTGCCCCATGGGTGAGTGCCTTAGAAAAAGAACACAAATTAAAACCGAATCAAATTGAGGTCAGTCGCATCTATAGCAATGAATTTAATCCCTATGCGAAAGACCAAAAATCAAAAGGAATATAACAATGACCAGTGCATTACATTTAGATCACGTACGTAAGGTATTTCCTGCACAAAACCATGTCGGCAGTAAAAACTATAAGCCTGAATTTGTTGCTGTAGAAAATGTCACTTTGGATATTCAACCGGGTGAATTTGTTTCAATCGTAGGGCCAAGTGGCTGCGGAAAATCTACATTATTAGACTTAATTGCAGGTTTAACCAAACCGTCGGCCGGGCAGATTTTACTGAGTGGCAAGCAGATTACTCAACCGGGTTTAGACCGTGGCATTGTGTTTCAGCAATATGCGCTCTATCCATGGTTAACCGCACTGGAAAATATCGAATTTGGCCTAGAAGCCAAAGGCGTAGCAAAAAAAGAACGCCGTGAAAAAGCCGAATACTATTTGCAGCTTGTAGGCTTAAGTGGCTTTGAAAAGCATTATCCAAATGAGCTTTCAGGTGGGATGAAGCAGCGGGTTGCGATTGCCCGAAGTTTGGCTTATGAACCAGAAATTTTATTGATGGATGAGCCCTTTGCTGCCTTGGATGCGCAAACCCGAGAAACCTTACAGGCCGAGTTGATCAATATCTGGAAAAGCTCGAAAAAAACCATCGTTTTTATTACTCACAGTATTGATGAAGCGATTTATCTGAGTCAGCGTGTGGCGATTATGACATCAAGACCGGGGCGGATTAAGGAAGTGATTGAAATTCCGCAAAGCCTGCGCAGTTCTAGTGAAGATGTCCGTTCATTGCCTGAATATGGCCGAATTCGCCACAAAATTTGGTCATTGCTCAGTGAAGAAGTGATAAAAGCGCAAGCCCTCGAAAAACATAAACAGCTTGCACATAACTAAAATATTCAGAGGATTTATTTATGTCATCGACTAAACAAGCCATCAGTTATACACAATCGTATAACGACATTAAACCCAGACTACAATTCACTTGGTTAAACACGGTCTTTAAACGCACCATTGCCATCGTGGCTTTTTTCTTGCTGTGGGAGATTCTGCCGCGGAGTGGTGTGGTCAATCCCGCTTTTTTACCGCCGTTATCTGTGGTATTGGAAACTACATGGCAGCTATATCAAAGCGGTCAATTAGGCATCCATTTCTTGGCCAGTATAAAGCGTTCCATTATTGGTTTCATTTTGGCCCTAGCGATCGCCATTCCATTGGGTCTCATCATTGGTTGGTACAAGCTCGTGGCTGAAACTTTAAATCCATTGTTAGAACTGTTTCGGAATACCACAGCATTGGCGTTGATGCCGCTGTTTATCTTATTTTTAGGCATTGGTGAAACCTCAAAAATCAGCCTGTTGGTGTATGCGTGCACATGGCCGATTTTATTGAACACTATTACAGGCGTACAAACGGTCGATCCCTTACTGATTAAATCGGCACGAACCATGGGCCTAAAACCCTATCAATTGTTCCGAAAAGTGATTCTGCCTGCGTCGGTTCCGACGATTTTTGTCGGTATCCGTCTAGCAGGGGCGATTTCGATTTTGGCCTTAGTGGCAGTAGAAATGTTTGGTGCCAAAGCAGGTCTGGGGTATCTGATTATTTATTCGCAGTTCAGCTTTGAAATTCCACAAATGTTTGTGGGGATTTTAGTCATTACTCTTGTAGGCTTATCCTTTAACTACTTCTTGATTGGTCTAGAGAAATACTTCACAGCGTGGAAACGTAACCCCGTGGAATAATCTAGACGAAATAGAAAAATAAAAAAACCTCGGGATATACCGAGGTTTTTTTATTGCTGATTTTTATATTTAAAATAATGCAATGAATAAAAAATAATGTGGATGACTATTTATTTATCATTTTTGTATGGATTATTATTTTAATGTGGAGAAAATAAAAATATGACTTATTTATAATAAGCCATATTTAATTAGGCGAGTGCGAATGACGTTGCGTGTCACTCCAAGCAAACGAGCCGTATACACTTGATTGTATTGACAGTGCTGATACGCACTTCGGATAAATTTTTCTTCAATCAGCTCATTAATATTGTCATGCTTAAGTTGATTTGCGGCTTGAAAAATTTGTAAAAAGGTCTGCTCAAGTAACTGTCCAGCATCTTGAATATCTTTGATGTTGGCTACAGCCGAGGTGGCATTTTGTAAGTTAAAAGGTTCTGCACGCGAAAACGACGATGCACTTTGAATACTCGAAAAACTAATATCTTCTGGTTCAATCACACCTTTTTCACTGACTAAAATCGCATGTTGAATGGTATTTTCTAATTCGCGAATATTTCCCGGCCAGCTATGTAAATGGAGTTTCTTGAGCGCCAATGGGCTGAGGCGTAATGGTGTGTCATGTGGGTTGGTTTGATAGACCTGAATGAAGTGTTTAACCAAAGGCAAAATGTCACCACGACGCTCTGAGAGACGTGGAATGCGTAGCAACGCCACATGTAAGCGGTAGAATAAATCTTCCCTGAAACGCCCGTCTTGTACGGCATGCTCTAAATCGACATTGGTTGCGGCTATGATTCGGACATTAATTGGAATGGATTTGAGTGAGCCGACTCGAACGATCTCTCTTTCTTGTAAAACACGGAGTAATTTGACTTGCATAGGCAAGGACAGGTCACCAATTTCATCTAAAAATAAGGTGCCATTATGGGCTGCTTCAAACCAACCGACACGGCTGTTAATTGCCCCTGTAAACGCTCCTTTTTCATGTCCAAATAATTCGCTTTCGACCAATGATTCGGTAAAGGCACCACAGTTCACTGCGATAAATGGACCTTTGGCACGATGGCTTAATTGGTGGATTTGGCGTGCAACCAACTCTTTTCCTGTGCCTGTATCACCAATGATGAGTGCATTGGCCTCACTTGGTGCAATTTGTTCAATTCGAGACAACAACGCTTGCGATAACGGGTCTGCAAAGACCGTCGCTGTTGCCCGTTTATGTTTCAGTGCAGAGGGCACTGCAGGTTGGGTCAAAATAGACATATCGTTTCTTATAGTTGTTGAAAATACAGATCATGATGAAAGATTTAAAAATAAAAGATAAATAATAATTCGATATTTAAATATCAGTTTCACCGATAAATTCATGCGTGGATTATTTATCTGATTTTAAGATAAATAAAATCGGGATAACTAAAGGATAAATCAAGATATAGCAAGTGATTGAACTGTTTTATAGTAAAGCTCTCTAAATAACAAAAGGCATAATTAAAATGGCGATTACTTCAGTAAATGTGCGAAACCAATTCAAAGGCGTGATTAATGAAATCGTAGAAGGTCCTGTGGTTTCAGAAATTGATGTGGAAACCAAAGCGGGTTTTTTTACGTCCGTGATCACGACGCGTTCGGTGAAGGATTTAGATTTAAAAGTAGGTTCAGAGGTGGTGGTGTTAATTAAATCGACGGAAGTGTCACTGGCTAAACTTTAAGGTTTAGTCCAGCAAAGTTTGTCAGCACAAATAGAGAATAATGATATGAGCGTAGAACAAGCTGGTTCGGTTTCTATTCAGCAGCTAACGAAACATTATCCCACACAAAAGCAAGAAGACTTAACCGTACTTAAGGACATTAACCTGAATATTCAGCCGGGTGAGTTCATTAGTATTGTGGGAAGTAGTGGCTGCGGAAAATCCACATTATTACGGTTGTTGGTTGGTCTAGAGCGTCAGTTTCAGGGCCAGATTTTGGTTGATGGTCAGCCTATACAGGGCACGAGTTTGGAACGTGGTATCGTGTTTCAAGATCATCGCCTGTTTCCATGGTTGACGGTACGGGAAAATGTACGGATTGCATTGCATAAAAGCCAGTTTAGCCGTGCAGAAGAAGATGTATTGATTGATGAACATTTAGAGTTGGTCAAATTAACCCAATTTAAAGATGCTTATCCTTCGCAGTTGTCTGGTGGGATGAATCAACGTGTAGCGATTGCCCGTAGTTTGGTGAATCGACCACAGATTTTACTGCTCGATGAACCCTTTGGCGCACTTGATGCGTTGACGCGTCAAAATTTACAGGATGAATTACAGCGAATATGGCAAAGTGAAAAAATCACCATGATTATTGTCACCCATGATGTCGAAGAAGCGGTATTTTTGGGTGATCGGGTAGTGGTCATGCAGCCACATCCGGGACGAATTAAACGTATTGTAGATATTCATTTAGCCCATCCGCGTAAACGCGAAGATGTCCGTCTGACCAATATTAAAAATGACATTTTGACTGACTTTAGTGATCCAGTAAAAGATCAGTTGCCTGAACCTTTATCTCACCGATTTGCCGATTATAAATTTGCATGGTAAGTCTGAATTGACCATCACCTAAACTTTTAAAAGCCCTGAATTCAGGGCTTTTTTAGGCTTATCAAATATAGGTCAGTATGATCATCGCTTAAGTTGGATTAATATCAGTCCATAAAAATGCCCCAGTTGGGGCATTTGTTTTTCAGTTTTATTAAACGTTGGTTTATGAGGCTTGGGAGGTATGTCTTTTTTCTAAAACATATTGGTTTTCAGGTCGTTTTAAACCTAAGTTTTCCCGTAAGGTCTTGCCTTCATAAGCCGTGCGGAATAGACCACGACGTTGCAGTTCAGGGACAACCAAATCTACAAAATCATCTAAGCTTGCAGGTGTGGTTGGTGGCAAAATATTGAAACCATCCGCCGCTTCATTTTCAAACCAAGCTTGTAGTTGATCGACTATTTGTTCGGGTGTTCCAATCAGCGTCCAGTGCCCACGTGCGCTTGCAACCCATTGGTAAAGTTGTCGAATGGTAAAATTATTTTTACGCGCAATCTCTAAAATCAGTTGTTGACGGCTTGCGCCATTTTGCGCCTGTGTTAAATGTTCTGGTAGCGTTTGGTCGAGGTCAAATTGCGACAGGTCTTCAGTAAAACCACCCAATTGTTTGAGTAAGTTCAGTCCCAAAGTCGGATGAATATATGCATTTAATTCATCGTATTTTGCCCGAGCTTCGGCTTCAGTTTGTGCAACAAAGATCGATACACCCGGCATGATTTTTAAGTCATCGGCATGGCGACCATATTTGATAAGACGCGACTTCACATCACGATAAAAGGCTTGGGCATCTTCTAATTTTTGCTGTGCGGTGAAAATGACTTCGGCATATTTGGCGGCCAGTTCACGACCATCTTCAGACTGTCCCGCTTGTACAATCACGGGATAGCCCTGTGGTGGACGAGCAATATTTAATGCACCATGTACCGCAAGATGTTTACCCTTAAAGCGAGGTGGATGCAGTTTATCGCCCGTAAAAAATTGCCCAGTCTGTTTATTGTATTCAAAGGCATCATCTTCCCAAGAGTCCCAAAGCTTTTGTGCCACTTCAATAAACTCATCCGCACGTTCATAGCGTTCTTTGGGGAGCAGCGCATCATTGATGCCATAGTTTTTTGAAACCACACTGCCAGAAGTGGTCACCACATTCCACGCCGCCCGACCTTCAGACAGATGATCTAAAGAGGCAAATTTTCGCGCCAAATTATAAGGTGCTTCATAGGTGGTCGACGCTGTGGCAATAAAGCCTATATGTTCGGTTACCGCTGCAAGTGCAGAAAATAGGGATACCGGTTCGAGCCCGGCAGAGAAGGTGCCATTGAGACCCAAATCAGGTGTTGTATCAGGATCGACGGTGACGGGAACATCCGCAAGGAAATAGGCATCAAATAAGCCACGCTCTGCGGTCTTTGCCAGTTCAATAAAGTATTTTAAATTGTGACTATCCTGTGGGCGAGCCTGCGGATGGCGCCAACCTGCCACATGTTGCGAAGTCCCTGGTACGAATGCCCCTAAGCGAATTTGACGTTTTGACATAAATAAACTCTGTAAATGTTATTGTTCACTAGGAGTATTACAATGTTTATGCCAATAAAAATATTGTTATAAAACAAGATATTATTTTATTGTGAAGTTTTTACTGTTTTAAAATCAACAGAGAAATTAATCGCTTGTTGTGGATGCATCATCCAAAATCTTGCAGAACTTATCTGTTTATATATAAACACATAATAAAATTAAGGGATTTTGTGCAGATGGCCTAACTCAGATAGAAAAAATGCCTCGGAAGAGGCATTTTAGAGATGGGTTAATAAAAACACTGTAAAAATTTACTAAGAGGCCTGCACCTGTTGATTCTTCAGCACATATTGATTTTCAGGGCGTTTTAGACCGAGGTTTTCACGTAAAGTCGTGCCTTCGTAGGCTGTTCGGAATAGACCGCGACGTTGCAGTTCAGGAACGATGAGATCGACAAAGTCATTTAACCCCGCAGGTGTTGTTGGCGGTAGGACATTAAAACCATCGGCAGCGTCATTCTCAAACCATTCCTGCAGTTGGTCTACGACTTGTTCCGGCGTGCCGATCAAGGTCCAATGTCCACGGGCTGAAGCGATATATTGATAGAGCTGACGAATACTAAAATTGTGCTTACGGGCAATATCAATCATCATTTGCTGACGACTGGAGAAATTAATGTCTGCATCTTCTATTTTCGGGAAAGGGGCATCTAGATCAAATTTGGCCAGATTAATGCCGCCTGCCAAAGCAGACAATAAACTTAAACCCACTTCTGGGTGAATTAAGCTATTTAAAAAGTCATATTTTTCTTGGGCTTCTTGCGCTGTCTTGGCAACAAAAATCGAAACCCCCGGCATAATTTTGAGATCATCTGCATGGCGGCCATATTTCACTAAGCGGTTTTTGACATCACGATAAAAGGCTTGTGCATCTGCTAAGTTCTGCTGTGCTGTAAAAATCACTTCGGCATATTTACCGGCTAGTTCACGACCGTCTTCAGATTGTCCTGCTTGAACAATCACTGGATAGCCTTGCGGTGGGCGAGAGACGTTGAGAGCACCCAGTACTTGATAATATTGACCTTGATGATTGGGCTGATGTTGTTTGCGGGCATCAAAAAATTGTCCGGTTTCTTTGTTGTAATGGAAGGTATCATCCTCCCATGAGTCCCAAAGTTTTTGAGTCACCTCAATAAATTCATCGGCACGTTCGTAACGCTCTTTGGGTTCAGGGTGCTGCTGAATGTTAAAGTTTTTTGCGGCATAGGCAGAGGCTGTCGTTACTACATTCCACGCAGCACGACCTTTAGAAATATGATCTAAAGAAGCAAATTTACGCGCCAAAATATAAGGGTCTTCATAAGTCGTGGACGCCGTGGCAATAAAGCCAATATTTTGCGTCACAGCAGACAAGGCTGCAAACAATGTGACGGGTTCAAAGCCGACGCCTTTATCGCCCAAACCTTTTTCACCTTCGACAGCAGAACTCCAGCGGACAGACAGACCATCGGCAAGAAAGTAGGCATCGAATAGACCACGTTCTGCGGTTTTTGCCAGTTCAATTGCATAATCAATATTGAGATGATCTTGTGGGCGAGATTCAGGATGACGCCAACCCGCGACATGCTGTGAGGTAGTTGGAATAAAAGCCCCAAGCTTTATTTGACGTTTAGACATAAAAAATTTCTCATCCCAATTATTCTTAAAAGATAAAAGGGATAAGAACAAAATCTATGCCAAACCGTAATTGTTTGAAAATATGCAACTTTTAATTTTAATTGGTTCTAGGTGTAGATAAATCAACAGGATATAAAACCAAATGTTGAAAAATAAACAGCAGTTTAACGGCAAACTTTATGCATGGATGCGTACAAGATTTTCCATATTGAGATGCAAAGCTGCGGATTGGCATTGAACGCTATTAGCGAGCCTTATAGCAATACTTTGATGGCTTTTCGTCTCCATACCAGTTGGTAATACAGCCCTTGTAAAATACATAAGCTGACAAAGGCCAAGGCATAGGCATACCAAATGCCTTTTAAGCCCCACCATTCACTGAATAGGTAGGCACACGGCACTTCAATGCAAATAATCGCCATAATATTAATAATCATCGGCACGGTCACCGTTCCACTGGCCCGCATAATGGAAGCAAAAATCGCACTGGCACCAAAAAATAAAATCGACCAAAGCACAATGAACAGCAATTCTTGACCGAGAACCACAACTTCAGGATCTGTAATAAACAGCGCCATTAAATATTTAGAGAATAAATAGCCCAATGCCACCAAGATGCCAGTAATAATAAAATTCATCCCGATGGCCGTGCGTTTCACGCGATTAATTAATTCAGAATGACCTGAACCGATGGCTTGTGCTGCAAAAATAGAAGCCGCAATCGCGATGGACAAGGCCGGAAATTGGATATAGTTCAAAACCTGATTGACCGCGCCATAGGCAGCAGTGGCATCAGCCCCATGGCGGTTAACTAAACCGACAATCACGAGACCGGCCACAGAGGTCGTGACCATCTGAATGCCCGTTGGAATCCCCAGTCTTAAGATAATTTTGCTGAGATCATGTTGATGGCGAATATGACGAATCAACTCGAAGTCGAGTTTGAGTGGGTGATCTTTCTTTTTTAAATAGAAATATAAAAACACCAAAGCAATTAAAAAGCCGATATGACTGGCAATGGCAGGGGCAATAATGCCTAAACTTGGAAATCCAAATTTTCCGGCAATCAGCACGGGTGTAATGATCAGCCCTGAACCAATGGTCATACCCGATGCGATCAGCGGAGTGGTACTGTCACCGACACCACGCAAAATCGAGGTGTAAATAATATAAATAAAGAGCAGTGGGCTACCGGCAAGCATCCATTGCACATAAGGCAAAGATAAATGCATCACGTCAGGGGCTGTGCCTAATGCCAATAAAATGGGCTTGGCAAATATCACCCCTAAAAAGGCAATGATGCTGCCACCAATCAAGGTCATAAACAGCGTTGAACCCACGACGGTACGAACTTTTTCAAGATTCTGCGCGCCCCAAGCTTGACCCACCAACACGGTTGCACCTGCCGAGAGTCCAATCACAAAAGCCATTAAACAGAACAAAATTGGAAAAAATACCGCAACGGCTGCAATGGCATGCACCCCAAGCATCTGACCGACAAAAACGGTGTTAATGGTCCCAGATAAATTCTGCAAAATATTGGTGGCGATCAAAGGCACCAGAAACACTAAAAACGTTTTCCATAAATTTTGCTGAGTAACGAGGGACTGTTGTTTTGACATGCTCAGGTCCTAGACGCGGCTTTTTATGATTTTAAGTCACTGATAACACTATCATGTTTGCATTCAAAAAAGCCTTAGTTTTTGAGTAACCAAGGCTTCATTATTTCTACATGTCTGTTTTAAAAAAACGTTTGGGCAGATACTGCTTTAAACCGCGGAGAGAATCTCTGCAGCTCGATCTAAGGTGGCATCTTGTTTGGCAAAACAGAAACGTAATAATCGTAAATTTTCCGGCGGTTTTTGATAGAACACTGAGACAGGAATCGCCACGATTTTATGTTGCTCTGCCAACAACTGACACATTTCCACATCATTTAAATCTGGACGTATGGCACTGTAGTCAAGGTTTTGGAAATAAGTGCCTGCGGACGGAATCAACTCAAATCTAGAGTGGCTTAAGCCGGCATTGAAACGGTCACGTTTGGCTTGGTAAAAATCGGCCAATTCAGTAATGTGCTCCGGATGTTCTGCCATAAAGTTAGCCAATGCCATTTGTACGGGCGTAACACCGCAGAAATTGGCAAATTGATAGATTTGGCGAAACACTTGCATCAAGGCTGGCGCTGCAATGCAATAACCGGTTTTCCAACCTGTGACGTGAAAGGTTTTACCAAATGAGCCCACGACAAAACTGCGTTCACGCAGCTCAGGAAATGACAAAGCAGATAGATGCTGACGACCATCAAAAATTAAATGCTCATAGACCTCATCCGACAGCACTATAATATTTTTATCTTGAATCAGTTCGATTAAGTTGAGCCAGTCCTCACGCCCCCAAATAGCACCTGTTGGATTATGCGGTGTATTGACAATAATCATCCGGGTTTTATCGTTAATCGCAGCGGCAACACGATTCCAATCCACAGTAAAATGTGGCGTCTCTAAGGCAATGTGAATGGGATGAGCCCCAACCAATTTTACACTGGGCGCATAACTATCATAGCTCGGATCAAAAATAATCACTTCATCATCCGCATGAACCACGGCTTGAATGGCACTAAAAATACCAATGGTTGCACCCGGGGTAATGGTCACTTCGGTGTGAGGGTCAATATTTAATTGGTCTCGATGGGCAAACAGTTGGACCAATTG
Source organism: Acinetobacter sp. YH01010 (assembly GCF_013420775.1). NCBI lineage: Bacteria > Pseudomonadati > Pseudomonadota > Gammaproteobacteria > Moraxellales > Moraxellaceae > Acinetobacter > Acinetobacter sp. YH01010. The sequence continues at coordinate 37,963 of NZ_VOYF01000009.1, read as the reverse complement.
CTCACGTAAATGCATCAGTCCATCGCCGGGTGCATATTGGTTAAAACCCTGTTGCGTCGCATCACTTAGCGCATTTAACAGTGCTGGAGGTGCAGGAAAATCAGGAAAACCTTGAGATAAGTTCAGTGCATTTAGACGCTGCGCCATTGCACTCATAACGCTAAAAATAGTCACACCTTGGGCAGGCAGTTTGGATTCAATTGTGATCATGGAGCTTAAAATTTTTTATAGATTGCATTTTGAGTGTAGCAGCATCTCAGCGGCTGCGAAAAGTTAGCTCAGCAAAAATGATCCAGTATTGATGTTCCTATTCACTTGAATCCTAAAGTGATGTGAAAGCCAAAAAGAAGAATTCAACAAATTATTTGCAAAATAGGGTAGACGAAAAAATAAACATTTCCTAAAATGCCGTCATTAAAAAAATTCAATACATAATAACAATGCTTAAAAATATTCACGCCATGGTGGAAAACTTTGGCTTTAGCGTACAGAAACGTGCGCTACACATTCATTTCTCAAATGAACATCTAAATTCTGAAGTTTTTATTCAACGGATTGAAGGTCAACACCGTATTAATCAAGGCTTTCGTGCAGAAATTATTTGTCTCTCGACCAATGTTCATCTGGCTTTAAAGCAGTTTATAGGCGGCCGAGTGGCTGTCGATCAAGTGACAGATTTGGGACAACTCAGTCGCCTGACTGGTGTAATTACGGGGGCTAGCCAAGGTCAAAGTGATGGTGCACTGACCGTTTATAAACTGGTGATTGAGGATGCCACAGCGCTCTGGCATAAGCGTCGTAACAGCCGTGTCTTTATGAATAAATCGGTACGGGAGATGACCGAGATTATTTTTAGTGAATGGCAGAAAAAAAGTGCGCTGTTTGCTGCCAGTTTAAGTCTGAACTTAGAGGGGTTGGCACGTACTTATGATGTGCGTCCATTCACCATGCAGGCGAATGAAAGTGATTATGCATTTTTAACCCGCCTTTGGCGCAGTGAAGGGATCAATTGGTTAATTGATGAAGCAGAGTTATTTGTCGCATTTTCGGCTGCACCGATGCAAGCACAGCGGCTGCGTTTAATTGATACGAATCAGGCTTATAGTGCTTTAGAGCGGAAAAAAATTCGCTTTCATCGGAGTCATGCCACGGAACGTTTAGACACGATCACCAGTTTTGTGGCAGAACGTTTTTTACAATCGACCACGATTCAAACGCAGCGTTGGCAAGCTCAATATTTGGCACAAGACCAAAGTAATCCGCTCTTAAGCGCCCATGCACAGAGTGAGCAACAGCACAATGAAACCTTAAGTTTAGAGCAGGCGTGGACCGTAAGTTCGGCTTGGACAACTGACCTTAAAGGTGCAGATCAGGCGACCACTTCAAATACACAGCAATTGGATCAGTTGAATCGGCAACTCAATCAATATCAGGAATTACAAGCCAAATATTTTACCGCCAGCAGTAGCGTAAGGGATGCACAAGTTGGGTATTGGTTTGAATTAGAAAATCATCCTGAAATCGATCAACATCAAACGACAGATCGTGAATTTCTCATATTGGGCAAAGCATTTTATAACCAGAATAATTTACCCAAAGATATTTTGATTCAATTAGAGAAGTTACTTGCCGCGAGCCGTTGGCTATCTTTAGGGGATGAACGGCAGGCCAATGACCTATATGTGGTCCGTCGGCAAATTTCCGTGGTGCCTGAATATGATCCTTTATTACACCGGCCACCTGCGTTTCCACAGCGGGCTAAAGTGGTCGGTCCAGAAGGTGAAAGTATTTATGTCGATGCTTGGGGGCGTATCAAAGTTCGGTTTACGTTCACCCGCAGTGACGACCACAGTCATGATGGTGGAGCAGGGAGTAATGATAATGACAGTGACTCGGCTTGGGTCGATGTACTGACTCCATGGGCGGGTGAAGGTTATGGGGCACGTTTCCATCCTCGTATTGGTGAGATCGTGGTCATCGACTTTTTTGAGGGTGATGTGGATCGTCCCTTTGTAGTAGGACGAATACATGAAGCTGAACGATCTCAGACCATGTTTGACCTCAAAGGTCAACTTCCTAAAACCAAAAAACTCAGTGGTATCCGCTCGCAAGAAGTTGCGGGAACAGGCTTTAACCAACTGCGCTTTGATGATACGACGGGTCAGATCAGTACCCAATTACAAAGTAGTCATGCAGCGACACAGCTGAATTTAGGTAATCTCAGCCATCCTAAAGAACAAGACAGTAGCCATGGCCGTGGAGAGGGGTTTGAGCTACGAACGGATGCTTGGGGGGCAATGCGTGCAGGTAAAGGTTTACTCATTAGTACCTATGCACAGGATAAAGCAGTTGCCGATCATCTTGCTGCTGCTGAAGCTCAATCTCTTTTAAATCAAGGGCATCAGAGCATGAATATGCTGAGCGGCGTAGCCGTAAAGCAGCAGACCGATGCATTAAATGTGATTAATCGTTTGCCGAAGTTAATAAACTCTTTAGAAATCAAAAGTACTGCCGAAGGTGTCAAAGCGACTTTAAATTTGTTCAAAGAGGATTTAAGTCGAGACCCATTGGCAGCGTTAAAAAACTGCAAAAGTTTTGTCAAAGAAATGGGCTCAATCGCACATGATGTCAAAAGTACAGTAAAAGAATTTAAAGCATTTTTTAATGATGCCGAAGATGCCTTTGATAACTTAAAGTCTGTCATAGATCATATTGAAGAAAATGGTAAGGATGTGATTCAAGGGCGGGTTGCAAGTCTGAAAAGTAACCTAAAAGAAGATCCATTAAAAGTATTAAAAGATGTGGGTAAATTGATCGAAGACATCAAATTTAACCCTGATGATTTGTTGAATAATGGTGGTTTTGGTTTGCCACCAGCGATGACACCCATAAAAGCATTAGAAAAAGTACAAGGCTTTATGGAAGGCTATGCGCAGGGTTTAGAAAAATCCAATACAGCGGCAAAACAAGAACAAGGCAAATTATTCCGCCAAGCGTTGATGTTGCTTGCATCACCTAATGGTATTGCACTCACTACACCGGAAGATATTGTTTTACAAGCATCGCAGGATATTGCAGAAAGTGCGCAAGGTTCGATTAATTTCAGTGCTCAAAAGAATATTGTCGGTCATGCACAAGACAAAATCAGTCTGTTTGCGGCTCAAAAGGGCCTGAGTGCTTATGCCGCAAAAGGGAAAGTTGAATTACAAGCCCAAGATGATGCTATTGAAGCAATTGCACGAAAGGTGATTAAGCTCATTTCAACAGAAGATAAAATTGAAATTACCAGTCCTAAAGAAATTGTGCTGACTGCAGGAGGTTCACAGCTGAAAATTAATGGCAGCGGAATATTTACCACGACAGGCGGCAAGTTTGAGAGTAAGGCGGGGCAGCATAGTTTTGTGGGAGGAGCGACTGTAAATGCACAATTGCCTAAGCTGCCTGAGAGTGGGGTTTTTAGTCGGAGATTTGATTTTAAAGATCTAATTTCTAAAGAATTATTGGAAGATGGATTTAAATATAAAGTTATAAATAAAAATAAAAATACGGAATTTATAGGCCTGCTTGACAAAGATGCACGTACTCAAAGAATCTTTAGTGATAATCCTGACAATGTAGAAATAAGACTGTTAGGAAAATCTGAGATTGATTCGGATAAATTATTTCTTATGGAGGAAGATGTTTCTCAGGATAATTTAGGTGAAGCATGCTGTGGCGGTCATGAAGATGATCATAATCACGATGCTGAGGAAATTGATGACGATAATAATTTAGAAGATGATTTTAAGAGTTTTGGAATTTAAGGGTGAGTTTATGAAAAAAATAAAAGAAATAATAGCTATAGTTGTATTTTTAAATAGCTCAACGTTATATGCGGAAAGTTCGAAAGACTGTATGAGTTATTGGAATCAGCCAATTAAAAAGATACAGGTGCTTGAGGAAGTTGAATGTGAACATATTTGGAATTTTGGTAGAGATAAAAGTAGCTTAAATCGCTTGCAAGTAATTAATGATTTGAATTTAAAAACAAATAAATCACAATGGTTATCAACAGGACAGTGTCAAAAAATATCATATAATAAAAAAATATATAATATTTATAATGCCGAATACAAAGAATATGGGCACAATGTTTGGTTAATTTATGATGAAAAAAATGCTTTTGCATATTTTAGAAAAATAAATAGTAAAGATCAGTCAGTAGTTTTAAGTTGCAATCAGGTTGGTAAGGATCAAGAATTAAAATTTATACTTAACAGCTATTTAAAAAATAATACATCTGTAAGTATGGAAAAATATAAAGCTAATGATTGGTACAAAGAGTAATAATAATGAAAAAAACAATCACTTTTAAGGATGGTACTACTAGAAATTTTGAAACTAATTTATCGGGTTTTATTGAAGCGGTTAGCTTTAAAGAATCCTCATCAGATTTATCTTTGTCATTAAATCATCCAATAAATCTATGGTGTGCAAAAAAAATTAATGATGCTGGATATTTGGGTTTATTTCAATGGGGGGAGTCTGCACTTTATGAGTTAGGATATTATTTAGGTGATAAAGGGATCTCTTATGAAGATATTAAAAAGGCAAAGAAAGGATCTGCTTTGCATGAAAATTGGAAGAATCAATTTGACTCTAATAATTGGTCAGGACATTGGTCAGGTAAAAAAAATATAAATTCGAAATTTGAATTTTTGAATAATCCTCAAATTCAATATGAAGTAATAAAAGAATGGATTAATTATTTATGTAAACAGATTAGAAATAATAATTTAAATGAGCATTTTGGTCGGGTGATTCAAGGTGTAGAGATTAATGAGTCTGGCGTTATCGCTGGCATGCATTTGGTTGGTATAGGAGGTTTGGGGGCTTTTCTAGGTGTTTCAAAATTTTCTAGTCATAAACAAACAGATGGTAATGGAACACATATTAAAAAATATATTCAAGACTTTGGTGGATTTGATTTAGAGCAGTGTTGTAATCGAAAAATATATATAAATCTAAAAGATAAAAATGAAAAGGCATTAATAAATAAAGAAGTTACAGTTGTTTCAATATATTCAGGAAAATCCTTTTCTGCAGAGACGAAGGTTCGGGTTAAAAGTGATGAAAATGGCAGTCTCCCTGTCATTGTTAGACACCCATCAACTGAGATTAAAATTGTAGCTGATGGTAAAGAATCTAATCCTATTATTCAAAAAGCTGATCAAAAACAAATTGCAACCTTAAAAGATTTTGATGTTTCAATATTTCAAGCGAATTTAGAAAAAAATAATACGCCTCAATCAAAGCCTCAGTCTAATAAAACACCTCAAGAAGTAAGAAATGAACAGAATACATCTGAAGAAAAAAAAGAAGTAGTTACTGGTAATATAAAAGATGTGAGTTTTAATATTCAAATTATAGAAGAGGATACAAAGAAAGCTATTTCTAATATGGGTTTTTACTTAACTTATAAAGGGAATATAAAAAAGCATACAGCAGATTCATCAGGGACTAAAAAAGGTGTAGTGGCTGAAGTAGGCGAAGATATCGAGGTTTCAGTATCTGGAGCTGGACAACGTCAAAAGATACATCATTTTAAAGTTGAACAGTCTTTATCTAATCAGACTGTTAAAATTAAATTACCTGTATGTTTTTTTAAAATTAATGTTAAAGAAAATAATGAAAATGTAACAAATACTCTAGTAAGTATTTTTTATAGAAATAAGCAAATTGCGAAAAGAACAGATAGTAATGGAGATATTAGTGTTAAAATGCTATTGGGTTTTGTTTTTGGCTTTGGAATAAAAAATAAAGAGCTGGAGAAGCTCCGTGTTCTGAAAGGAATACCAATTAGGCATTTTAAAGTTAATGAGGGATTTGTAAAAGCTTCAAAGCTATATGAAATTGCCGATCAAAAGCGTAAGGAAGCAGATGAACTCAAGAAAAAATCTGACCAAATGCAGCGAAAAAAGCAACTAGAAGCTCAGGAAAAAGAAGCAAAAGAACAGGCAGAAAGAGCAAAATCAGAGGCTGAAAAAAATCAGCCTATTCAAGATAATACATACACGGAAAATGGCGGTGAGCCACTAACAACTGTTAGTAATCAATCTCCACCTACAAGTGATACAACACGTTATCATATTTACCATGATGGTAAGATTAAGCGTGAAAATAAGGCTGCTACTGGTTATGCAGAATTTATTTACTATGATTCGGTGGGAAGATTTTATAATTTAGGTAAGTCTCAATTTGTAGTAGCTGATAAATGGCAATCAAAAGGTGTTAAGGCAGGTGGTAATACATATTTGATTGATCAACGTAAACATAAATATTACAAAAGTGGATCTTTAGGTTATAAGTGGAATATTATTAGTGGTGATGGTCGGTATTATTTATCAGGATTATCAATGTCTGCAGTTCTTGGTGCTATGTGTAATTTGGGTTATGCCGAATATATTGGATCTGGATTTAGTTGTAGGGATGGTTCCCCAGGTGAAAGTGTAAGTCATTTGAATGGTATAAATGGTGATTTTAGATATATAGCTATTAATAATAGACATATGACAGAAGTAACATATACTTCTCATGATCATTTTGATTGGAATAAAAATGTCGCTTTTGTTGAAGAGTTATTTAAATTTGGCTATAAATTGTTTGGCTCACATCCAGTGAAAATTAAAAAAAATGCATTATTGCCTCATTCGCAGTCATGGAAGGATCATAATCATCATATTCATCTACATGACTTTTCTCCAAAAGTGGAAGATTTATAATGAAAAAGAAATCAGTTTTTACTATTAGTTTTTTAATATACTTTTTATTAATAGCATGCACAGAACAATCAAAGAGTGAAGTTGAAGTTATACGAAATGATAATGTAAATGCTATATTTACAGAAAATGGTTTTGGTGGAGTTGAAGTAAATCAAAGAATTAACGATGAATTTATTGAAATTGAAAATAGTAGAGTAGATAATTGTTTTTTTGCTAAAAATAGAAAAATAAAATCCGATGTGGATTTTCAAGTTCTTAATAATAAAATTTCTGTAATTTCTTCAAATCAACTCGGAGTTTCTACGAATCTAGGAATTAAAGTAGGGGATGAAGAAAGTAAAATTTATGAAAAATATAAGAATTCAGTGATTGATAAAAAAATAAATCCATATGGTGAATCTCAAAATGATTATTCAATTATTATTTGGAATCATGATAAAACAAAGGGTACACGGTATGATATCGAAAGCAAAAAAATTATAGGTATAAAAGTAGGTGATACTAACCTAACTTTAATGGAAGGTTGTGCTTAAGCATTTTTAAAAAATAAAGCCGACTCTCGTCGGCTTTATTTATTCAACCTTCCAGCACTTCTTCCAATAACTCTTCACTCGGTGCAAAGTAATAAGCGCCATCCATAGGAGTGACAAAGTGAAGTAAGCGGTCATGAATGCCGTCACCACTGGTGCCAAACATACGTACTAGCATGCTGTCGATAATGCTTAAATCATTGGTATATGCCACAAAGAACAAGCCTTGATCGCCACGGCCATCACCATAAGGGAGTGAATGACGCAAAATCGCCATTTCTTCACCTTCACCATCTTCTACAACTGTACGTGATACATGTGAGTTTTCAGGCTGTTCATCTTCATCTAACTCAATAGACTCAAGTTTAGTACGGCCAATTACATGCTCTTGCGCATCGACTTTCAGCTTTTTCCATTTATCCAAATTATGCGCATAACGCTGTGCAAAAATAAAAGAGCCATTGGCAAATACGCCAGCTTCTTCAGCTAGTAATGCTGTTTCAGCACGATCATCTGGAAATTGCGGATTTTCAGTTCCGTCAATAAAGCCGGTTAAATCACGGCCATCAAAATTGCGGAAGCACACACGTTCATCCAGTACGTCAACTTTATCTTGAATACCATCAAAGAATGCTTGGCTCAGCGCAAAGCAAATATCTGTACGCTGTGCTGCAATATGGATAAATACATCTGCTGGGGCTACAGGCATGTTAAATGAACCTTGAATTGGATCAAGTTGTTTAAAGCCTGCCGGGGATTGACTGTAAAGTTGTGCCCAAAGTTCTGGTCCAAAAGCCACAGCCGTTTTAATCTGTGCATTTGGATGTTGGGTAATCAGACGATCACGAGTATTAAGTAAGTCTTCAAGTTGTTCTTTTAATTCGCTAATCGTTAAATCTTTTAAACGTAAAACAATAAAACGAGCATGATCTGAGGGTAATGGCAAAATTACAGATTGAGCAGACATTCATGGCTCCTAAAAATTATAATTTCTGAGTGGCTGTGTGTATTGTGCCTTAAGCAGCGCTGAGAGTGTAGCCTTCATTTGGCCTTTTAGCGTGCATTATTGTCATGAAAATAGAGTAAATGTCTATAATACAGACCCATTTCAAACTTGAGCTAATGATGTCCTATCAAATCTGGATTGCATATATGTTGGCATGTTGGGTGATTAGTGTTTCCCCAGGTGCAGGTGCAATTGCGTCTATGTCGAGTGGTTTGAATTATGGGTTTAAGCATGGGTATTGGAATGCCATCGGCCTGCAATTGGCACTTTTGGTTCAGATAGTCATTGTTGCAGCTGGGGCAGGGTTCTTATTTGCGGCGACACCATGGGCTTTTCTGATCGTGAAATGGTTTGGTGTGGGCTATTTATTGTATTTGGCTTATTTACAGTGGACAGCGCCAACAGAGTCAATTGAAATCCAACAAGATTTACCAAATAAATCACCTTCAAAATTAGTTTTACATGGCTTTTTGGTCAATATGAGCAACCCTAAAGCGATTGTATTTTTATTGGCTGTTTTGCCGCAGTTTTTAGATTTATCCAAACCCCAATGGATTCAATATGTCATTATGGCTACAACGATGATTAGCATCGATCTGATTGTCATGGCGGGGTATACCGGTCTCGCTGCAAAAGTGCTGCGGTTATTAAAATCACCCAAACAACAAAAATATTTGAATCGAACCTTTGCGGTATTATTTGCTTGTGCTGCGAGTTTATTGAGTTTGGTGCATCAATAAATCCAGTGAGATGATTCTGAGTATCGTATTTGACGTGCAAAAAAAGCCATGCAACTGCATGGCTTTTTTTTTGATATGTCGCGAATTGAACAATGAACGTTGCTACTTAAGCCACTTTCTTAAATTTTTGCATAATAAAAATTAGGGCAAAGAGCAGCGCCATAGTTAATACAATGGTCAGTCCTGTAGAGGTGTTTAAACCAGCACTTGACCATAAACCTACAGTTACACCGACTTGGGCAATGATGAAAGACCACAGTACCATTTGCTTCGGAGAATTTGCCAATAAACGAGCGGTTAATGCAGGAATCACTAACAGTGCACCCATCAGCAATGAGCCGACAGCACGTAAAGCCAATACGGTAAATAAGGCCAGTAACAACATAAAAATCAGACGTTGCCATTTGGCGCTGACACCTTCACTGACCGCAATATCGGGGTCAATGGCAATCTGAATCTGCGATTGCCAACTTTTATACAGCACGGTCAGTGCCACAATGATCACCATTGCAAAGACAGGCAAATCTGACCAAGAAATAGTGAGTAAATCACCAAATAAATAGCTGAGTAATTCAGGTCTTAAGCTTGGCAAATGTTGTATGAACAGTAAGCCTGAGCACAGGAGTGTTGCAGAACAAAGCGCGAGCAAAGCGTCATTGGGTAAGCGAGGGTCGTGTAACACCCATAAGATTGCAACCAATAAGAGCGCAATCAATGTAACGCCTGTCCAAAGCGGTAGACTCATCGCACCGGCAATGGCGACACCGAGTAAAGTGCCATGTGCCATGGTGTCCGCAAAAAATGACATGCGACGCCATAACATTAAACAGCCAAGCGGCGCAGTCAGGAACACCAGCAAAGTGCCCATGATCCATGCTGGCAAAAGGAGTTGTAGCCATTCCATCATGGATTATGCTTCCGGTTCAGGGTGAATATGGGGACGAGAGTCATGCTGGCAAGGCGTTGCACTATCGCCATGTGCACAGTGATCATGGTGGTGTTGATAGAACACACGGTTTGTCCCAAAGATCGCTTGATATTCAGGATGTTGCTGGACATTTTCAGGCAAGCCACTACAACAAATATGCTTATTGAGGCAAACCACACGATGTGTTCCTTGCATTACCCACTGTAAATCATGAGAAACCATCAAAACTGCACAGCCATATTTTTCTGGCAAGCTACGCACGTAGTCATACAGTTCTGCTTCAGACTGGATATCCAGACCTTGCATAGGTTCATCCAGAACCAATACATTCGGTTGACGCAATAAAGCCCGTGCAATCAATACACGTTGACGTTCGCCGCCCGACAATTGCTGAACTTTAGATTGTTGCAACTTGGCAATGCCTGTATCACGAATTATTTCTTGCTTGATATTGGCATCACATTTTTCTAGGGCCAATAAATCACACACACGTAGCGGTAAGCTGTGTGATGGATTAAATTTTTGTGGCACATATGAGAATTTTAATTTTTGTGTGCTGATCACTTTGCCGGAGACAGGTTTTACAATACCCAACAACACTTTGATGAGTGTGGATTTGCCTGCACCATTGGGACCAATCAAGGTGACAATTTCTTTTTCGTGTAAGGCGAAATCTACATTCTTTAAAATGTCACGTTCATCGATTCGGACATGAACATGCTCTAAAGCCACAATGGGCTTCATATTTAGTGTTTGCTGCGGCACTGCTGACAGATCCCTGAAATTTCAATAATACTGTGATGTGCAGTAAAACCATCGGATGCAGACAATTCATCAAGTTGCGCCATCAAGCCTTGAGCAGATGCTTCTTTGACTATTTTACAATCGGTGCAAATCAGGAATGCGGCTTGATGTCCTTCGCGCGGATGACAACACGGGATGTAAGCATTAATCGACGTTAGACGGTGAATCAAACCTTTTTCAAGCAGAAAATCCAGCGTACGGTATACCGTCGGTGGCGCTGCAGGTCGGTCAGACTCACTTTTGATTTTAGCCAAAAGGTCATAAGCACCCATTGGTCCCGTTGCGTTCAAGATCAGTTCCAATACTTCTTTACGCAAGGGCGTAAGTCGAGCACCCGTCGCGCTACAGAGACTCTCAGCTTCAGCAAGGCGCTGTTCGACATTATGATGATCGTGTACACCATGCAAAGCATTATGATGTTCGTGTGAACATGCGCTCATAGCCAACCTCGAGTACGAAACTGTATAAAGAAAAAGACTTTAAATCTTAACATGAAGCGTAAGGACTTACGAACAGACGTAGGTTTTTTTACGATTTTGTTATATTATAACACCATTCATTTTATGGTGCTCTCTCCCCATGTCCCGTGTAATTCTTTTTTGTAGTTTAGCTTTATTCAGTGTGATGAGCTGGGCGCAAGGTCTCGTTGTTTCTACACAACCGATTTATCTAATCGCAAAGGATGTACTTAAGGGTGTAGAGCAACCGAAATTACTGCTTGACCATCAATCTGGACATGATGTGAGCTTGACGCCTGCACACCGTAAAACCGTGCAAGATGCCAATCTCGTTTTATGGTTAGGTCACGCGCACGAAGCACCATTGGCAAAAATGTTGGGTGGAAGTGGCAAAAGTATCGCTATTTTAGACTCAGGTATTATCAGTGCTTTGCCATTACGTGATGTCCGTGGCAATGCATTAAAAGGCACAATCGATACGCATGTATGGCTTGAACCAAACAATGCGGTTCGAATCGGCTTTTTTATTGCTGCTTTACGTTCACAACAGTTTCCAGAACATCGTGAAAAATATTGGGCCAATGCGCGTGCATTTGCGCAGAAACTCTTGGTCACTGCACAAAAAACTGATGTGTCGAGCCGTGCTCAACCTTACTGGTCTTACCACGATGCCTATCAATATCTTGAGCGCTCACTGAATTTGAAATTTACCGGTGCGTTGACAGATGATCCACATGTCGCGCCGACATTGGCACAAATCAAATACCTGAAAGACCATCGCGCGCAGCCAAAAGTATGCTTACTTGCAGAAGCACATGCCAGCCAAAATCAGTATCAAAAGCTCGGTGGTATCGTCTTTCAGCCGGTTGACGAAACGATGAGTGGGGCAGGGGATTTTGTAACAGCATGGAAGATGTTGGCTGATGAAACCCTGAAATGCACACTAAATGCACGAAAGTAAAGTAAAAAATAAACAACTATTGATTAGTTTGAAAGCAGTTTGCCAATTTAAAAAAACACGACTAAGGTCGGGAAAAGATTGCAAGTTAAGGGGTGTAACTCTATAATGCCTGCGATTAAAAATAATCATCAGTTAAACTTGTCAAGCAGAATTGCTGTGAGTGAACAAAAATGAGTCGAACTAGTCGCATGATTGATCGACGATTAGCGAAAGCTTTAGTCATCTTACAAGCAGTAATGATTCCTGTTTCAGCCCTGATTGGTTGGGTCCTTAAAGACACAATCACAGCATATAGTGCAGCTTTGGGTGCGTTGGTATGTTGGCTAGCAAGTAGCTACTTTTCATGGCAGTCGTTTCGTGCGGCTGGTGCCCGTGCCTCTAAACAGGTGCTGTCAAACATGTATCGTGGCTTAATGGGCAAGTTTGCAATCGTGATTGTTGGATTCATTTTGATTTTGATCAATGTCAAGCCGTTGTCAGCGGTGGCATTGTTTTGTGGTTTTATGCTCGTACAAAGTATGTCGTGGGTCGCTCCTTTTTGGGCAACACGCTTAAAAAAACGAGTATAAACACAACAAAAAATTGAAAAGTTTTTTGGAGAGTAACGAGATATCAGGCAGCACGCGATATTCGTTTTCTCTATTAGTTTTGACATTGACCAGGTGTGATTTATGGCTGCTGAAGAACATGCCCTTACTTCGACCGAGTACATTCAGCATCACTTGACTAACTTGACCTATGGCAAAATGCCAGATGGTACTTGGAAGTTAGCTGAGACTGCTAAAGAAGCTCAAGAGATGGGGTTCACTGCTATTCACTTGGATTCAATGGGTTGGTCTATTGGCCTTGGTATTGTTTTCTGTTTGTTGTTCTGGGTTGTAGCGAAAGCTGCAAACTCTGGTGTTCCGACCAAGTTCCAGTCTGCAATCGAAATGATTATCGAGTTCGTTGACTCAAGTGTCCGTGACACTTTCCATGGCAAATCGCGCTTAATCGCGCCGTTAGCATTGACCATCTTCGTGTGGATTTTCCTCATGAACTTGATGGACTTGATCCCTGTTGACTGGATTCCTTATACAGCTCAATTGATCGGTGCTAACGTGTTTGGTATGGATCCTCACCACGTTTACTTCAAAATCGTTCCATCTACTGATCCTAACATTACCTTGGGTATGGCATTATCAGTATTTGCGTTAACTATTTTCTATAGTATCCGTGAGAAAGGTCTTGTCGGATTCGGTGCAGAATTTGCACTTAACCCATTTAACCCAAGTAACCCAGTTTTAAAAGCATTACTTATTCCAGTAAACATTATTCTTGAATTAGTAACTTTTATTGCACGTCCAATCTCATTGGCTCTTCGACTGTTCGGTAACATGTATGCGGGTGAGTTGATCTTCATCTTGATCGCATTACTACCGTTCTGGATCCAGTGGGCGTTGTCTGTGCCTTGGGCGATCTTCCATATTCTTGTTATTACGTTACAAGCATTCATTTTCATGATGTTGACTATCGTATATATGAGTATGGCTAGCGAAAAGCATTAATGGTATTGCTCAACTGTCAAAGGGTGGTTGGGCACACAATTTTTTAACTTAATTTGGTATAAACCTAACCTCTGAGGAATTATCATGGAACTCACTTTAGGTCTAGTTGCAATTGCATCTGCTATCTTGATCGCTTTTGGTGCTTTAGGTACTGCGATTGGTTTTGGTCTTCTAGGCGGCCGTTTCTTAGAAGCTGTTGCTCGTCAACCAGAATTGGCTCCACAACTTCAAACTCGTATGTTCTTAATCGCAGGTCTTCTTGATGCTGTGCCTATGATCGGTGTTGGTATTGGCTTGTTCTTCATCTTCGCTAATCCATTTGTAGGTTAATCAGCTTAATTCCTAAATTAAACTATTGAGGAATAGCAATGAATATCAACCTCACATTGATTGGCCAAGCGATTGCATTTGCGATTTTTGTCGCATTCTGCATGAAGTTTGTATGGCCACCACTAATCAATGCGATTAGTGAGCGTCAGCGTAAAATCGCTGATGGCTTAAACGCTGCTGAAAAAGCAAAAGCTGACCTTGCGGATGCGCAAGCACAAGTGAAAGCTGAATTAGACGCGGCTAAAGCACAAGCGGCTCAATTGATCGAACAAGCGAACCGTCGTGGTGCGCAATTGGTAGAAGAAGCGCGTACTCAAGCTGCGGCTGAAGGTGAGCGTATTCGTCAACAAGCTAAAGAAGCTGTTGATACTGAAATCAATGCTGCTCGCGAAGAATTACGTCAACAAGTTGCTGCTCTTGCAGTTACTGGCGCAGAAAAAATTCTGAACCAGCAAGTTGACGCAGAAGCTCACAATGCCATGCTGACTCAGCTGGCTGCTAAACTTTAAGAGAGGCGGATTATGGCTGAACTCTTGACGTTGGCACGCCCATACGCTAAAGCAGCATTTGCTTACGCTTCTGAGCAAAATGCAACTGACACTTGGTCAAATGCATTGAACTTGCTCAGTGCTGCGGTGCAAGACGAAGCATTTTCAGCTTATCTAAATCGCCCTGAGCTTACTCCTGCTGAGCAGGTAAGTGTTTTCGCAAAAGTTTTAGGTGAAGACCAGACTGCAGCAGTGTCAAACTTTTTGACATTGCTTGCCGATAATGACCGTCTGGCACTTCTTCCTGAAATTTCAGAAGAATACGAACAGCTCAAATCACAGAATAACAATACTGTGGATGTTGTAATTGAATCTGCATTCCCATTGACTTCTGTACAAGAACAATTACTTGCGCATGCATTAGAGAAAAAATTCGAAGCTGCCGTAAATGTTTCTGTAGAAGTTAACCCAGCGTTAATCGCGGGTGTAGTTATTCGTGCAGGCGACCAAGTGATAGATGATTCTGCGCTTAACAAGCTTGAAAAAATGCGGACTCGTCTTCTTGCTTAACAGCTCGAAGACTGAACTTTAAAAAGATTGAGGTATAGCGCAATGCAACAACTGAATCCATCCGAGATCAGTGCGCTCATTAAACAGCGTATCGGCGATCTGGACACCAGCGCGACCGCTAAGAACGAAGGGACCATTGTTATGGTTTCCGACGGTATTGTGCGCATTCACGGCCTTGCTGATGCAATGTACGGTGAAATGATCGAATTCGACGGCGGCTTATTTGGTATGGCACTGAACCTAGAACAGGATTCAGTGGGTGCCGTTGTCTTAGGTAACTACTTAAGCCTTCAAGAAGGTCAAAAAGCTCGTTGCACAGGTCGTGTATTAGAAGTTCCGGTTGGTCCAGAACTTTTAGGCCGTGTAGTAGATGCTCTTGGTAACCCAATTGATGGTAAAGGCCCTATTGACGCAAAACTTACTGATGCTGTTGAAAAAGTAGCACCAGGCGTAATTTGGCGTCAATCAGTGGATCAACCTGTACAAACTGGTTATAAATCAGTAGATACAATGATCCCTGTTGGTCGTGGTCAACGTGAGTTGATCATCGGTGACCGTCAAACTGGTAAAACAGCTATGGCGATCGATGCGATCATCGCTCAGAAAAATTCTGGCATTAAATGTGTATACGTAGCAATTGGTCAAAAACAATCGACTATCGCTAACGTTGTGCGTAAGCTAGAAGAAACTGGCGCTATGGCGTACACAACTGTTGTAGCAGCTGCTGCAGCTGATCCTGCAGCGATGCAGTATCTTGCTCCGTATGCTGGTTGTACAATGGGTGAGTACTTCCGTGACCGCGGTGAAGACGCGCTTATCATTTATGATGACTTGTCTAAACAAGCTGTTGCTTACCGTCAAATTTCATTGCTTCTACGTCGTCCACCAGGTCGTGAAGCATATCCTGGTGACGTATTCTATCTACACTCACGTTTACTTGAACGTGCTTCACGTGTATCTGCTGACTACGTTGAGAAATTCACTAACGGTGAAGTTAAAGGCCAAACTGGTTCATTAACTGCATTACCGATTATTGAAACTCAAGCCGGTGACGTATCTGCATTCGTACCTACAAACGTAATTTCGATTACTGACGGTCAGATCTTCTTAGAAACATCATTATTCAACGCAGGTATTCGTCCTGCTGTGAACGCGGGTATCTCTGTATCACGTGTTGGTGGTTCTGCTCAAACTAAGATCATCAAAAAATTGTCAGGTGGTATCCGTACCGCTCTTGCGCAATACCGTGAATTAGCTGCGTTTGCTCAGTTCGCTTCTGACCTTGACGAAGCAACTCGTAAACAGCTTGAACATGGTCAACGTGTAACTGAGCTTATGAAGCAAAAACAATATGCTCCATACTCAATTGCTGACCAAGCTGTTTCAATTTATGCATCTAACGAAGGCTACATGGCTGACGTAGAAGTGAAGAAAATCGTTGCATTTGATGCTGCGTTGATCTCTTACTTCCGTTCAGAAAATGCTGCGTTAATGCAAAAAATTGACGAGACTGGTGCTTACGATAAAGAAATCGAAGCAGCAATCAAAGCAGGTATTGAAAGCTTTAAAGCGACTCAAACTTACTAAGATTCAACTGTGTTGAATCTGGTTTTGGTTTGGTTCACGGATCAACCTTCGGAAGCTCGAAAGGGCTTTCGAATACTAGGTTAAGCGTATGGCAAATTTAAAAGAAATTCGCGCCAAAGTAGCTAGTATCAAAAGCACGCAGAAAATTACTCGCGCGATGCAGATGGTAGCAGCTTCTAAGATGCGTCGTGCGCAAGAGCGCATGGCTCAAGGCCGTCCGTATGCCGAAAATATGCACCGTGTAATTGCTCATTTGGTACAAGCGAACCCTGAATACAAACACCGTTATATGGTTGAACGTCCTGTAAAGCGCGTTGGCTATATCATTGTTTCTTCAGATCGCGGCCTTGCTGGTGGTTTGAACATTAACTTGTTCAAAAAAGTGGTCAAACACGTACAACAGCAACAAGAGCAGTCAATTGAAGTTCAATTTGCTTTAATTGGTCAAAAAGCGGTTTCGTTTTTTAAAAACTACGGCGGTAAAGTTCTTGGTGCAACTACAAACGTAGGTGATGCTCCGAGTCTTGAACAGTTAACTGGTTCTGTACAGGTGATGTTAGACGCGTTTGATAAAGGCGAGTTAGATCGTATTTATCTAGTGTCAAACGGCTTTGTCAACGCCATGACTCAAAACCAAAAAATCGAACAGCTTGTTCCTTTAGCAGCTGCTGAGGAAAGCGAAGGCCTAAATCGTCAATACGGTTGGGACTATATCTATGAACCAGAAGCTGAAGAGCTTCTAAATGGTTTATTGGTTCGTTACATTGAGTCTATGGTTTATCAAGGTGTGATTGAAAACATCGCATGTGAACAGTCTGCTCGTATGGTTGCAATGAAAGCTGCAACTGATAACGCGGGTGAATTGATCAAGAGCCTACAACTTATTTATAACAAGCTGCGTCAAGCCGCGATTACTCAGGAAATCTCTGAGATCGTTGGTGGTGCCGCTGCCGTTTAACATTATTAGTTTGAATTGAGGAGACAGCAATGAGTAGCGGTCGTATCATTCAGATCATCGGCGCGGTTATCGACGTCGAGTTTGAACGTAACAGCGTTCCTAAGATCTATGACGCTCTCCATGTTGATGGTACTGAAACTACATTAGAAGTTCAGCAGCAACTTGGTGATGGCGTAGTTCGTACTATTGCAATGGGTTCTACTGAAGGCCTTAAGCGTGGTCTTACTGTAACTAACACTGGCGCGCCTATCTCTGTACCTGTAGGTACTGCATGTTTAGGTCGTATCATGGACGTTCTTGGTCGCCCTATCGACGAAGCTGGTCCTGTTGGTACTGAAGCTCGTTTACCAATTCACCGTCAAGCGCCTTCTTATGCAGAACAAGCGGCTTCTACTGACCTTTTAGAAACTGGTATTAAAGTCATTGACTTACTTTGCCCGTTCGCCAAAGGTGGTAAAGTTGGTCTGTTCGGTGGTGCCGGTGTTGGTAAAACTGTAAACATGATGGAGTTGATCAACAACATCGCAAAAGCTCACTCAGGTTTATCTGTGTTTGCTGGTGTTGGTGAACGTACTCGTGAAGGTAACGACTTCTATCACGAAATGAAAGACTCTAACGTTCTAGACAAAGTAGCAATGGTCTACGGTCAGATGAACGAGCCACCAGGTAACCGTTTACGCGTAGCGTTGACTGGTTTGACTATGGCTGAGTACTTCCGTGACGAAAAAGACGAAAACGGTAAAGGCCGTGACGTTCTATTGTTCGTCGACAACATCTATCGTTATACACTAGCGGGTACTGAAGTATCAGCACTTCTAGGTCGTATGCCATCTGCAGTAGGTTACCAACCGACTCTTGCAGAAGAGATGGGTGTTCTTCAAGAACGTATTACGTCTACTAAGTCTGGTTCTATTACGTCAATTCAAGCGGTATACGTACCTGCCGATGACTTAACAGATCCATCGCCTGCTACTACCTTCGCTCACTTGGACGCGACTGTTGTATTGAGCCGTGACATCGCATCTTCTGGTATTTACCCAGCGATCGATCCACTTGACTCTACTTCACGTCAGTTAGATCCACTTGTAGTGGGTACTGAGCATTACGAAATCGCTCGTTCAGTTCAAAACGTTCTTCAACGTTACAAAGAATTGAAAGACATTATCGCAATTCTTGGTATGGACGAATTGGCAGAAGAAGACAAACTTACTGTATACCGTGCACGTAAGATCCAACGTTTCTTCTCTCAACCGTTCCACGTAGCTGAAGTGTTTACTGGTGCTCCTGGTAAACTTGTACCGCTTAAAGAAACAATTCGTGGCTTTAAAGGTCTTCTAGCTGGTGAATACGACCACATTCCAGAACAAGCGTTCTACATGGTTGGTGGTATTGACGAAGTTATTGCTAAAGCTGAGAAACTTTAATTAGTTACCTAATTTAGGAGATTCTCATGTCAACTATGCAATGTGACGTTGTAAGTGTTAAAGAGTCTTTGTACTCTGGCACTGTAACTATGCTAATTGCTAAAGGTGCTGGTGGTGAGTTGGGTATTATGCCTGGCCATGCACCACTAGTAACTTTGCTCAAGCCGGGCGCAATCCGCGTTCTGCTTGAAAATGGTACAGAAGAATTAATCTATGTATCAGGTGGTGTACTAGAAGTTCAACCGCACGTTGTTACTGTACTTGCAGATACTGCAGTACGTGCTGACAACCTTGATGAAGCAGCAATTATTGAAGCTCGTAAACAAGCTGAACAATTGTTAGCAAATCAAAAGAGCGACTTGGACTCAGCTGCTGCATTGGCTGCTCTTGCAGAAACTGCTGCTCAGTTGGAAACCATCCGCAAAATCAAAAACCGCGCTCAATAAGACGCAGTTTGAGATTGAAAGAGCCACCCGAAAGGGTGGTTTTTTTATGTTCAAATATACAACTTAAATCGAGATGGATATAATATTTAGCAAATAAATCTTGATATAAAAAATAAAATGAAACTCAATATTAAATTAACCAATGAAGATTTTTATGTATTTCAGGTGCTAAACGAAGAGCTTATTAATCCTGTTGTATATGACAAATTCGAAGTTAAGTTTCTCAGATTAGTGTTTAAATTTTTTATACTATTAATAGTCAGTCTCTTTATTTTTATTTTCTTCAAAAATGACTCTTCACTTTTGAATTACTTGATTTTGTTGGTCGCTCTTTTATTGGGATTGTTGCCCAAAGTAAACTCTATTTTTCAAAATATGTTTAAGATACGATATATCGATCAAATGGCTGAAAATTCGAAAATTCTTATTGGGGATAAAGAAATTGAGATTACAGAGAAAAATCTTATCGAAAGTACTGAGTATTACACTCAAATTTTTTCATGGAGTTTAGTATCAAATATTGAGAAAACGCAAACTCATTTAATTGTTTTCTTCGGTATGTGTATAGGGATTATTTTGCCCTTAGACCAAATTAATAATGACGTAGAAAAGATAATACAACAATATTGCCCAAATATTGAGTTCAAAGAACATAACTGGTAAGTAAATTTCATTTGATTGTCTTTGATGAATTTGAAGTGATTTATTTGTAATGAATAATTGAGAAATTTCTATTCTCCATAATATTCACATCAAATCTCTTATCAAAATTTTCCCCTAAATTTTTCAGCTCAGGCTTTATATCTATCACCTAAAGTTGAATATATTTTATTCAATACAATCTTTATAGTGATTAAATTCAATCAGCTAGCATTGCACCATGAACCTTATCGCCTATGAGCCGCATTTTTGGGAACTTTATCAAGACTTTGATCAATATTACTTGAGCATTGCGGTTGATCTCAGTTCTGTAGTGTCATGTTGGGATGTTGAACTCACCCATGAAGAAGTTCAACAATATGAACACCGTGGGCGCGTGAGTATTCAAGAACTGGCAAAATCGATGGTTGCTGCTGCCTATAAAGGTGATTTTGCTTCATTAGAAAGTCGTTTAGTGAAACCATATGAACGTCAGGCCATGCAATCGGCTTTTAAAAAATGGCAAGATAGCCAAAAAGCAGGTTAATGGTTGTTATTCATGCATGGGTAAAATTGAAAACTCGCCGTGACTGATAATTTTAATTTTAAAAATTAGATCAAAGCCTTCATCCTGTGATGGAACTTGAAGTTTGCGATAAGTAGCACGCACGCCAACTTCTGGAATATGGGCTTTGCCTTCACGAAAACTGTTGCGTTTTAAGGTACTGTCCAAATCGGTTTCAAAATAATAAGCAATCACCTCAAAACCTGCATCAATTGCACGTTGGATATAGCGAGCACGAGCTTCCCGATCTGGGTTGGTATTATCAATCACCATTTTCGTTTTGGATGCCAAACCAGCTTCAAAGATCATATTTTCCCGATGTCGGGTTTTCAACATATCCAAATTAATACGTAAATGGCTATGATATAAATTCAACATGTAAAAGGTTGATTTGCCAGAGGCTTGAACGCCTGTAAAAATAATCAGCTGCATGGTGTCTGCAATGAAAGCATGGAATGAATAATAGAGTATTAAATCAGCAACGCAGTTTTGCTACAATCGCTGCAAAATGAATAAGAACAATTTACATAGGTCTGTATGCACAAATTTTTCAACAGTTTATCGCTGTGTCTTTGTTATAGTTTGCTCGTTGCATGTCAAAGCCAATACGTCACGACACCCAATCTTCCCACTGAAGCTGCACTTGTCGCTGAATCGGTTGATAATGGCATCAGTACGGAGCTTAAAATCCCATATATGACCGCCTTTCGAAATCTGCGACAAGCCTATAATCACTGTGTTGCGTTTACCGCGAACAATCGCTACGTCTATACCGATAATCGTTTAGAAGAGCATTTGGAGCAGGGGACATTGATGGCACGAACTGAGAATGGGGCGTATTTGCATAAAATGTTGGTCGAAAGTTTAGATCCACAGACGACACGTATTACCTTATTTTTACCGAAGCAATATACCTTTGCCCAAGCACGTTTTAAACAAGATGTTCAGCGCGCACTTGGACAAGATAAAAACTGTAATACTTTTGAATTTGCTCAATCCAACTAATTGAACTTTAAGACGCTTGTGAGTTTTCCTGCTCTGGGTGCTCTACACGTTGACCGCCTTCATAACTGGCAAATCGAGCCTGATCACGTTTGAAGACCGGTGCGGGTGTTGGCCAAGACCAATCTCCAAAATGAGTTTCACGATAGCGTTTAAAAGCCGCATCGAGTTCTTCCGTGGTATTGAGCACAAATGGACCGCGCATCGCCACGGGTTCATTAATCGGTTCACCTTCTAACCACAGAATCCGTGCTTCTAATCCACCTGCTTTGAGATGGACGTAGGCATCTGATTGGAGTTCAACCAAATGCTTCATCTGAATGGTTTGACCTTCTATTTCTAATGTATTGCCTTGATAGAAATAAGCAAAACGGTTGGAGCTACTTGTTGTTGCGGGAATCACCAACTTTGCGCCTGCTTGCATGGTGATTAAATAAATGTTGACCTTATTTTCTGCGGCAGCCGCCCATGAGTGTGGCGGTCGGGAAATGGCATCGGTGGATTTGAACTGCCCTGAAATCACGCGAATATCCGATTTTTTTCCTTCACTATCCGTTTCAAAGACGTGAGGAATATCTTCACGCCAAAACATTTTATAGTCAGCATCATGGGTTTTCTGTTCAGCTGATGAATTAAACCAAATTTGGAAAAGTTCAAAAGGATTGGCTTTATCTTCATGCAGTAGGGGGAACATTTCACAATGTTCAACGCCATTGCCTGTAGATAGCCATTGCACATCGCCAGCAGCATAGCGTCCGCCATTGCCTAATGAGTCAAAGTGATCGACATAGCCTTGTTCAACCAAGGTAATGGTTTCAAAGCCAGTGTATGGATGCTCTGGGAAACCTGGAACCACATCGCCATAGTACATATTGAATTCATCTTTCTCTGCGGCTGTTTTTGGCCCCATGTCTGCATTTGCAGCAGGAAAATGATCGATATGATGAGCAGTAAATAAGAAAGGATCTTTTAAATCTAAACGAAAGGTAATGGGTGTAATGTTATAAATCACAGCGTTTGACATAACTGTTCCATCATTGGCTTTATTATTAAGCATTAATCTAAAAGGAAAAACAGTCGTGTTCTATAGCGGAACTGTAAGAAAAAAGCGTTAGCTCAAGGTCTAACGCTTTTTTGATTTACAACAGGTGGAATGCAATGGAAATGCTAGATTTCGCTATTTATTCAGTTTCAGAGGGTGCGGTAGATGAGCTTTTGCCTACTTGATCTTGGATCAACATACTTGCCAATTTCAGCATTTCAGCTTGAATATTGCCCATTTGATTTTGAATTTTCTGAAAATCAACTTTGCTTAAATCGACTTGTCCATTGAGAAAAGGTGAGGCCAATACTTGCTGATTCGCTGCCTGTAAATTGCTGCGAATATCATTAATTTCAGTGCTTTTTAGATTTAAATCATTCAAAGCTTGATTGAAACCTTTGAGCTGCTGTTGTAGCTGGGTTGCCGCTTTTTGCAATTGGAGATGATCTTGGTTGCTGACTGCGGCTTCTAAATCGACCTGCGTTTGTTTGAGTTGTTCAACATAATTGCCGGCTTTAAGTTGCATATCCGCAACATCGCGAACGATATAAAACATATTGCCGCTTTTTAATTGGCTTTGATCTGTCGCCTGACTTTGTGTCGCAGATTGATCTTCGTTTGTTGATGTTGTTGCAGGGCGATCATTTTCTGCTGCGATTTCTTGTTCCTGTTGCGGTGCTGTGGCAGGTTCACAGCCAATCAGCACCAAAACACCACTAAAAATGGCAAAAGGGAGAAGGGCATTCTGCACAAGCTTTTTCATTCAATCATCACTATGTGTTAAGTCTATGCTTTGAATATAGGGGCAGAATGTGGATTAAAAATAGATTGTTGCAAAGCAATAACAAAATAATCGCTTGAACAAAAAAAAGAGGGCATTTGCCCTCTTTTGATGTTTTGGTGGGTTTAACCCGCAATGATTTTGATCATGGCGTGGCTGACAGCATTCATTAAAATGTAGTCACTATTCACTTTAATCCATTGTTGGTTTTTGCCTGATTTAGACAATTTTTTATATTTGTTGTGGTCACCTTTGTAGCGATGACCACGGTATTCAGAAGATACTTTTCGTCCAGAACGCCAGGTATGTGATGGATTTACCGCTTTTTTCTTGTTCTGGCTTTGGTTTTTACCCCGTGTGTATTGTTTAGTGTGCTGTTGGGTTTTCGCCTTTTGAGTATTTTGCCGTGCATCTATTGTTAGCGCAGATACACGTGCTGTCAAAAAATAGATAAAACGATAGCTTTCATTAATGTATTTTAAGTTCACCTGTTTACTGCTGGATGTGAATTGATAAGACTCATCATAATGAGTATTTACAGGGAAGCTTTGAACAATGTGTATATGAAATATTAAAACAATGGGTGAAATGTGTAAATTATCAATATGTGATAATTATTAAATATTATTGTGATAATTTAAAATGATTAATCTCAGTTAAAATCACAATAATCTTAACTGAGAGATTGAGATATTGTCGAATTATTTGGCTAATTCAGCGTTAATGGCATCGACAATACGAGCATCATCTGCCTTGATGTCAGGTGCAAATCGTGCCACAACGTCGCCTTGTTTATTCACGAGGAATTTTTCAAAATTCCATAAAACTTCAGGCTTAGGATTTGGAGTTAAACCGTATTCAACTAAATCATCCCACCATGGGCCTTCACCAATGCGTTCAGGGATGGCTTGGGTTAAGGTTTGATAAAGTGGGTGTTTATCCGCGCCTGCCACAGAAATTTTTGCAAAAAGTGGGAAATCAACCTTGTAGTTGATTGAGCAAAATTCTTGAATTTCAGCTTCAGAACCAGGTTCTTGTTCTAAAAAGTTATTGGCAGGAAAACCTAAGACTTCAAAACCTTGTGATTTCTTCTCTGTATAGAGTTTTTCTAGGCCTTCATATTGCGGTGTTAGCCCACATTTAGAGGCCACATTGACCAATAATAAAACCTTGCCTTGGTATTGATTGAGTGTGGTGTCATCACCTTGGATGGTTTTTACCGGGATATCGTAAACTGAAGCTGACATATTCGTTCCTAATTGAAGTTGTGCCTTTCATCCTTGTTTTAAAGGGAAATCTGGTGAACAGCAAGCTTTTATCGATAGGATTTTCGCATAATTTTTGTAGTAGTTTGCAGAATTCGAGCTGAGGCTTGCTTGAGTGCTTGGCATTTAACTAGTGGCACGGTGTTGGTTTGGGGTTTTTCCTGTATAGCGTTTAAAAAACTCAATAAAGCTTGAGCTGTGTTGATAGCCCAATTCATAGCTGAGAGCTTTAATAGACTGACCAGCACGGAGTTGTTGAATGGCATAAATAATTTTTGCACGGTTTCGCCATTCAGAAAGACTCATTTGCAGTTCGTTCTGACTCAGCCGCAGTAACTGACGCCCACTCAAACCGACATTGGATAAGCATCGTTGTAGGCTCAAACTAAAATGATCTACATCTGCAAGCTGCGCCAAGATCGGCTTTAACACCGCATCATGGCTTTGCGGTAAATAATGTTGATGTTTGGGTGCAGTTTTTAACTGGTCGAATAAGACCTGTAGTAGGTGTCGATAGGGTGGTGTGGTATGTTGCTCTGTAGGAAAGGCCAAAATTTCTTGCACCAACAAACGAAAGAAAGGCTGGATGCTAAATACTTCCGTCTGCTTGGGGAAATTTATGCAGAGATCAGGTGCCAGTCGGATTGCCACATAATGAATAGGTTGCTCATCAATCGCGACTGAGCAATGTTCTGTATGTGGGGGAATCCACACCCCATAACTGGCAGGTGAGAGATGGTGTTGCCCTTGTATCTCATATTCGAAAATACCATCGAGACAAAAATTAAAATCACCCCAAAGACAACTGTGCGGATAGACCGTATCTAATGTGGTGTAGTGCGCTTCAAAAAGCTCGATTTGTTGTTCAATCGGTGCTGATGTCATATATGCCTAGGTGTCGATGTCTGAACTACAATATAAATGTCTGAAATCATGTATTTCAATTAAAACAGACATCACTCAAAATACCTAGACCAATCTTTGCACGATATATTGAGGAGTCAGACATGTTGCTTCAAGCGCGTTGGGCGAAATTTGCAATTTGTTTGCCTCTGATCGCAGTATTTATATGGTCGTTAAATATTACCGTCACCCGCTATGTAACTGATTATATTTCACCAGTCAGTATCAGTTTTTATCGATGGTTTATTGCATTTTTGATCCTAACCCCCTTTATGCTCAAAACCGTTTGGCAGCAAAGACAGCTTATCGGGCAGCATTGGCAGCAATTGGCTGTGCTGAGTGCTTTTGGCATGGTGTTATATCAAGGCTTGGGCTATACCGCTGCGCATTATACGACGGCGACCAATATGGGCATCATCAATGCCTTTATCCCTGTTTTTACGATTGCCGTTGCATTTTTCATACTGAAAGATGTGCCTAATCGCTATGCCATCTTGGGCTGTGCGATTTCATTTACGGGGCTATTGTTTGTCATTGCGCAAGGAGATTTCAGTCAATTACTGAATATGGGCGGACATTTCGGCGATATCCTCATGATCTTCGCAGTGTTTTTCTATGCCTTTTATGGGGTGTTTTTAAAAAAATGGCAATTGAAACTTCCGCTACTGTTGAGTTTATATGTACAAATTTTCTTTGCCGTTTTATATCACTTGCCATTCGTGTTGTATTTAGGCATTGACGCGATTAATCCTGCGAATGCGCCAAGTGTATTTTATGCGGCAATTTTTCCATCATTGATTGCACCGTTGGTATGGATGTTGGCTGTGCAACATCTCGGGCCGAATCGCACCAGTATTTTTATGAATTTGATGCCGGTATTTACCGCGATCATTGCTTATTTCTGGTTGGCTGAGCAGTGGATGATTTATCATACTGTTGGCACAGTGATGGCGATTACTGGGGTGATCTTGGCGCAGCGTAAGTAAATCTAGTAAAAAAGTTGAAAATTTACGAGAAGTGCTGATTAAAAAACAAGCAAACAAACTTATTTTTTATAGAGCAAATCTTTTGAAAATGGATTTTTGAGTGTAAAACTGAATTAAAAAAACAAATTCTCGTCTTAAAAATCAATCAAAAATAGATACATATTTTGACTAAGTAGTTATAAAATCAGAAATAAAGTGCTTATCAGTAGTTTTATTTATATAAAAAATATATTTGTTAAATTTAAAAAAATATTACATAATACTTTCATCGTAAATGAGGAAGTAATTCTTAATAATTACTTGATATTTACCCAGAGATTGCAAGACCCTCTGGATGTGATTTTATACACATCCTTTTTTATGCTCAGCCATCCCTATATGGCTGAGCTTTTTTTTGTTTGTATTTTCTAAAAGGCAGGTATAGACAGGCATCCGAGCTTATGCGCGGATGATTTCACCTGTTTCAGCATCAATAATTTTGCTTGGTTCTTGGCTTAGGCCGAGATCACCATTTAAGTAATTTAGTTCATTGGCAAAATACTGATTGGCTTCTTGTAAGGACCGTGCAGGAGTTAATCCTGCAGGATTGGCACTAGTAGACACAATAAAGCCATTAAAAGCTTGGCATAAAGCCACACATAAAGAGTGGGTCGTCACACGGACTGCGACTTTTGGATGATTGCCTTTAATCCATGTTGGAATATGGTCGCCAGCCGGTAATAACCATGTAGTTGCACGTTCATTGGGTTTACGGTTGGTCCATGTCGCAATGACCTGCTGACGCATATCTTCTGTTAAGCCTTGGAGCAGGTGTTCAACTTGAGCGACATTGGCCGCCAATAAAATCACACCTTTTTCAATGGGACGTTGTTTTAAGTGCAAAATTTCGAGAAAGGCTTGCTCATTGTAGGGATCACAGCCCAATCCCCAAACAGCCTCTGTAGGATATGCGAGAACCTGACCTTTTTTAAGACAGGAAGCTGCTTCTGCAACAGAGGTGGTAATCATTTCTATAGACCTTATCTGATTCGACAAAGGACTATTGTGAACCTAATTTACCCATTCGACAACGTAAGTAGTGTCCGGCTTGTTGTGTGGCATAGCCCATTAACTCTAATTCCATCAGTTGACTGGTCAATGTCGCGGTATCAATTTTGAGTTGAATGGACAATTGATCAAGGCTTTGGCCGACCCAATCAAGCTGCCGATACAGCGCAATTAAATGTTCTGGGATAGGTTCGGGTGGAGGGGTGTCCGGTGTTGCTGTTTCGGGTGTCGCTATTTCGGTGTTTGTTAAGGTTTCGGCAGCCTGCGATTGCCATTGTGTAGCCAATGCCAAGTCTTCAATGACCTGTTGTGGATGATCAATCAAAATTGCACCTTCGCGTATGAGTTGATGGCAACCTTGATGTGACTCACTATAAATATGGCCTGGGATGGCAAAAATAGATTTGCCTTGTTCGGCAGCGCGTTGAGCTGTGATCAGTGAACCACTTTTTAACGCTGCTTCCGCCACGATGACACCAAGGCTGAGCCCACTGACGATACGATTTCGATGTGGAAAATGGTGTTGCAGGGGTGGAGTGTGTGGAAGAAACTCACTGATTACGGTCCCACCATGTTGGATGATCTCTTGTCTTAAACGCTGATGTGCGGTCGGATAAGTTTGATCTAAACCTGTACCCATCACGGCAATGGTTCTGTGGTGTTGTATGGCAGCGCGATGTGCCGCTTCATCAATTCCTTGTGCTAAACCGCTATTAATATAGAACCCTTGCTCACTCAGATAATAAGCAAAATCATAGGCAATTTGTCGACCTTGGGGACTGGGTTTGCGGCTACCAACAATCGCAATTTGGGGTTGCATCAAGGCTTGGGTATTACCTTGCCCAAATAGAATCGGCGGCTTGTCGCTATAAGGTAAAAGCTGTTGTGGATAGTTTAGGTCTTCAGGAATCAGTACAAAGTCACTGTATTGTTCAATATCCTTGAGACATTTTTCAAAGCTAAGCTGTCCACTTGGGCTGTGAAATTCCTCAAAGCGCTTTAAATGATTTTTATGCAGTCCTAATTTTTGCCATGTGGTGATTTGATTAGGCTTAAGGGCGTAGTGTAGGGCAGGATAGTGCTGCTGAATTTTATAGAAACTACGAAGTGAGTGTTGCACCACAAACCACAGGCGAATGTAATCTAAATGCAAGTCAGTCAATGAGTTGAGCATAATGAGACCTTTGAATATGTCTTCTTTTTATGGGTTAAAATTATTAGTGATATCGTTGTTGGATAATAAAAAATGAGGCTGAATACAGCCTCATTTTTATGGATTTGGTCTTAGTCATCCATCAGTGGTGGCTGAATCGTTGCACCCACTTTGATTGGTAATTCGCTCTCAAGTACATAAGCATAGCTTAAGTTATCAAACGTTTTGAATACCATGATGTTGCCAATACGTTGTCCTGGAAGTTGAACACGTTCTTTGGTTTTCGGATCAGTCACGATTTCACCTTTTTGGTTCACGCTAAAGACTTGACCAGATTGAACGCCTTGCAAGCTACCACGGTCGATCGTCACAACACTGTGAACCGCTGCAGTACCAATCGAGCCCATGACACGAACAATACTACCGCCAGCAGTGACATTTTCAGCATTGGTTGGATAGAACAGCGTTGGCAGCATTGGGTCATATTCAGGAAGAACACGATCGCCACGACGAACTTCGGCATTATAAGTATCGGTCAGTTCTAAAGTGGTAATGTCATTTTCACCACGAACGGCAACACCTGAAGCGACTTGAGTCAGTTCTAAACCTGCGTTGTATTTTTTGCCGTTTGCATCGGTAAAGATGTACGGTTCGCCTTCACGGTAAACAGCATATCGTTGACCGACTTGCATGCCTTGGCCGCGTGCATAAACTGTTTGGCCTTTGGCTGCCAATACACGTTGATCAGCTGTACCTAAAATGTAAGGTGTGCCTTCAACAGAATCAGCGGCAACAATCATGCTGCGCTCAAGCCATTGCTTAATATATTCCAATGGAATAACCGGAATCGCACTGTTGAGGGATTCAACACGAACTTGTGGTTGAAGTTTAGTGCCACCTGTATAGCGACGAATAATACCTTCACAGCCATCACCCTCATCTTTACCGATGATTGGGCGGCCATTGTAGGTACACATGAGTAGGCGGTCACCTGGGAAAATCCAGTGCGGATTTTTCACGTGTTTATTGCTCGCCCAGATTTCAGGCCAGCGCACAGGATTTTTTAAGAAGCGCTTGGAAATATCCCACAACGTATCGCCTTTTTTCACCACATAAACTTGAGGCGCACCTGCCTTCAATGATGGTGGATTGACGTTACGAGCAGGGGCAGCTTCTGCAACACTGACCATTCCCATCCCCACACTTACACAGACTGTAAGCGCCAATAATTGTTTTTTAAACCCCAAGGCACTAAAAGTTGGCATGCCCTTCAAAACCTTTTTCATTATCATAATTCCTAAAATTATGTATGTAACTGCGTTATAATAACGATATTACACACAATTTTTTGATGAAGCATTCCTTCATTTTGTTTTTTGATCAATGGCATAAGTGAGGACGTCGTATGGCCTTATTACCTATTTTAAGTTTCCCCGATCCCCGTCTTCGTACCATTGCAAAACCAGTCGAAGAAGTTACTGATGAAATTCGTCAGTTAGCAGCCGACATGTTTGAAACTATGTATGAAGCACCGGGAATTGGCCTGGCAGCAACACAGGTAGATCACCATATTCAGCTGATAGTCATGGATTTATCTGAAGAAAAAGATCAACCCATGGTGTTTATTAACCCCAAAATTACGCCATTGACGCAAGAGACGCAGCCCTATGAAGAAGGCTGTTTATCAGTGCCTCAAATATACGATAAAGTTGAGCGCCCGTCACGTGTAAAAATTCAGGCAATTAACCTTGAAGGTCAATCATTTGAAGTGGAAGCGGACGGACTTCTCGCAGTTTGTATCCAACATGAAATGGATCACTTAAATGGTAAGTTATTCGTCGACTATCTATCGCCTTTGAAACGTCAACGTGCACGTGACAAAGTGGAAAAATTGGTTCGCCAACGTCAAAAAGATAAAGTCGCAGTTAAACGTTAATTGATCGCGGTTAAAAAATACCTGAGACAAGCCTAATTTCGATTGGGCTTTGTTATACTTGGGTCAGACAAATGTTAGGGTTTGCTTGTATTGTTTCGTAGTGGAGTGCTGCTGTCCTTTGCAGCCGTTTTTTTGCAGATTGCTGTTTTTTTACAGCCATTGTTGCCCAAGCAATATCAAGTTGCTCCGGTCTGCGAAACCATTACGCGTGCACTTTTACTTCCCAATGTTCATGCTGAACATACCGCACATTCACACCATTCCTCTTCCGCTCACGCAGAGCAGGTTCAAGTCGATCATACTGCCCATGAACATGATGCCAGTCATCAATGTCAGTATTGTACGGTCTATGGCAATTTGGTTTTGCCTCCTGAACTTGATGTAAAAGAAGTGCTTGATCGAATTCAAGTTCGTTTAATTGCTTTTCAAAAAGCTTTCAAGCATGTCTGGTTTGTTCTTCAACAACTCTTTTTACTTCCGCAAGGTCGAGCCCCACCACTCGCTGCATAAATCCGACGTTTTTTTTAACTTGGGTCGTTGAGGACTCAGGTACGCCTTTATTTATGTATTTTGTGAGATAAACATGGCTCAGCCTAAATTTTTTCTACAGCCTCTTGCGGCTGCAATTTGTGTTGCCTGCTATTCAACTTCTGTGATGGCTGACGAGATGTCCGTAGAGATGACGGAAACCAATGCGGTACAGACTTTGGCACCGATTGTGGTGACATCACATCAGGGGAATGATGCCAATGGCCTGATTGTTCGTGCCAATCCCAAACAGCCGATTCAACCGATACCTGCCAGTGATGGGGCCGATTATTTAAAAAGTATTGTAGGTTTTAGTGCTATTAAAAATGGGGGAACCAATGCAGATCCAACCTTCCGTGGCATGTTTGGTTCACGCATTAAAATTTTGACCGATGGCACAGAAAATCTAGGGGCGTGTCCGAGTCGTATGGATGCACCAACGTCTTATATTTCCCCTGAAAGTTATGACCGAATTTCAGTGATTAAAGGACCTCAAACGGTTCAATATGCCAATACAGGTTCTGCTGCAACAGTCTTGTTTGAACGCAAACCTGAACAGTTCGATGCTGATAAAAACTACCGTGGTCAAGCCAGTGTGATGATCGGTTCTTATGGTCGTTTAGATCACAATGTCGAGGCGGCTGTGGGCGATGAACATAAATATGTCCGTCTAAATGCCAGCCGTTCAGTTGCAGACAGTTACCAAGATGGAGATGGCAATACTGTGCCGTCAGACTGGGAGCGGTGGAATACAGATTTGGCTCTTGGTTGGACGCCAAACGAAGATACATGGGTAGAACTTACTGGAGGTAAAGCCGATGGTGAGGCGGTATACGCAGGCCGTTCAATGGATGGTTCGCAATTTGCCCGTGAAAGCTTAGGCCTTCGTGTCGAGAAAAAAAATGTCACAGAGGTGATTAAAAAAATCGAAGCACAGGTCAACTATAGTTTTAATGATCATGTCATGGATAACTTCAGCTTACGTGAGTTTCAACCAAGTGGCATGATGAATATGCCAATGGCATCGAATGTTGCTCGCAGAACATTAAATGCACGTATGGCTGTGACACATGAATGGGATAAGATTGACTTTGTCACAGGCATTGACACACAGAACAATGAACATAGCATTCGCAAAGGGATGCGCAATAGCTATAAAGACAAAGCACGTGAACCCGATATGAAGTTTCAGTCATACGGAGGTTTTGGAGAAGTCAGTTATCAATTGAGTGAAAACAATAAATTGGTTTCCGGACTTCGTTTCGATCAAGTGCAAGTGAAAGATGAGCGTGCCGCTTCGAAAGCGAGTGGCTATAACACGGAGCTGAATGAAACATTGCCAAGTGCTTTTATTCGTTTTGAAAATAAACACCCTGAACATGACAATGGTAAAACCTATATCGGTCTAGGCTATGTGGAACGCATGCCAGATTATTGGGAATTATTTAGTCCTAAACATGGCAATGCAGGCACAACAAACACCTTTAATGGCGTTGAGCCTGAAAAAACCTTGCAGTTAGATGTGGGCTATCAACATGAACATGGCGCATTCAGTTCATGGGCGTCTGCCTATGCGGGGCTGATTCAGGACTTTATTTTGATGAGTTATCACGATCATCCAAATACAGGTGAGCATGATCATGGTTCAACCTTTAGCGCGGGTGCGAAAAATGTCGATGCTACCATTGCGGGAGCTGAAGCGGGGATTGGCTATCAATTTAGCGATCATATTCAAGCCGATGTTAGCGCAATGTATGCGTGGGGTAAAAACACCACAGATGGCAAGCCATTACCGCAAATCTCACCTTTAGAAGCACGTATCAACTTACGTTATATCCAAGATAATTATACTTTGGGAGCATTTTGGCGTGTGGTTGATGGGCAAAATCGTATCAGTGCGTACCAAGGCAATATCGTGGGTTATGACCTGAAAGAAAGTGCAGGTTTTGGCACACTGTCTTTAAATGGTACTTATCATATTGATGAGGGTGTAGATGTATCTGTGGGTGTAGATAATCTCCTGAATAAAACCTATACCGAACATCTAAATAAACTGGGTGATGCAGGGACAGGTTTAGCGACCGATCAACAGTTTAATAATATTGGTCGCAATTATTGGGCACGTATTTCGATGAAGTTCTAAGTCCGGACATTTGTCATCCAAAAAGCAGAGCGATCGCTCTGCTTTTTTTATTGGTGCATACTTGCCAGTTGTTTGGCCTTACTTTGATACAGTGCTAAACCGAGTTTTTGAATCGCACGGCCTTTTTGCTGTAATTTTTGATTTAAACTCGGGACATGCTTAGCACCTGAATACAGGACGAGATTTCTAGCCAATAAATAATAGGCAAACCATGCGGCGGACTGGGGTTTGAGCCCTAATTTATGCATGCGTTTTTTGCCAATAAAAAATTGTGTCAGCTCCAGATGTTGTCGATAAGCCAGTTTTTGCTGAAGCGGTCGGAGGTATTTGTACTGTCTTTCAAAAGGTTCTTTAGAAAGACTGGCACCGAGAGCCATGCTGCTTGCATCGGATTGGGGGTGTACAAATTGCATCCAATACAGCAGTTTCCAACCGTCAGATTCTTTTGCAATTAACCATTTTTCATCAATACCCATCAACCAGCCGACATAGCGCCAAAAATGCAAAAAGCTTTCAGTTTCTTGTTTTGACGGAAAAATTCCTAAAGCGCGAATGCCCAAAAGTACCACACTGCTAAAGGCAAGATTGGTCATCGCCAAGTCAAATTGATTCATCGGTACCCCCCACGTTGCAAAATCCCAGTCTTTGCCTTTTTGGAGTTGATGCCGTACCAAAGCATGAATAAAACGCACATAAATCGTCGATGTAAATCCTGCATGCAAACGTTCGAGTCCTCGTTCTTCAGTGATATCTACCCACCATTTAGTGGTTTCAGCTAGACGTGTACCGGCTTGTTTATTTAAAGCACCGGTCAGCATGAGTGGCTGATTGAAACCGGGGAAGAGATAACCGACCATGAGTGAAAGGTCTCGCAAAATAAAGCCATTGTTAATCCCGAGTCGATGGGTGAACTCAAGGGCTTGCTGTATTTTTTCTGGCTCTACCCACGGCGGTGTTTGTTCAACATGCTTAAAAAAATGTTAGAGTTCGGGAATAGAAAAGGGAAGTTGCTCTACACCTTTAAATAAAGCGATTTCAAAATATTCACGATGCTGCTTAGGGTTCTGCATCATCCACGTGAGCACTTTTTCCATCTGTGGATCACCACATTGCAAGGCTTTATTGAGGGCAAGATATTGAGCGTAATTTGGCTGTGCAGCCTGACCCGTCAAATGAGACAACAGAAAACTCAGTAGATTAGATTGCTGCGTGGCCTGAAATGAAGCCAGTCGGGTATTGAAGTGAGTGGTCATGTTTTGATCTTCAATGTTATTGTTGCATACCACACTAATATGAATATTTATTCGCATTCAATTCGCATTCAATTCGCATAACACTATCGCATTGGAGAGCAATAGAATGAGAAAAAGACCACAACAACAACGCGCGAAAATGATCGTGGAAAGCATTTTGCAAGCAGCGCAGTTGTGTATTGCAGAACAAGGTTTACTGGAGCTGACGACGCCCAAAATTGCGGAAAAATCTGGTGTGAGCGTTGGATCGATTTATCAATATTTTGAAAATAAAGAACAAATCGTAGAAGAGTTATTGCTCAGAAAATCAGAACAATTGGGGTTAGCACTAAAAAATATAGTCGTGGAGCAAGAGCAGCACAGTATTTATGAGGTGATCCCACTTTGTATTCAGTTTGGCTTTGATATGTTGAAAGCTGATCGTGGCTTCTTCATTGAGATCTTAAAACATTGGCATCAATACAGTCATTCAGATGCCTCTCAGGTTTTGGAAAAGCATTTTTTTTGAAGTTGGGATGTATTTATTTAATCGCTATTATTCACATTGGAACTTTGAAACGCTGAAACATCGTTCTTTTGTGATCATTAACAGTACTTTATTTACCATGATGCGATACGTAAGCAATAATAATTTTTTAATTACAGAACAACAGCTTAAAATTGAATTGTCGAAGATGATTTTGGCGTATTTAGATAGTGTATAACACTGAAAAAATAAATTTGTCTATTAAAGAATCTATTTAATTCTGATCCAAGATATGTGAAGATAGGTTAATAATAAATCAATAACTTAAGATAATAAATCAGGAACATCATGATGGTTTCTTTGAGCTTGCAGCAATTGTCCAAATCTTTTGCGGGAAAATGTATATTTTCAAATTTAAATTTAGAGTTAAGCGAATTCGGAATTGTCGCTGTTGTTGCTGAGAATGGAGTAGGGAAGTCCACCTTACTTGCGATGATTGCTGGGATGTTGGATTTTGATGCAGGCAATATTTTGATTAATGATCAGCCATATGCCCCTCATAACAATGAATACAAGAAACTTGTGGCCTATGTGCCAGATAAAAGCCCTATTTATGATTTTTTACAAGGGCAGGAGTTTTTGAATTTAATGTGTGATATTCGAGGGATAGCGCATGAGCAGTATCAAATCTTCATTGAAAAATTTAAATTAGAAAACTATTTAGCCACGCCGTTTGCTGAAATGTCTTTTGGTACTACCAAAAAGTTTTTATTGGTCGCAGCCTTAATGACCACGGCACCATTACTGATTTTGGATGAACCGAGCAATGGCTTAGATCAAAATGCCTTGGCTGAATTAACAAGCATACTTTTACAGCAAAGCCAATCGAAATTGATTCTATTGTCTTGTCATGATCATGTATTTAGAGACAGTCTTGCAGCAAAAATCATCGAGCTAGATCGGCTAAAGTCCAATGAGCAGGCGGCATGAATAAACAAAGACATGTTGGGCAGCGAATAATTATAAAAACGCTTTTGAAATACCGATGGACATTTTATGTCAAAACCACAGCAGACGCTGTTGCACGGCAAAAGCATTTACTTATTTTAGTCACATTAATTCTCGGGCCAATGCTATTCGGACTGCTCTTATCATTAGTACAGCCCATTATTGATTTGGTTTATTGCAAATCATTAATCACGAATTTGTTTCTTTGGACTGGCTTTCTTGCCTTAAATGTATTTTGGTGTTCAATACAGCGTAAAGCTTTGAGCGGTGGAGAAGGGTATCGCTATCTAGCGCTATTGCCCATCACACTCAAAAGTCGCTTTGCAGTGGAAATCAAATTTTTAGGCAGTTTAAGCTTTTTTTTGATACTGCCATTTGTTTTAGCGCTTCTATATGTTTGGGTTGAGTATGAACTTTTGGCTTCCATTGGTATTAGTGTATTGATGCTTCTTTGGATCTTTAATTTATTAATCATACAAATCCTGTTTTTACAACAGAATCAATATTTCGGCTTAGTCTGCCTTTTGACATATTTGCCCATTTTGAGCCTAGCGATATTGGAAGCTCAACTCGTTGCGGTGTTGTTATCTACTTTCATCTGTATGGCGGCAATAAAATTCTGGCTGCTCGGTAGGAAATCAAAACCAATAAAGCTGCAAGTACCTAGCGTATTTGTGATACAGAAATATAGCCCACTCTGGCTCAATCAAAATAAACTCATTATTCGTCAGGCATTTCATAAAAGATTTCTAACCCACCGTATTGTCAGTATCGGTATTTCGGTTACAGCGGTTGTGATTTTGTATTGGTTCGCCACGCAGGCGGATACTTGGAACATCATGAGCCTTGATTTCACTGCTTCACAATTATTCCAATTGATGTGTGCCATCTATATTGCACTGAGTTTATTCAATCTAGGCGTGATAAAAATGGACTTAAAATCAAATTTTGAATATGCAGAGCGATTCTGGATCATTCAAGGATTCACACTATGGCAGCTCAGAAAATACGAATACTGTGTTTTATTGATAATTGGCTTAATGATGAGTGTGCCAGTCTTGATGTGGCAACTGCTGAAAGGTGGATTCGTTGATGTGCTATTGATGGCGACATTATTTGGTATCGCCATTCCATTTATTCAATGGTTGTATAGAAAACCTGAAGAAGTGCACGGTGTTATGCCAATTTTAATGTTTATCATATGGGTGCCTGTGGCGTATTGCATGCTTTCTGTACGCTAAAAACACTTTTTTAAGTAAAACACACTGATTTAGTAGAATAAATAAACAAACGTAATGAAAAATTAAAAATAAATGGAAAAGGGTGTTGCAACGGATGTGAAATGCTGTAGAATGCACATCCATCGGCGGTGATGAAGATTAAAACTTCTGATAAAACAATGACTTGGTTGAATTGATTAAGTTAGGTTTTAGAAAGAAAGTTTAAAAATAATTTGAATTACCGGTTGACTCTTTAGAAATAAAGAGTAATATAGCCGACCTAGCTTGCTGGTGACGAACCAACAAGAAGATCATTAAGAGATTATGAAGAACAACTTGTGTGGATTTTTACTGATTGATCGATCGAAATTATTTTCATTGATTGATGGTAGAAATTACTCGAAGTTTATTTGAGCAAATTTTTGTCAGTAATTGATGAGCCAAGATTGGCACCCTTTAAGGTGCTACAAAGTATTAAACTGAAGAGT
>NZ_VOYF01000008.1:0-161364 GCF_013420775.1 Acinetobacter sp. YH01010 | reverse complement strand
TTATGTCCACTAAAGAGCCGTTGAAGACTACGACGTTGATAGGTTGGATGTGGAAGTGCGGTGACGCATGAAGCTGACCAATACTAATTGCTCGTGAGGCTTGACTATACAACACCCAAACAGTTGTATGTAAAGCATCAATTGATTCACATATAATCAATCAAACTTGATTTAGTTGAAAAGCTAGATACATGAGCGAGGAATAAACAAACATTAATTATGTTTGTTCGAGCGCAAGACATAAAGCTATGCTTTATGTTAAAATCAACTCAAATATACCTGTTAATAACTCATTTGGTAGAAAACTTAGCACGAAGAGCACTGCTCTGAGATTAGACTAAGCAAGTATCCATAACAGTTGTGCTGGCGACAATAGCAAGAGTGAACCACCTGATCCCTTCCCGAACTCAGAAGTGAAACCTCTTAGCGCTGATGGTAGTGTGGGGTTACCCATGTGAGAGTAAGTCATCGCCAGCTCATTATTCGAAACACCCCCTGATATGTCAGGGGGTGTTTTTTTATGTGGGGAAAAAGGGAAGAAAAAAATAATAAGAAAAGCAGAAGAAAAAACAGGGAAATGATAGATATTTAAAAAGAATAAGGCCGATCAACAATAAACTCGTCTAGAACTCTTTTATATCATTTAAAATGTTTTGCTAATGAAAATGTGTAATAAATCAATATAATAAAATCGTTTGTCTCTTTAATAATATATAGGGTATTTAAGATGTTTTTAAAA
Source organism: Acinetobacter sp. YH01010 (assembly GCF_013420775.1). NCBI lineage: Bacteria > Pseudomonadati > Pseudomonadota > Gammaproteobacteria > Moraxellales > Moraxellaceae > Acinetobacter > Acinetobacter sp. YH01010. The sequence continues at coordinate 160,625 of NZ_VOYF01000008.1, read as the reverse complement.
AAATTATTAGCTACAGTTTTATTTGCATTTGTTTCTTTCAATACTACAGCCGGTGTGTATCAGGGTAAACTAAGTGAATGTTTGGTAAATAAAATTTCAGCAAAAGAGAGTCAGAACTTAACAGCTTGGATTTATTTGGCATTTTCAGCACATCCAGAAATTTCTAAATATAGTAAAGTAACGCCAGTTGAGATACAAAAAATTGATAAAAATATGGCTATTCTATTTCAAGATTTATTTACTAAACGTTGTAATGCTGAAATCAAAGCTGTTACAGAAAATGAAGGAACAAATGCTCTAGGTAAAGCATTTGAACTATTGGGAAATCGTGCAGCTGAAAATCTGATGAAAAATCCAATTGTTGAAAAACGTATTGCATCATTTGCGCAATATTTTGATGAAGATAAAATGCGTCAATCTATGAAATAATTGAAGAGATTAGACCTAACAAAATTTATCCTCTTAAGCTTAGTTAGGTCTATATGGTTAAATAAAAGATTAAATTTTTAGAAATTATAAGGAACTTTTTAAATTATTTTGATGTTCTTTAACTTGTTTTGCATAACGTTTGCCTTGTTTTTTCATTTTTCGATTGGTGTTATAAGCAGTAGGTCCGACATTATAGTAGGCTAAAGCTTTTGGAATACTACCTGCCGCATTTTTATATTTAGTTAAAATAAATGACCCACAATTAATATTGGTTAATTCGTCATATAAATCCCCAGGGCATGTTGCTTGCCAATAACGTGGCATCACCTGAGTTAAACCGACTGCACCTGCAGGAGAACTGACATAAGGGCGGAAAGTTGATTCTTGGCGAATAACGGCAGCCAGTAGTAAAGGATCTAAGTTGTATTGATCGGCAGTTTGCACAATGTAGGGTGACACTCGATTTGCAGTTTCAGGATTGACTGAATAGGCCTTTTGGATCCCTGATGAAAGTTTAACTGCACGTTTTTCTACAGAGCCACCACCTAGTGATGAACATCCAGAAATCAGGGTTACAGATATAATAACAGTTGAAAACTTTAAGCTGTGAGCGCTTAGGAGCGACGAAAGACGAGTTGAAAGGCGAGTTTTATTCAGTACATTCTGCATTTATATTCACTTTAAAATAATCATGGCTAAGTGTAATTTCTAAAGCGATATTATGAACTGGAGACTTAGAGGTCAATATTTTCTTAAGATGCTCTGTACAGTGAAATTGTAAGAATTGATGGAAATGTACTCAAATTACATGATTTTTTAAGTGAAGAGAGAAAAAGATCGTGTTAATTGAATCAGTATTTCTCTCTTAACATGGTACTTATTAAGATTATGGGAACATTCAAATCCCGAGAACTTTAGTTATAAAAAACTAGAATATCCATTCATCAAATAACTGTATTTGATAAAGCTGTAAATCTTTCCAGTGAAATTTGTAGAATCTAATTTTATTTAAAGCGTTTTAAGCATCCAAATTTCGCATGCTTGGCTATGACCTGTATTGCCCTTGGGAGCTTGTAAGTGTTCAAATCCTACTTTTTCATAGAGTTTCACCGCTTGCCCAAGTGTATGTGTAGTTTCTAAATAACATGCTTTAAAATTATGATCTTTGGCGAATTGAAAACAAAGTTCTAAAATATCTTTGGCTAAGCCATGACCACGTAATTCAGGCATAAAATACATTTTTTGGATTTCTAAAATGCTTGAGTCTCCAACTAAAGGAGAAAGGCCGCCACCACCTAAAATTGTACCGTGTTGATTTTCAATAACCCAATATTGTGCATTTGCTTGCGCATAAACGTGATATAAATCATCTAAAATTGGATCTGCAACGGCAAATCCTGATTCAGGTGCTAATCCAAATTCTTTGGAAACTGTGCGAATGACATTGGCAATGCTTGCATTATCTTCAATTTGAAGTGGTCGGATTTGAAACATAATGATCGAAAAACAAAAAGATGGATCGTTTATAAACTGATCCTATAAAAAAATCCATCTCTAAGTTTAAAGCTACTCAAGCAAAAAATTATTTTAATTCGCTTGAACTTTTACCCAGTTCACGACGTGCAACGATTAATTGTTGAATTTGCTGTGTGCCTTCAAATATATCGAGGATTTTTGAATCACGTGCCCATTTTTCCAATAATTCATCTTCGTTATAACCGACAGCCGCTGCGAGCTCTACACACTTTAACGTGATTTCATTACCTACACGGCCTGCTTTTGCTTTAGCGATGGATGCTTCACGTGAGTTAGGTTTTTTGTTGTCGGCCATCCATGCGGCTTTGAGCATGAGTAGACGTGCTGCTTCCCAGTCTGCTTCCATACGGTAGATTTGTGCAGCAATATTCGAGCTTTGTAAGATCGGTGTTGAATACTGCTCATCTAATTCATCTTTAAAGATTTCTTTAATTCGCTCTAAAGATGCTTTTGCACAGCCAACAGCCATCGCGGCAACGAGCGGGCGAGTATTATCAAAAGTTTCCATAACCCCAGCAAAACCCTTTGCTACATCAATTTCAGCATTGCCTAATAAGTTTGCAGCAGGGACACGACAATCTACAAAACTAATGGCAGCAGTATCAGAAGCTTTAATACCCAATTTATGTTCTAAGCGTTCTACAGTCATGCCCAGCGTACCTTTTTCAACAACAAAGGATTTTATCGCTGCACGGCCTAATTTTTTATCTAGCGTTGCCCAAACCACCACAGAATCAGCACGTTCGCCCGAGGTGACAAAGATTTTTTCACCATTGAGTATGTATTCATCACCATCTTTCGTCGCTGTTGTCCGAATAGCTGCTGAATCAGAGCCGCAATTGGGTTCTGTAATAGCCATAGCGGCCCAAGTCCCTTTTAAGCGTTCTAGTTGTTCATCATTGGCTACTGCTGCAATAGCCGAGTTTCCAAGCCCTTGACGAGGCATACTGAGCAACAGGCCTGTATCTCCATAGCACATTTCGATGATACTGAGGGCTGTTGACATATTGACACCGTTTTTATTACCAGTGTCTGTGTCGCCACGTTTATTGACGGCGGCACCTGCATTCATGCCATCACCGCCATCATTCATACCGTCAACGAGGGAAGATAACATGTCTAATTCTTTTGGATAGGCGTGTTCGGCTTTGTCATATTTACGTGAAATAGGGCGTAGAACATTTAAAGCGACTTCATGGGCTTGGTCGATCAGCAATTTAAATTTTTTCGGATTTTGTAAGTTCATGGACATTTCCTTGTTTTTATTTTGCTGAATTATGCATGTAAGCCAGATTGAAGAATCGCTGTGGCACGTAAGTCTCGATACCAACGTTCTACGGGATGTTCTTTGGTAAAGCCATGACCACCTAATATTTGCACGCCATCGGTCCCAATTTTCATCGATTTTTCAGCACATAGCACGAGGGCTAAATAGGCTTCACGATGAAATGGCTTGCCGGCTTCGGCTAGACTTGCTGCGTTTAGGATGAGCATATGCATGGCATCAATTTCGATTGCCATATCTGCAATCATAAATGCCACACTTTGACGGTGCGAAATTGGCTCTCCAAAAGCTGTACGTTCGTTTGCATATTGAATGCAATATTTTTTGACTGCAGTTGCGGTGCCAACAGCCATGGCACACCACATTAAGTTGCCAAGATCGATAAATGAGGTGTAGTTGAAATCTTGATCGCCTAAGCGTTGGGCAGGGGTCTGATCAAATTTTAAAGTTACCGTTTCAGTGGCTTTCAAACCCATAGCAGGTGTTTTTTTTGCGCTAATGCTCTGGTCGCGTTGCACAATAAAAACTTCAGGCTGTCCATTGAGCATGGCACTCACTAACAGCACATCTGCCTGTTCGCCTAGAAGGACTAAGGTTTTCTCCCCACTGATTTTATACTGCTGGCCATCAGCAATCGCGTGAGTTTTAAGTTGATAGGGATTAAATGCCGCTGTTGCCTCTTGAACCGCAAAGCTTGCACGTAGGGCTGAATCATCTGCAAATGCCGCTAAGTAGGTTGCTTGAACAGATTCGGAACCCCATTGGGTAATGGCGTTGATACAGCTAAACGTCGACAGTAAACCTGCTGTTAAACTAAAGTCACCTTCAGCCAATTGTTCAGCAATTAAGATATTGCTAATGATATTTTTTTCTGCCGCGACGCCACCCAAATCTTCAGGTAAGGCATAATAATTTAGACCTAGATCTTGGATATGTTGCCATAACGCTTCAGGAAATCTTTCCTCTTGATCGGCTTGATGAGCAAGTGGATACAAGACTTCTGTGGCAAACTGCTGCATCGCATCAGCAGTCATTTGTTGTTCTTCAGTCAGGTTTAAATCAAATAATGATTTTTGTTGATTAGGCAAACGTTGCTTATGCACATCTTTGTTGGTCTGAAATACTTTTTGCGTCTGGCTCAGGGTTTTAAAACCAGCTTTTGAGCTTTGATACAAAGATTTTTCAACAAATTTGCGCAGTTTAAACTGATCGAGTACATCACTTCCGGCAATTTTAGTTAAAAGTGAGAGTCCAAATCCTTGTGCCTTGTTTACCATATTGGTCATTGTTGTTTTCCATTTGCGTTGTTCTTATTTAATGCTGACATGCCAAAGATAGAAAAACCATGTCATAAATGACATGCATGATTGTCAAAGATAAACGGCGAGATTAGGTGGGATTCGATAGCTAAATAATTAATTAAGAATAGAAAAGTAAAAAGGCTTAAAAGTATTGTTATTTTAAAATTGACTTGGCTGACATTTGAGTCAGCCAAGTTTTAAGGTCTGTATTGAATGATTATTGATATTTTTGAATCATACGACGAACATTGGTTTTTGCTTCAATGACGGTCATAAAGGTATATGCACCGATAAATTTACGGCTAATAAACATAAACTCTTTAGGTGGAACTGAGAAATAGCGAGATGCCATCGATTTTGACGCTTGTTGCATCACACGGCTATGTAATTGGCTTTTTTTCCAGTCATAGCGTTGTTGTTCGTCCATAACACCAGCAGGGATGTTTGGGTTATTTTCAGTGCTACTAAATGCCTCTGTCGCTAACAAAAAGACTTTAGCCATATCAGGTTTAATACTTTGTGGAATACCATCAAAGAACTCATAACCTGTCATCGCTTTGACCATTTGCTCAGAGCTGTGATGGTAACCCGCGGTAATCAAATTACGCGCAACGCCTAATAGATGCTCATCAAACTGACGGATCGCACCAAAGTCGAGGAGTACGATTTTATCTGGTACATCCGCACCATTGCCCAAACGCACCAAATAGTTTCCGAAGTTAGGGTCGGTTTGCATTTCACCCCATTCAAAAATTTCGCGTACGGCAATTTCAAGTGATGCTTCACCTAAGGCGTTACGGCGCTCTTGAGGAAGTGACAGCATTACTGGGCTGTTAATCGGTACACCACGTTCAAAAGTCATACACAGTACTTGAGGTGTTGAATAACTTTCAATGATTTGCGGCACGATATAGCGTGGGTCTTCTTTTAAGCGTGCAGCAAAACGGCGAGTGGTGTCTGCTTCAATTTTATAATTTACTTCACGATGCATCATTTCACGAACTTCATCAAACCACTGATCAAATTCACGGGTTTGAGGAACCATTCGTGTCAGTTTGAGCATGTTTTTGAATAGATTCATATCTGAATCGATTGCATCTGCCACACCCGGATACTGGATTTTTAAAACCAGTTCTAAACCATCAGATTTACGTTTTGCACGGTGAACCTGTGCCAGAGATGCTGTGCCAAGTGGCTCATGATCAATCACGAGATCATCAAGCTTTGAGCCAAGTTGATTTTGTAGTTGGACTTTGATGGCTGGCCATGCCAATGCAACTGTTTGATTGTTCAGCGTGTTGAGGGCTTGCGTGATTTCTTCAGGCAGAAAATGTTCACCATACAACGCCATCATTTGCCCAATTTTTACAATTGAACCTTTTAATTTACCAATTTCTGCGACGAGATATTCAGCCTGATCTTTCATGGCTTTTTTACGCTTTTTCTCTTTTTCTTCCTCACTCGAAAAAATAGAAGTGGCGTTTGATGCTGCCCAACGTGTTCCCGCAAGTAGCGATGCCTTTGCGATAGATAAGCGTCGATCCATAGAAGACGTTTTCAAGTGTTTGAGCTTATCGTTCTGATCTGACATGTAAATTAAATCCTTTAATCAGCAATTCGCAGAAAAATACATTGTAGCTAATTTTAACGTTTCTTAACGTATTAAAATAGTTCAACTTACTGAATATGCAGTAAGCATTTGCAAACTTAAGCAAGATGCCGCGTAGACAGGCACATTAGAAATAAAACTATAAACGATATTTGATTTTTACCGTATCATTTTGCATCAATGCAGCTTTATGTTCTTCAATATGTTGATGAATAAGATGTTGGACAGATTCGTCTTTAAATCCGGCAGCATAACCTTTGACAATAATAATGCTCGGTAAGCTAAAAAATAGGGTACGTGCGTTTTCTAGACTCGCATCAGGGAAAACTTGATGTTCGATCAGTAGTTGCTGAAAAAATGCCTTTTCAGTTTGCACGTTTAAAGACTGAGTGTCTTCCCAATAGCTTTGACGCATAGCCATGAGGTTATTGTGCTTATAGCTCATTGGAGCTCCGCATTTAAAATTTAACTGTTTGTATGGGGATGATTTTAAGAAAATAAAGCTTAGGATCAAGTACAAATTGCTAAACAATTGAGCTTGAATTGGTTTTTATTCGTAATTTTCATCTATTTGGTTTTATAAAATGCTGAAGAAAGGCCTAAAGTACACATTTCATTTCAGCGAATGTATCAGACCTCATATATACGGTTATGAAATGCTTTCAAGCGGTGAATAATGCCGTATTTTTATTATAAATAGCATCAAAACAAGGTATCATAGGGCGTTTAAAAAATTATGAACTGGAGACGCCTTAAGTGGATCGACCGACTATTAGCCCTGAACATTTACAGGAAGCAGCTGAAAACCTATCTACAATTCGTGATTATATCCGCTTTGGGGTAACAGCTTTACGTCAATATGATGCCCACTTAGGACAAGGTACAGAAGACTATTTTGCTGAAAGCTCAGCATTGGTTTTACAAACGTTATCTCTAGATTGGAATGCAGATGCGGAAATCTTAGATGCGAAATTATTGCCAAGTGAAGTTGCAGAATTTTTAGCATTGTTAGAACGTCGTATTAATGAAAAAGTTCCAACGTCTTATTTACTTAACTTGTCATATTTTTTTGGTAAGCCATTTTATGTCGATGAACGTGTACTGATTCCACGTTCTCCAATTGCAGAGTTAATTGAAAACCGTTTTGCGCCATATTGCTTAGGTGAAAATGGCGAAATGGGTGCTGCAGTTAATAATCTACCTGAAAATGCTAATCCAAAAACTCCTCAGCGCATTTTAGATATGTGTACGGGTTCGGGTTGTATCGCGATTGCTTTAGCTTATGCATTCCCAGACGCTGAAGTTGATGCAACAGATTTATCTAAAGATGCACTCGAAGTGGCACAAATTAACTGTGAACACCACAATAAACAATATCAAGTGGCTTTACTTGAGTCTGATTTATTCGCCAAAATTCCAGCAGAAAATCAATATGATTTGATCGTGTCGAATCCACCATATGTGGATGCTGAAGACATGGCAGATTTACCAGAAGAATTCCACCATGAACCTGAAATGGCGCTTGCTGCGGGTCAAGACGGTTTGGATCTTGTGCGTAAAATGTTGGCACAAGCTGCAGATTACTTGACTGAAGATGGCTTAATTGTGATTGAGGTGGGTAACTCAGAATGGGCAATGCGTCAAAACTTCAATACCGTTGATTTTTACTGGTTACAGTTCCAAAAAGGCGGTACAGGTATCTTTGCATTGACTGCTGCTCAATGCCGCGAATACCGAGATTTATTCATTCAATCTGTTCAAGCATAAGGAGTCGTTTGACATGGCAGGTAATAGTATAGGGCAACTCTTCCGTGTAACGACTTGTGGTGAATCTCATGGCGTTGGTCTGATGGCCATTGTGGATGGGGTTCCACCGGGTATTAAACTGACTGAAGCCGATTTGCAAAAGGATCTGGATCGTCGTAAGCCGGGCACATCTAAGTTTGCAACTCAGCGTAAAGAACCCGATGAAGTTGAAATTATTTCAGGCGTATTTGAAGGCAAAACGACCGGTACATCAATTGGTCTATTGATCCGTAACACAGATCAAAAATCAAAAGATTATGGCAACATTGCGCAAACCTTCCGTCCGGGTCATGCAGACTATACGTATACACATAAGTATGGTTTCCGTGATTATCGTGGTGGTGGTCGTTCGAGTGCTCGTGAAACTGCGATGCGTGTTGCTGCGGGTGCGATTGCTAAAAAATTCTTGTTTGAGAAATTCGGCATCGAAATTCGTGGTCATGTAACGCAAATTGGTACCGAAAAAGCACAGAAATTGGACTGGAATGAAGTTCCGAATAACCCATTTTTCTGTGGTGATGCAGATGCTGTCCCACGTTTTGAAGCTCTCGTAACTTCACTTCGTGAACAAGGAACGAGCTGTGGCGCTAAACTGGAAATTATTGCGACGCAAGTGCCAGTCGGTTGGGGCGAGCCTGTATTTGATCGTTTAGATGCAGATATTGCACATGCTATGATGTCCATCAATGCTGTAAAAGGTGTGGAAATTGGTGATGGCTTTGGTGTTGCCGAGCAGTTTGGTCATGAAACCCGTGATGAGTTAACAACGGATGGTTTCTTGGCAAACCATGCTGGCGGCATTTTGGGCGGTATTTCGAGTGGTCAAGACATTCGTGTTGCGATCGCCTTGAAACCAACAGCTTCCATTACTACGCCGGGTAAAACCATTACGATTAATCGTGAAGATACAGATGTGTTGACTAAAGGTCGTCATGATCCTTGTGTCGGTGTTCGTGCGACACCAATTGCAGAAGCAATGTTGGCAATTGTGCTCATGGATCACTTCATGCGTAACCGTGCACAAAATGCGGATGTTGTCGCTCCATTTGCCCCAATTGAACCCAAGTGAGGAAACAAAGCGCTGCTTTGTTCCGATGCGGTTGGTGAGTAGCGTTAGCAAGTCACAGTGGATAAATAACAAAGCGTTGCTTTGTTCCAAACGTGGTTTGGTGAGTAACGTTAGCGAGTCACAGAGTATAAATAACAAAGCACTGCTTTTTGTTCCGATGCGGTTGGTGAATAGCGCTAGCGAGCTACACTGATGAGCAAATTGCATAAAAAAACCAGACAATTGTCTGGTTTTTTTATTTCAGTAAAATAGACCCATGAAAATAAATAGCTAAAAAATATGAATATAAGAAATGCTTTACTTGGTGATATTCAGCAGCTCGAAAGCTTAATGAATATAGCCTATCGGGAGAATCATCCTAAGAGTTGGACCACGGAACATCATATTGTTCGAGGAAATCGAATAAATGTCTCTCAACTCAGCCAACTCTTACAAAAAAAGGATTTTCATCTATATGTGATGGAGTCGGTACATGCGCAGATCATGGGGTGTATTGGGATTCAAATGCAGGGAATGAGCAGTGAAATTGGTCATTTTGCAATTCACCCAGATGAGCAAGCTCAGGGCTTAGGAAAAAAATTATTGCAATTTGCAGAACAGCAAGCGACGTTGATTGAACCCAATGTTGAAGAATTTGTCATGTATGTGATTGATCGGCGTTTAGAATTAATAAAATATTATCAACGGCGTGGCTATAACATAACAAATGAAAATCAAGCCTATCCTCTTCATCTAGAAGTAGGTCAACCGATTTGTGAACTCACAATTAAACAATTAATTAAACGAATAAAATAAAGACCATGTGATGCATTTGATCAATTTATAAAGCGAAATGAATAAAAAATCCCAAAAGAGAACATACACTAACTTTTGGGATTTTTTTTAGACTATTTGGGCTTAAGAATACGCTCGTAAAAATAGACGATAGGCATCTGAAGATTTTTGGTTTTTTAACATATAGTGTGCGATTTCACCTTGGTTGGTATTCATAATCACCGCAATATCTTTTGCGTCACAGAATTGTTTAAGCACAGTATCTGGGATCATCACGGTATTAGAAGAATCAATCACATTTGAATTATCTAAGCGACGATAATTTGTTTGACCTATTGCAGGATAAGACAATACTTTGCCGTCGATCACAAAAGATATTTCATTCATATCAAGCTGCTGTTGATCATAAGAATGCAGTGAAAGTGCATACTCACCTTTATTCTTTTGCTAATCAATTGCAAGTTCAGGACATTTTTGTCCAGTTTCACACAGTAATTGACCTCGAGTAATGGTTCGTTGGATTACGTTACTGTTTTCAACGGTATTCACACCATTCAGCTTTAATGTTTTGGTTTCAGGTTTATTTTTAGGTACGGTAATACAACCTGTGAGTAGTAGGAGTGTAAATCCTAGAACTAAATAATTTTTCATGTGTTTTTCCATGTTAGCGTTATTTTTATAAGCAATATTTATTTTGGCGCATATTCACACAGAAAAAACAAAAAAGTAAAATACATCACACTTTTCTAGTTTTGTTTGAGCACTGCTTTGATATAAGTGGTCGATATTCAAATAAAAAATATTATTAAGTGATGTAAATCTTATTTCATTGAAATTTAGATAACTTAAGTAAGATCTGTGATTTTGCGCTATCAATCTGCTCGGGATTGGTTTGTCGAGACAATTGGTCACGTGGTTTTTCGCCTAAAAAATATTTGATCCGTTCAGCATTCGCACCCGATGGATGGGGAAGTCCTGCTAAAATCTGCTGATCTTTTAAATAGCCTAAGCTGCTTACATAATTTAAAACCTCATCTACACCTTTGCCTAGCGGAATATAAATTGCGTTCGGAAGCTGTTGAACCATAGGAATAAAATAATCATCAATATGTTGTTTTAATAATTCATTTTTCAACATTGCGGGCGTTGAGCCTGCATAATTTTTTCCATTGACCAAAATACATTGCTGTAAAACCGAACACATTTGCACCATATCTTGATGATTGCTAAATAGCTCTGCAGTGGTCTGTATGCCTAATTGATTCTGTAATCCAATATGATCTAGCAGTTGAGTTAAATTTTTACGAATAGGACCACTAAAAGCACCACTATTCTTGGCAAGTTTAAGTATGTTTTCCTCAGATAATTGCTGCTCTACGCCGTCCTTCGCTGCAATTAATGCATTACGCCATTGTTGTTGGCCTGGGCAGATGCCGACGATGACCACTTTTGCATCATGATTTATGGCCTCGAATGGTGCATAAAAGCTTTGAATAGTTCCCAGAGTTTTAAGACGGAGTAAATCACTTTGGGTTAATTCTTCAATAGAATGTGTTTTGATCACAGATGCAAAGCAAGAGAAAAGGGTAGAATCCGACATAAAACTTCAATCTTTCTAGATATAAATTTCATTCAGTATTTTAAACCTTTATTTTAAAGATGAAGTATTTAGGTATAAAAAAATTGATTTTAAATTTATAACCTAACAACTTAAATCGATATAAAAATATTATTTAACAATATTGACCCAAATAGGACTTGAGATTTGGTACAAATATTGCTCATATCTAACTAAGGCAATACCAAGATGAATGCCGAATAAAAAAACGAATGGATGATTGCAGGAGAGAAGCACAGATCGTGCTCGCCGAAGGAGCAAGTTCCCCCAGGAAACTCTCAGGCAAAAGGACTGTAATCATATAAAAATCTGGAGAGAAGTAGGCTAGACCTACTCACCGAAGGGGAAGGTTCACATTGCTTCGCAAGGAACCAAAGCTCTCAGGTAACAATGACAGATGGGGCGAACATAGGAAATATAATTTCCAAGGAGCCTATATGTGTCATATTGTTGTGATTGGTGCAGGTATTACTGGGGTAACGACAGCTTACGAACTCGGATTACTCGGTTATCGTGTCACTGTGGTCGATAAACATCTTTATCCTGCGATGGAAACGTCGTTTGCCAATGGTGGACAATTATCAGCGTGTAATGCTGAAGTCTGGAACCAAAAAGCAACGGTAGTGAAAGGCATCAAATGGATGTCACAAAAAACCGCGCCATTATTATTAAATCCAAGTTTTAATCTACACAAATATTCATGGCTCTTTGAGTTTATGGGGCATATTAAAGATTACCGTGAAAATACTCACGAGACCGTCCGTCTTGCATTGATGGCACGTCAGCGTTTATTTGAAATTGCTGAGCATGAAAACTTACAGTTTGATTTAGAAAAACGCGGCATTTTACATTTCTTTCATAATCAACATGATTATGAGGTAGCGACTCAAGTTAATAATATGCTCTGTGAGGGTGGCTTAGAGCGTCATCCTGTGACATTAGCTGAAATCCGTGATATCGAGCCTAGTCTGACAGGTGAATACTATGGTGGATTTTATTGCCCAGGGGACGCCACGGGCGACATCCATAAATTTACGACGCAGCTTGCTAAAGCAACAGAACGCTTTGATGTGAAATATATGTGGGGCTTTGAGGTGACTGACTTTGAACATCATGCAAAAGGTGTCAATGTTCAGTTAAAAGCCAGTGATGAAAATATGGAACATCCTGATGCAAATACCTTACTTGAGGCAGATGCTGTGGTGGTCTGTGGTGGTGTAGGCAGTTATGAACTTGCGCATAAACTCGGTGACCGTGTAAATGTCTATCCAGTCAAAGGATATTCAATTACCATAAACTTAAATGATGAACAAAGTCAGACCAATGCGCCTTGGGTGAGTCTGTTGGATGAAAGTGCCAAAATTGTGACTTCACGCTTAGGTGCAAATCGACTACGTGTTGCAGGCACGGCAGAGTTTAATGGCTATAACCGAGACATTCGTGCAGATCGCATTCAGCCCTTAATTGATTGGTCAAATCGTAACTTTAACCTATCAACAGAACATGTGGTGCCGTGGGCGGGTTTACGACCAATGATGCCCAATATGATGCCTGTGGTGCATGCAGGTAAGCGTGATCATATTTTTTATAATACTGGACATGGTCACCTTGGATGGACCTTATCTGCGGCAACAGCTGCAATGATTAGCCAGCAAGTGCAGCAAACACATCCGATTTAACTGATATATTTTAGACACCCAAAAGCCTCAACGTTGAGGCTTTTTTGTATGTTTCTAAGTCATTCGAATTTGATCTTAATCATATAAACGATAAATCCCTGCAAAACGTTCACAGCCTTTTTGTTCAGTTTTTACTGAGAGTAAGGCTTTACTGTAATTGAACTGATATTTGCAGTCGTGTTCATTATCTGTGATTTGATTTTTTTGTTCGGGTGTTGTGTAGGCTAAAAATGGAATGGTTTGTGTTTCAACTCGATTGTTCGGATTACGATAGGCAATACCTTCGATTTTGATGCTGTCTTTGCCTAGCTGATGTACCTTTAAATGTACAGGTGATGTCGCAAAATGACCATTTTCAAATTTAAGATAATGCTGTGTTAAACTTTGGTTCATCGAGGTATAAATATTCAAATCTTCATGGCGAAGTTCAAACTGTTGTTTGAAACACTCCAAGTTTTTGCATTGCTGAACTCGGCTGTACCATAATTTTTGCGTATCTATCAGTAAGCGTACTGGGGCATCGGTAATCAACTGTGCCGTTAAAAAAAGCCCATCTAGCTTTTCACGTTGTTCTTCAAAACCGTCAGAACAGTAATTTTTTTTTGCCTGAGTATTGGCCTGATCACAGTCAATCTTTTCTGCATGCGTAAACGTCGCTAGGCCAGAACCTATTAGCAGAACCAGTCCGAATTTTTTGATGATATTTATTTCAGTTTTCAACAGCATGATCGCTTATACTTTCACTATGTTGCGCTTGCCCACACTATAGCGAAATAGAAAGCGTGAATACAAGATTTCAATCATTATTTTCTCAAGGAACTCAAGCATGATAGCTCAAATTCGTATCGGTCAGGGCATGGATGTGCATGCATTTGAAGAAGGTGACTTTGTAACGCTTGCTGGTGTTCAAATTCCACATACACATGGACTCAAAGCACATTCAGATGGTGATGTGGTACTGCATGCGCTTTGTGATGCATTATTAGGTGCTTTGGCACTTGGAGATATTGGTCAGCATTTTCCAGATACAGATCCAAAATTTAAAGGTGCCGATAGTCGAGTACTTTTAAAACACGTCTACCAACTGATTTTAGATCGTGGATATGTACTTAATAATGCTGATATTACCGTGGCTTGTGAGCGCCCTAAACTAGCAAAACATAATTTAGAAATGCGTCAAAGTATCGCAGATGTTATGGATGTTGAAGTTACACAAATTAGCATCAAAGCGACCACCACCGAAAAATTAGGGTTTACTGGTCGCCAAGAAGGTATTCTTTCTACTGCAACAGTACTGATTTCTCACGCAAAATGATCTGGATGGATCAGTGCATGTTGTAAATCTTGAGTTGCTTTACGGCCTTGAAGTTGTAAGGCAACCGCATGGATTAAACCTGTCCATGTTTCATTGGGTTCCCAAATTTGATGCATCAAATCTTGAGCCTTTGGCATATCAACATCCATATAGTATTGACGATATAAATACATCAAACTGCTGACACGGAAGTTTTTTGCACAGTGTAGCCAAACCGTTTGACCTTGAACCAAATGGTCAATCATATCGAGTACTAAAAGGCATTGATCATCTGAAGGGGTATCCCAAGAGATTGGAACTTGGATGTAGTTCAGGCCTAGATCTAGGCAAATGCGGTCTTCATGCTCGATATGATTGGATGCATCAGTCAGTGCTAAATTAATAACCGTTGAAACACCATATTCTTTGATCGTTTGAAGCTCAGAAGGAGATGGTTGACCGGACGTTAATAAGTGTTCATGTATATATTGGAAGTTTTCAATGTGACTTAACGCATTTTCGATTTCATTCATCTGACAAATAATCCTTCAAAGTAAAACGCCATCTCGAAGATGGCGTTTTTCATTCACTTAGCGTGTCGGTAACACGTCTTTAAGTGCTTCATGCATCTCTAACAAGACTTTTTCAGTCGTATCCCAATCGATACAGCCATCAGTCACTGATTTACCATATTCGAGGTCACATAAGTTGGCAGGAATATCCTGACGACCACCTTTTAAGTGACTTTCTACCATAATACCCACGATTGACTTGTTTCCGTCAAGGATTTGTTCAGTAATATTTTTCAGAACAAGGGGTTGTAGGTACGGGTCTTTGTTTGAGTTTGCATGACTGGTATCAATCATGATTTTGCCACTAACTTTTGCTTTGGCTAATGCCGCTTCGGCATCTGCAACAGAACCTGCGTCGTAGTTTGGTTTACCGTTGCCGCCACGAAGTACAACGTGTGCATAAGGGTTACCACTGGTACGAATAACTGAAACTTGACCTTGGTCGCTTAAGCCCAAGAAGCTATGACCATGTTTAACAGATTGCATGGCATTGGTCGCAACGGTTAAACCGCCATCTGTACCATTTTTAAAGCCCACAGGTGAAGAAAGCCCAGAAGACATTTCACGATGTGTTTGGCTTTCAGTGGTACGCGCACCAATCGCTGACCAAGAGATAAGATCTTGGTAGTACTGTGGTGAGTTTGGATCGAGTGCTTCAGTTGCACAAGGCAAACCTTTTTCATTCAATTCAAGTAAAAGTTTACGACCAATACGTAAGCCTTTTTCGATATTGAAAGAGTCGTTCATGTCAGGGTCATTAATTAGACCTTTCCAACCCACAGTGGTACGTGGTTTTTCAAAATACACACGCATCACGACATAAATTGTATCTTGGATTTTGTCACTTAAAACTTTTAAACGGTCAGCATAATCATGTGCAGCGACTGTGTCGTGAATTGAACATGGACCAATGACAACAAAAAGACGTTTGTCATTTCCATCTAAAATATTACGTACAGTTTCACGGCCCTTAAGGACTGTTTGATAGGCAGTTTCAGTCAGAGGTAGCTCTTTTTTTAGTTCTGCAGGAGTAACAAGAGGCTGAATGCTTTTTACATTCACGTCATCAATGTCGTTTTGGGTAATAGAATTTGACTGTAAAGTATTCATTGCCGTCACTGGTTTGATTATACAAAAGGTTGTTTCGTGAGCCGAATATAACATGAATATAGCATTCAAATGTTATAAAAAAGATCAATAAGTCTCTGAAAAAAAAGTGATGAATCGGGCAGTTAATTTAAACCTGCTGACTATTCACTGTCGGTGCGATCAACATTGCAGTTGTTGGTTTTTCAACAGGTTTTGATTTTACTGGATTAATAATGAAATTCATGCCTAAAACAAACAAGGTAATGCCTAAGACTTTACGAATGACTTTTTCAGGTAAACGTGAGCTGATTAAAGTTCCGACCACAATTGCAGGAATAGAACCCACCAATAACCAACCCAATAAATGAAAATCGACATTACCTGAGCTCATATGACCCAAGCCAGCAACCAGTGTAAGAAGCACGGCATGTACGACGTCTGAACCAATAATTCGAATCATTGGTAAATTAGGGAACATGAGTACC
Organism: Acinetobacter sp. YH01010; assembly: GCF_013420775.1. Classification (NCBI taxonomy): domain Bacteria; kingdom Pseudomonadati; phylum Pseudomonadota; class Gammaproteobacteria; order Moraxellales; family Moraxellaceae; genus Acinetobacter; species Acinetobacter sp. YH01010. The sequence goes on along the minus strand of NZ_VOYF01000008.1, from coordinate 144,079 downwards.
AATGCCATAATACCGAAAGCACCTGCACCAACAGACGATAGGGTAACGAATACGCCTAAAATAATGCCCATGATGATGATATATGCACGCTTATTTTTAGCTTGGAAATTGATACGTTCAAGATCCGCACTCATATCATCCAACTGATCAGTTTTTCGAAATTTATTAAAGAATTTTTCGATATGACCACGGAAAATAATTGAGATCCCAGTAATCGTCAGCATAAAACCCAAAAACATGGTTAACACGGTTTTGTAATGTGTCGATTGGCTTAAATAGTTTTCAAGTACCCAATGGGTCGCAAATGACGCAGGGATACTGCCGACTGCAAGCCAAATGACAATGGTCCAAACGATATTCATTTTACGGGCATGGACTAAAGAACCACAAAATTTTGAAATTGCGGCATACAGTAGATCTGTACCGATCGCAATGTGGGGTTCAATTTTATATAGGCTAATCATGATCGGGGTCATCAATGAACCACCACCAACACCGGTAATACCTACGCAGAAACCTACAATTACACCTGCCAGAATGAACTCTAAAGGACCGACCATCGCTGAATGCCAAATATCAAAAAACGTGCATATCTTATGATTAATTGATATAAGTCGTTGTCTCGATTAGTGATTTGCTTGTGAAAAAAATAGATAAAGAGTGGTTTTAATTTGGAAAATAATGGATTTTAAATAAGCTAAGTTATTGATTGTAGTTTTTGCAAGTGGTTGATAGCTCAAATGGAGATTATGCTGCAGTGAAATCATGTATTTAGAATATAAGGTGATGACTATCTGAAATGCATCTCTAATACCAAAAAACGCACCGTAGGTTTATTTTCCTAGTCTTTAATTAGTTATTTATCGATATATGCGACTGTGAACTTAAAGTCCATTCCTGCAAAATCTATACTCCTTAAAAAGATAAGGTTTCGCCATTATTCCAATATGAGTAGAAGGACACTGACCAGACATTTTAAACATGCGACAGGACTACCTATTGTCACTTGGTTAAACAATGAAAGACTGCGATATGCGGCTGAATTGCTTGAAGTGACAGATTATTCGATTGATAAAATTGCGGAAAGCGCAGGTTTTAATACCGCAGTGCTATTTCGTAAATTGTTTAAGAATAAATACGGTACAAATCCGAACCATTGGCGGAAAAATTTTAATCAGCAGCTAAATAGCAGTGATGAATATTCCTAAAATGTTGAATTAAAGACGTGCAGCTTTTTTTTGGAAATCTATTAACTTTGTGAAGGACTCGTATAGAATCTATAGCTAAAGAACATTGAGTTAAAAGGACAGACTTTTGCAAAATCGGAAACTGAAAATTGGCATCGTGGTTGGGGAAGTATCCGGGGATACATTAGGCGCCAAGCTTATCCGCAGTTTTCGAGAGCAAGGGATTGATGCGGAATTTGAAGGCATCGGCGGTCCGCAAATGATTGCAGAAGGTTTTAATAGCTATTATCCGATGGATATTTTATCGGTAATGGGGATTGTTGAGGTCTTAAAAGATATTAAAAAACTCTTTGCTGTACGCGATGGTCTGGTTGAAAAATGGACTGAAAATCCTGTCGATGTTTTTGTGGGGATTGATGCGCCGGATTTTAATTTGCGTTTATCTAAGAGCTTAAAGCAAAAACAGCTACCAATTAAAACAGTACAATATGTTAGCCCTTCAGTGTGGGCGTGGCGTCAAGGGCGTGTACATGGCATTAAAGCAAGTATTGATTTAGTCCTTTGCTTATTTCCATTTGAAAAAGCGTTTTTCCAAAAATGGCAAGTTCCGGCTGCATTTGTCGGACACCCATTGGCAAGTCAGTTGCCTTTAGATAATCCACTCGTTGCGGCTAAACACGAGTTAGGCTTAGATGAGCATCAAAAACACATTGCATTACTTCCGGGCAGCCGTCGCGGGGAAATTGAGCGCTTAGGGCCTTTGGTGCTGTCTGCCGCACAGATTTTGACGGAGCAGCATCCAGACTATGTATTCCTGATTCCTGCAATTAATGATGCACGTAAACAGCAAATCGAAGTGTTGCTCAAGCAGTTTCCTGAAGCATTACAAGCCAAAGTTCGCTTGATGGAAAACACCGATACCGAATCTAAAATTGGCCGTCTGGTGATGAACGCATCGAATATTGTCGCTTTGGCTTCGGGTACAGCGACTTTAGAAGCGATGCTTTTACACCGTCCAATGGTGACCTTTTATAAGTTAAATTGGCTGACCTATCATGTGGTGAAATTGCTGATCAAAATTCCGTATTATTCATTGCCAAATATTATTGCGGGCAAAAAGGTGATTCAGGAACTCATCCAACATGATGCAACGCCTGAAAAATTAGCAGCAGAAATTGAAAGCTTGATGGATGTTGAAAAATCGCAAATTCAAGTGATGCAGCACATCACCATGCATAAACAACTGCTTTCAGGTAACAGTGAAAACCCTGTGGAAGCGATTTTAAAGCTTTTAGATTAAACCTCTAAGGTGACTCAGTTTTTGCGAGTTGATGCTGCTGTCGATACTGGCTCGGTGTTAGATCATAAAACTTTTTAAAAGTTTGGCTAAATGCTGTTTCAGATGAGTAACCGATACGATGGGCAATTTGCTGAATAGTCAGTTGCCCCATTTGTAAGTGCTGTGTCGCCAGTCGCAAACGATGTTGCTGCAAATAGGCGAGTGGAGATTCACCGAGCATTTGAGTGAATAAACTGGCAAATTTAGAACGTGACATGCAACATTGTTCTGCCAAGCTTTCGACGGTCCAAGCATGCTGTGGTTGTTCATGAATCGCGGCCAAAGCGTTGGATAATTCAGGATGACTTAAGGCATGCAACCAACTGCTTGAATCTGACAAGGCTGCAATATAATCACGCACACATTCGATAAATAAAATACTCACCAAATGATCCAAAATTTTGTCGCGGCCTGGACGGATCTGATTCGCTTCAACGGCCAGAAAATGTAAGCCAATTTGCAACCATTCAGGTGCGGTACTGCTCATGATGTGTGGTGTGTGTAATAGCGTGGGGAGTGCATTCACTAAAGGCTTTGCCATAATGCTGTCGACATGTCCACGGATCGCGAGTACAAATAATTCTTCTGCTTCATGAGATTCGGCAGAATTTAATTCAATGGTTTTATTTCGTTGCTCTTGAAACAGTGGTGTGATGTTCACTGATTCGACCAAGATATCAGACTGTATAGATTTGCAGTGGTGGTTTTGCCCTGACGGAATAAGGCAAAGATCGCCAGCTTCAAGCAAAACCTGCTCTTGATCTATATGCACAACACACTGACCTTGAATCACCACATACGCAACCATGGCATTGTGATCTTGAAAATGAAAAGCCCAAGGATGCTTTGATCTCAAATAAATATATTCAGATCGGTGGAGATGAATATCATCAAAAATTTTACTTAAAGCATCCATATTTCAAATATTTACTCATATTAATTTTGTATTTATAGATGGTCACTATGTGTTTAAAGGTCAACATTTATCCTTAAATGCCAAAGACGATCGCATATTTTTTTTGGACGCTTAAAACTGTTCTGGCTGCCCATATTTTACGAATATAAACACAGAAGAAGTAATTAGGGAAGTCTAGCGCATGAATGCACCAGTAAAATTAAATGAACAGCAGCTCGCTCAGTTAGAAAGCAAAATCGGTAGTGTTTTAGATAAAAAACGTTATGGTTGGCTATTGAGTCCAGGTTTACCTGTCATTGGTATGGGGATCTTGGCGGGTTATCATTTTGGTCCAAAACCGACAAAAAAACTATTTGCCATGGGCGGGCCGCTTCTATTGCATGTCATTATTCCTGCACTGGATGCACTGATCGGTGATGATGCCAATAACCCGACAGATGATGACATTAAAGTTTTAGTAAATGATCCTTATTATGATCGTATCGTCAAATTATTTATTCTACTGCAAATGGCAGCGAATGCTTTTGCTGGCTATGTGGTTACCCGTAAAGATGTTTCAATATTAGATCAAGTTCTACTTGGGATTTCGATGGGTGCAATTAATGGCGTCGGTGTAAATACAGCACATGAACTCTGCCATCGACCACATAAAAAAGACCATTACTGGGCACATGCGACGCTCGCACCATTAGGTTATAGCCATTTCCGTATAGAACATCCATATGGACACCATAAACGTGCGGCAACTCCTGAAGATCCTGCATCTTCAAAAATGGGCGAAACCTTTTATGAGTTTTGGCCACGCACTGTATTTGGTGGAATTAAATCGGCGGTGCAGATTGAGAAACAACGTTTAAAACGTAAAGGTTTAAGTTTCTTTTCGAAGGACAATGAGCTGTTTCATGGTTGGGCGATGAGTGCTGGTTTTCATACCGCGATGCTGAAAATGTTTGGTAAAGGCGTGACACCGTATTTAGTTACACAGGCCTTTTATGGAATCAGCCTTTTTGAAATTATTAATTATATTGAACATTATGGCCTGAAACGTGAGCAAAAAGTGGATGGAAGCTATGCGCGTACCATGCCTGAACATAGTTGGAATAACAATAATATTGTGACCAATCTATTTTTGTATCAATTACAACGACATTCAGACCATCATGCTTATCCGACTCGTCCATTTCAGGCATTAAGACATTTTGATGAAGCCCCAGAGTTGCCTAGCGGCTATGCCACTATGCTAATTCCTGCTTTAGTACCCTCTATATGGTTTAAGATGATGGATAAACGTGTCTATGATCACTATCAAGGTGATTTAACTAAAGCCAATATTCATCCTAAACGTCGTGCAAGTATTTTTAAAAAGTTTGCAGTTTCAGACGTTTAAATCGAATACCTAATGAGAAGAATCCCAAGCTTGTTTGCTTGGGATTCTTTATTGTGCTTAATTTTAAAACTTCAAAATCTAAAAATGATTGTTTTCAATGGGACGCTGTTTAAGACCACCAATAGCGCAAAATGTGGAAAAAAATCGGTGCAGAAAAGCAGATTGAATCAATTCGGTCGAGCATGCCACCATGGCCTTGGATGAGTTGTCCCCAATCTTTTACACCACGATCACGTTTAATGGCTGACATGACCAGACCACCAAAGAAACCGAATATACAAACAATAAAGCCAATACATGCAGCCTGTAGATAACTAAAGGGTGTAAGCCATGACATAGCCACGCCTAGTGTAGTGGCTAAAGCAATGCCTCCGATTAATCCTTCAACGGTCTTAGATGGTGAAAGTATCGGTGCGACTTTGTGTTTTCCAAATAGCTTGCCACAGACATATTGCAAGACATCGGAGGCTTGTACCACCATGATCAGCCAGATCGCTAGCCAAATTTTTTCACCTTCAAATCCGGGAAGTTTGAGGTTTAATAGCGCAGGTACATGCGAAATACAGAATACGCTGATCATCAGTCCCCATTGAATTTTTGAGCTACGCTCCAAAAATCGCGTGGTATCTTCAGCTTTGAGTGTAGCGATAGGGATAAGAAGAAACACATACAGCGGAATAAAAATAGAATATAGCCCGTACCAGTCGATATACACCAAGTAATACTGGTAAGGGATGACAAAATAAAAAGCGATCAGCAAAGGAAGATAATCACCGCGACGGGTCGGGAGTAAACTAATAAATTCACGTAAAGCAAAGAGTGAAATCAATGCAAACAGGATCACAAAGGCGATTTTACCTAATGAAATTGCTACACCAAGTACCAACAACATGACCCACCATGCATTGATCCGCGCATTTAAATTGTCGATGACCGGTGCAGGTGCATAACCCGCTTTAAATTTTAGTATTGAGCCAATGGTTGAGGCAATAATCAAAATAACTGCAAAGATACCAAATAATACATAGGTCATTTGCGCATTGGTGAATTCCATTATTGATACTCCAATGCTTTTAATTTGAGTAGTTCTTCTTGAGCGTAGTTTAAAAACTCAGTTTTACTGTGTGCATTATGTGCTTCTAAAGGTTTGCCAAAAATAACGGTAGATAATAATGGCAATGGTATAAGCGCGCCTTTAGGCATGACACGTTTTAAATTTGAGATCCATACCGGTACGATTTCAACATCTGGAAATTGATTTTTGAGATGAAATAAGCCGCTTTTAAACTCTAATAATTCAACGTCATCATTTAAATTTCGAGTACCTTCAGGAAAGAAAATAATCGAGTCACCTTGCGCTAATACGATTTTGATCGGTTCTAAGGGATCTTGATTTTGCTCTCGATTTCGCTGAATAGTGACACCAGTAAACGTGTCTTGAATGAGAAAACGCCGAAAGCCATCTTTTAACCAATAATCCGAAGCCGCTACAGGACGCGTCTTCCGTCTGAGATCTGTCGGCAGTGATGACCAAAGCAAAATAAAGTCGATATGGCTATTATGATTTGCATAATAAATACGCTGTTTCATAACCGGTTTGCACCCGACCCACAGACTCCGCGCGCCCGTGAGCAGCCGCGCACCACGACGAGTGAGAAAGGCAATATAGCGAGCAATTGAACGGCTTAAAAAATTACCTTTCATTGGTGAGTGAGCATTCCTTGAAGTGTCTAATGGATTTGGCATGGCTTCAAATTATTGTGAATTATTTATACAGTAAAAATATGCAGATGAATGCGATGTATTGCAAGCAAAGCACAAAGATCTGCCATTTAAATAAAGCCAGACAACCTAACTCACGTAGTTCCCATGCGCGGCCACATTTATTTGTAGGCATTAATTTTAAGTTGATTAAACTTAAGTCCAGCTCCTTGGTGGTTTGTTCAAGGTTTTGAGTTTGGCTGTATTCAGCGACAGTGGCTAAAAGTGCCGAATCAAATTTGATTCTCAGGCTTAAATAATGTTGTATTCCGAGCAAAACTAGACAAATTAATAAATATAGCAAATCGAATAGCATCACATTACCAAACTGGATAATGAGCCAGAGCGTGAGGATCGCTGCTACATAAGCTGAAATGAGCAATCCAGTGGTTGATTGTAACAACTTTGATAGCACCACAAGTTGTAAATTCATGGTGCAAGTCCTTTAAGTTTTAAACGATAAGTATTTAAATGTTTTATTTGCGGTGTTTTAAGCACAACCCAAGGACGGTTATGGCGAATAATCCGTAAAACATCTTCGACTGAATATTCAGGATGTTGTTTCAATAATAATGCGGCAACTACAGCACTACTTCGTGAATATCCCAAAGCACAGAAGACCAAGATGTTTTGTGCTTCATCATTGTTATTAGATTTCAAGAATAGTTCTAAAGACTCTACAGCATTATGTAGCTGATTGGCCTGTAAAGGAATCAGGTCTAAACACAAGTTTTGGGCATATGAGCACTTTGGATAAGTGGGCAATTCTGCGCAACAATCGAGTAAAGCATCATATTGTTGCATGACCTGTTTGGACGGATAGCGACCTAAATAAATATAACTCTGATTGATTTTGATGATTTTAGAATCTTTAGGATGGCGATAGGTCCAGATTCGGCTATTGATCCAAGCAAATACAAAGTAAGGCGCAAACAATATTTTTGCAGCAATGGTCATATCACCATGACTGAGTTTTTGAAAAAAATGCGGTCGATTGAATAAATATGCAAACGAAACTAAAAGCAGACTGCTTGCAGGATAGAGCAGCCAAAGCCACCAACCTTTTGCATGTGCGATTGCGCTACACAATAAGGCAGCAAACAGATAAAGGATGCCGATTTTAATGTGCTTTAAGCTTAGACGACTCTGTCGGTTTCGAGCCCAGGGCGCAGGACAGGACATCGGGAATAGCCATAAACATAAGGCACCGACTAATAAACCTGTTGGGATATCTATAAAATGGTGCTGCCAAGTGGTTAGAACCGAGAGACCGATCAAAAAGGACCAACCATCTACCAGATATTTTAGCTTACCTGTGCTATGCCGACGGTAAAAATCCCAAAGAATCACCAGTAGCACAATATGCAGAGAGGGTGCTTGATTGAAGGGTTTATCAAAGCCCATCAAGACATCAAACCACAGCCCGAAAAAACCTGTGAGTTCGGGGCGCTCAAAGCTAAAACGTAGCGGGAAAAGTAAAAAGCAGCTGATTGAAAGGATTTGTGCCGAAAATAGTCGCAGTACATGTTGTTTTAATTCAAACTTATTCCAACAAAGTAATAAAGACAAACCATAGAACAGATCAATCGACCAATACGGCACAATACTCCATGGCCAAAGTGGAATATATTTTTCCCATTCAAAGACGATAACAGGTACGGAAGCTAAGCCCGCAGCGTATTGATTGGCAAAACCATAACTTAAGAAGAAAAAAGGTGCCAGAAATACCAAACACAGTAGGCCGTATTTCCAAGTTCCTTTTTCAGTATCCAGTTTATGCATAAGATTGACCGTCCAAGCTTAAATTTTTTGTGCAACGGAAACGGTGAAAATACCAAACTCATCAATAACTTGATCGATTTTTTTGAAACCAGCTTGCTCAACTAATGCATCCATTTCTGCTTGTGAGCGTAAACGCATCACCCATGCATCTCCTTGGCGATGTGAGGTCAGAGCACGGGCAATAAACTCTTGTTGCGGATGCCAAATTTGACCTGTGTAGATGAGATACCCATCTTTCTCAATGGCCTGACATAAGCCGGATAAGGACTGTCTGAGTAAATCATTATCACTAAATAATTCGTATAAACCTGAGACCACGGCTAGAGTGGGTTTAGGTTCAACACTGGCTAATGAAGTGGCATCAAAGGCATCCGCTTCTACAAATTTGGCAATCTGGCTTAAACCTCTTTGCTCAATCATTGCTTGACCCGCTTGTACATTGATCGAGCTATAGTCTCTAAGCAGGATGGATTCAGGCTGTTGAGGCAGTTTTTGTACAGCATCTAAAATATATCGGCCATGGCCTGCAGCAATATCCATAATCCGTACCGCGTGTTGGGCATCATTTAACTTAGAAGCATATTTCGTTAATAGCGCTTCAATATTTTGTTTTCTAACGCGAATACCACGCCAACCAATCGCATTTAAATATTGTCGATCGATGATTTTACCCAGTGCATTTTGGCTTTCTGATTTATCTCTGTAGACAAAATCTAAGGTACTGCCGGAGTCATATCCTGTCTCTTCACCAATTTTTAAACCCTTGGAAAAGAGACTACCAATTTTAAGATTTTGTTTGGTTAAGCTCCAAAATGCATGTTTTAAAGAATGTTTTGGAAGCGTTGAACTTAAGGTTTCTGCTACAGCACAGCTCGGGCCAATTTTATCGGCATCTAAAAGTTTAGGTGCGGAATAGGGTTGTTTAAAACATTGTTGAATAAAGCGATAGATTTTATCTGTGGCGATTTTGCGATGTTTTTCACCTAAAGTATCATGATAAAAACCATCTAAGACGTGAAATTCCTTCAATGGATGAGGGAGTTTTTGATAAAACGCCAATTGCGGTTTTTGATGCACCACGAAGTCAGATCCTGAACATAAGACTTGAGTAGGAACAAAAATATTTTGTGCATCTTTAACGATTCGATCTGAAGCTGCGTATAGCCCCAGCAGCATCCGGACTGAAATGGCCCGAGCGATTTTTGGGTCAGTATCATATCTTTGCGCACGTGCAGTATCGTGTGTCAACATTTTGGCTTTGACATAACTATTAATAAAAAAGTTGCCAGCGAATTTATTGAGAAGTGTTAAGCCAGGTTTTGCAAAAGGCACATAGAGTTTGATGTCAAATGCAGGCGAGGCAAGGCATAAAGCACGGATTTTAGGGGCATAATCATGCACCCATGTCGCGGCTAAAACAGCACCAACGCTTTGAGCTACAATTGCTATATTTTCTGATCGGATTTGGTAAGTTTGTTCAATATGCTGAATAAAATATTGAATGTCCTGAACGCATGCAGAAAAGCTAGGTGCATCACCACGTTCACCTGGGGTATTGCCGTGACCTCGCGAATCCCAAGCGAAAAAATCAAAATCAGGCAAATTCAATTCATTGACCAAATGCGCCATTCGTCCCGAATGTTCATGGCCACGATGAAATAAGATCACCGCTTTTTTCTTACGGTTGCTTTTTAAACTGCTATTTTCCCAATGTTGATAAAACAAGGATGTTCCATCATGGCTCGTAAAGGTATGCTGAGTATTGTTATACATTGTGTTGTTCTCAAAATAATGAATCGACTGACGATCTAAACTGAAATTTATTGTGGGTTGATAATGCTATTTTTAATGCGGTTATAAATCGTGATAAATAATAAAAAGATGATAATAATCAAAATACTATTGCAAATAAGAGACAATGTATTTAAGCCAACATTCAATATAGAAGAAGTCACGATCACGATACAGATGATGCTAAATACAAAAGCACGGTCACTTTTTCCCATTGGACCATCGTAGCGACGTTCTTGACCCACTAATGGCGCCATCACACCTGTATATTCAGCAAGTATGGCGAGAAAACAGGTTAAAATAAGTAATTCAGCTTGAATAAAAGCAAAACAAATTAAACTAAAATAGAGTGCTGAGTCAGAAATCACATCACATAATTCATTATAAAAAGCACCGAGTTTGGATTGTTGGTTGAACTCACGTGCCAGCATGCCATCTATAGCATTGAAACCCATACGAATAAGCATCCATACGGGGAAAATCAACAGTAAAATACCAATACCGTTGTGAGAGAAATAGATATAAATAAAAAATGCCACAGCTAGCGAAATGAACATTGCTAGTAGTGTTACTTGATTTGCTGTAATACCAAGATGATGAAGTGATTTAACCAAAGGTCGAAGCAGGTTTTGAAATGCAGGTTTAAGTTGGTAGATCGAAGGCATATTATTGTTATAGCGGTATGATTTGCATGAATTTTATACGCTTGATGCTTAACATAACAAGAATTTGAATGTTAAAGATTGTCACAAGGCTGACGATTCGCCTGTATAACGCATTAAATTTTCTTGTGTGGTGCTTGCGACTAATTTTCCATCTTGCCACATTTGCCCATGACTAAGCCCACGTGATTGCGAGGTTCGAGTGGTATTCATGTCATAGAAAATCCAATCATCCACCCGAAAGGTATGATGAAAATACATCGAATGATCAAGGCTGGTTGCGATGAGTTCAGGAGACAGATAATTTAAACCATGTGTTTTGAGCGCCGCAGAATATAAATTATAGTCTGAATAGTATGCTGCAATGGCCTGATGTATATGAAGTTGGTCAAATTGGGCATCTAAGGCATCATGGAGTTTTAAATATTCTGCATATTGATTTTGATTTAAGACAGAAGCTTGACCGGACGGTGGCAAATCTGTCAGCACGTATTCAATTGGTTTAGATATAAGCTGAAAAGGCTGTAAAAATGTGGATAGATATTCAGGTGAAATAGATGATTGGATTTGCGCTTTATAGAATTGCTCCTCTTTGAGGCTACTTGGTGGAAATTGTTGGATCAAATCTGGTTCAGGTATTTGATACTCCATACCCATTTCGTTTTTCATATAGGACAACATCACCATATATATTGGTTTGCCATGCTGTATGGCGGTCACTTGTCGTGTAGAAAAACTATGGCTATCACGTAAATTTTCGACTTTAAATAATACGGGATGATTTGCATGACCCGCAGAAGTAAAGTTGGCATGTAAAGAGTGGAGTGGGAGTGTACAGGTATAGGATGCACTGACTATGCTCTGAGCAAGTAATTGTCCACCAAAAATATGGTCACCAAACAGTGGTTTACTTTGTGCTAAAAAGTAGCCCTGCTCTTTGGGCACTACAGATAATAATTGGATGAGGTCTTGAATCAGTGTTGTCATCTTTTTTTGAAATTTTTGCTTTGTTTAAATGTATTCAACTCGAACTTATTGCACAAGCCATGTTCATGAAAAATATAAAAGTCTTCGCCAGTCTTTCTAGAATAGGCTTATAATCGAGTTTTCCTAGTTGTCCGAATGGAATGACGATAAAGCAATGACACCTGCATGTAAACTCTTAAAATCTAATAAAATCGACTTTACAATTCATGAATATGATCATGACCCAGAAGCAAAAAGTTTTGGTTTAGAAGCTGCGGAAAAACTTGGTTTAACGGTCGAAGAAGTGTTTAAAACATTAATGGTTACGGACGATAAAAATTACTTTGTTGCCGTATTGCCAGTTGAATATCAGCTAAATTTGAAAAAAGTGGCCACAGCATTTGGCTGTAAAAAACTCAAAATGGCTGACCCAAAAGATGCAGAGCGTTTAACCGGTTATTTGGTTGGTGGTATTAGTCCAGTTGGACAGAAAAAACGCTTAAAAACTGTGATCGATGCTTCTGCGCAGCACTTAGCTAAAATCTATGTGAGTGGTGGTAAGCGTGGTTTGGATATTGGTTTAAAACCCGAAGATTTAGCAAAAGTCTTGGGTGCAAATTTTGCTGATGTGATTGATGTTTAAGTGCGGTTTTTCACTACTTAAATTTAAGTGAATTTAGAGGGAATACCTTCCACTTCACAATCTATAAAATAACAGAAGCCGCATTGAGCGGCTTTGTGGTTCGATGATGCATCAAGTGTACGGAAGAGATGCTTAGGAATATAATCACAACTCATCTTCTCTTTTAAGCGAAAATTTAGTTATCTCGGAACAGCCGAAAAATTTTGGTTGATGATAATTACAACTTTTACTATTAGATTTTCAGCTGCTGTCTGGGGTGTTGATTAAATGTTCGATACTTATTTTTCTGCATAATATTTCAGGTGCAAGTTTATTAATTATGCACAAAATCACGAGAGATAACTTTATTTTAATTCAACATAACTTTCAGTGTTTACAAGCTTTATTAAGTAGTTTTGTTTTGTATTTAAAGTGAGCCCATTCGCATCTTTTAAATTTGATGTATGCAGGGCAATTAGACATTTTTGCGTGCCACAATGGATAACTTTAGCTTTAGCTGGATATGTAATAGTTAGTTTTTTAGCTTCGAGCCAATCAGTAATGAGGGCATCGTCAATGATAATTTGATTATGTTTTGTGCTATTAAATTCATTTTCAGCTTCTTTACGGGCATCTTTACCAATACTAATAACATAAAAAGTAAATGTGAAAAATAAAATATAAAAACCAACTAAATATGCATAGTAAATTCCACCACTTTGAACAATTTTATCAATTTTTTCACTGTGTTCTATGACTTCAAAATTATGAAATTTCTCTGATGAATCAATGGCGTCTTTAGCTGCAGGTTTTATGATATTGAGCGTAAATTGCCCAAGAGAAATCCAAAATAAGCCTACAATTGATAAAGGTTTTTGTATTTTGCTATTAATGGTATAGATAAAAATAGTTAGTAAAATTTGCCACAATTTTACTAAGATCCTTTTAAAAATCAGGTTGAAAATAAAGAGAAGGATAAATGTAATAAAGACAAATATAAATTTTATCATCACTTCATATAAATTATTTTGGTAGACAGTATGTACCAAAGCAGCGAGTAAAAGTATTAAGAAGCCTACTACTAGCCCTGACATACCGTTTACCCATCCATACATTAGATAGTCTTGAATAGATATGCCAAGTGAAACTTGATTAAATCCGTAGTAGCTGATTAAACCATCGTAGTAAAAGTAACCGCAAACAAATAAGTAAATAGTAAATATTGTTGTAAAGAGGGCTATATCAAAACTGAAGTTAAATTTCATATGTAATGTTTCTTGGATCCGCTTATATGCTTTTTTAAGTGCTTAGGTGAATAGTATTAAAGCAAAGTTAGAAGTGCAAATTGAGAATTAGACCTAGATCAGGGTATCTAAGATGTTTCTGTAATAGTGGACGAAATTGTCTTAATTCAGTTAGTACAAAATGCTCGCCAAATGTGGGTTTATTTTTAGCTTTGAATAACGAAAATCCATGAAGTTGCAGAAGTAGAATTTAGTAAAACTTCATGTTTAGAGGCTCATTCATTAATAGTGCTTAATTATATTTAAATGTAAAAATACCTATAAAAAATAGGTATTTAAAATCCGACTAAAACAGTTGTATTTTAATTTAAAAGCTGTAATTTGAAAGAGCGATCTAATAAAAAGACAACAAAATGCCTTATTCAAATACTAAAGCGATTATTGAGCAAATCTATAATTTTGTATTAGAAAAACATGGTTTAGCGTCTAAAAGTCGATTTATGCAGTTATCGATTTTCTTTAAAGAATTACATGAAGGGGATGAGTCAAAATTTACCGCAGATAGGTCTTTTTATTACAAAGGAATATTTAACAACAGAGAAAAAAGTGTATTTGCGAATGCTGCGCCAGACTTTTTTGATAAGCACAAGTTTTTGGATTGGGTTGTTAAATCAATTGATTGATTTCAACCAAATCGTTTGAGTACATATTCATCATTCATGCTGTATAGCCAGTCTGAATAGAAGATATGGATCAGAAATCAGTAGGTGTTTGTTATGAAATGCATGCTTATAGTCAATAAAGATGCATGATCAGTATGATGCCAGTAAAGTCTTCAATGATTAAAATTTAACTGCACATTTCGTTCTTTGATTTAAATAAAAGCTTGGTTCAAAGCAGAATATAAAAACCCATGTAAAAGACATGGGTTTTTAGTTTAAGTTGCACAATGTGATAATTTGGCTAAAAAATAAGCAATTCGATTCATTTGTTCTATGCTAAATGAGAAAATTATCATTTAGTTCCATTTCAGAAAATTGTATAAATAAAAACAGAAAAGTTCATATCAAAAAAATTAATTTTTAAATACATAGAGATAAGACCAAATTTGCAATCCTGTAGCAAATCTTCACAAAAATGCAATTATTAACAATAATGATTATCATTAACATAGTTTCACGCTGGCCAGTGTACTAAGCATTACTTGCACAGTTAAAGAAACATAATTACATGACAAAGCTTGGAAAAGCTTAAAAATAGAGGATATGGTCAGATGAAAGAGCTTGCAAATCGCTTGGCGATGCAGCATCTTGTCAATGCATACTCACAAGAAACCGGTAAAGGTATTTTGCTGGAAAAGTATCAACAGAATTCATCACAATTGACGTTTAGCCAAGGCTTGACGTTGTTATGCATCCCTTTAGATTGCATACAATCACAGTTATTTGTACCACTATCTTATGTCAGCCTTGTTGGTAGACATCGTCTTGCAGATCTCCCACACGTCTTTAACAAGGGACAGAAACAGTCATTTAGTATCACCGCGATCGCGAGTTTATTACTTGAACAGCTCGTACAAGAGTCAGGTCATACACTGGATGCTTCATCATTATTAGAACGTTGGATCGAAAGTCGTGAAGCGCTTACACAATTTTTGACACTGCGCGAACATGATTTTGAGACTTTGGTCCAAGCGGAACAAAGCTTCATTGAATCGGAACAGGCCTTAATTTTAGGGCACAGTATGCATCCTGCACCGAAAAGTCGGGTCGGTTTTGTGCATGAAGATTGGGAAAGGTATTCGCCAGAAGCCAAAGGTCTAAGCCAACTGCATTATTGGTTGGTAGCTCCAGAATATATTCAAGAAGGTTCAGCTTTAGATCAAGCTGTATCAGCGCAATTGAAAAGCGAATTGCAATGGCATTTATCAGAAACTGATCAAGCACTACTGAATGCCTATTCACATTATAAGTTATTGCCTTTGCATCCTTGGCAAGCACGTTATTTACAGTCAAAAGTATGGTTTAAAAACTTAAAAACCAAATTAAAAATTATCGATTTTGGCGAGAAAGGTTGGGCATTTTCACCAACAACATCTGTACGCACCATGGCAAGTTTTGCGGCGCCGTGGATGTTGAAACCATCACTTTCCGTAATGATCACCAATTCAATCCGAGTCAATCTTGCCAAAGAATGCCACCGTGGTGAAATGACCCATCGACTTTGGCATTCAAGTCTTGGTGAACGTATTTTAAAACAATGCCCAACGCTCAAAGCGGTGAATGATCCTGCATGGATGGCATTGAGCATAGATGATGAAATAGTCGATGAAACTATTTGCATCTTCCGTGATCAGCCTTTTAGTGAAAAGCAGCAGGTGAGTTGTATTGCGTCATTGTGCCAAGAGCATCCTGCACAGCCGAAAAGCCGTTTTAATGCCTTGTTTGAACAAATCGAAAAACAACAACCTGAACTTGATCAAAGCGCCATTGCGATCAATTGGTTTAAACAATTCTTAGCTATCAGTCTAAAACCATTGATGTATTTGTATCACCGATACGGAATGGCCTTTGAATCACATCAGCAAAATGTCTTACTTGAGCTGGAACATGCAATGCCTAAATATCTATGGCTGCGCGACAATCAAGGCTTTTACTATATTGAAGAACTTGCAGGTGAAGTCTTAAGCGCATTTCCAGAGTTGCAAGAAAAAGCGCATGCCGTGGGTTCCAAAGCCTTTGTCGATGAGCGCTTTAGCTATTATTTCTTTGGTAATACTTTATTCGGCATTATCAATGCAATTGGTGCAACTGGATATGTTACAGAACAAGTGTTGATATCGATATTGCAAAATGAACTGTTGGACTTACATCAGGCATATCCAGAAAGTTCATTGATTCATTCATTGCTGTATCAGCCGACCTTGCCGTATAAGGGCAATCTGTTGACACGCTTGTATGAGCTGGATGAATTGATTGCCCCAGTCGATCAGCAATCGGTTTATGTACAGTTGCCAAATCCTTTATGTGTGGAACAGAAGGATGTGCAATATGCTTGATTTTATTGGGATAGGCTTAGGGCCATTTAACCTCAGTTTGGCGAGTTTGCTACATAAGCAAAATCATTTGCAGTATCAATTTTTTGAAAAGAAACCACAGTTCGACTGGCATGCGGGTATGCAATTGCCCAATACAGTATTGCAAGTACCGTTTATGGCCGATCTGGTTTCCATGGTCGATCCAACCAGTCCTTTTAGTTTTTTAAACTATTTAAAGGCACAA
This sequence comes from Acinetobacter sp. YH01010, assembly GCF_013420775.1. Taxonomy (NCBI): domain Bacteria; kingdom Pseudomonadati; phylum Pseudomonadota; class Gammaproteobacteria; order Moraxellales; family Moraxellaceae; genus Acinetobacter; species Acinetobacter sp. YH01010. Next base: position 127,141 of record NZ_VOYF01000008.1, on the reverse strand, counting down.
CAGCGTTTATACAAATTCTATTTTTTAGAACAAGCTCAGATTCCTAGACGTGAATATAACCATTATTGTCAGTGGGTTGCAGACCAACTAGAGCATATTCAATATCAATCAACCGTAAAAGCCATTTATGCCCAAGAACAAGGCTTTGAAGTCATGGTTAAACAAGATGGACGTTTTAGACGTTATCAATGCCGAAATTTGGTCATTGGTTCGGGGAATGTTCCGCATTTACCAAAGTGTCTAAAAGACATACAACAGCAATATCCGGAGCGCTGCTTACATTCTGCAAATTATTGCAATGCAGCGTTAAATCACTTGAAAGGGAATGTGGTTGTACTGGGATCAGGCCAGTCTTCGGCCGAAGTTTTTATGGATCTGTTTGATCGTCAATATTTGCAGGATCAAACCACAACAGCGCAGTTTAAATTGCATTGGCTGACCCGTTCTAATGGGTTTTTCCCGATGGAATATGCGCCGCTTGGTTTAGAGCATTTTAGTCCGGATTATACTACGCATTTTTATCAACTGAGCCCTGAAAATAAAGCCGAACAACTGAAACAACAAGGTTTGTTATATAAGGGCATCAGTGCAAAAACCATCCGTGATATTTACCAAAAACTGTATCACCGGAGTATTGGTCAAAATATTCAACAGACGCATTTACATGCTCAGGTGGGTTTGGTCGATGCCGAGCCTCATGGTGCGGGCATCCGTTTGCAGTTTCAGCATAAAGTCACGGCAGAACAATTCTATCTGGATGCGGACTTTGTCGTGGCTTCAACGGGATATCACAGTCCAGAGTGGCAATATCTCAAATATCTAAAACCACTGATTCAATGTGATGAATTCGGTCGCTGGAAAATTAGTCAGGACTACCGCGTACAGCATGACGCTGTTGGGGAAATCTTTGTTCAAAATCAGGAAATGCACAGTCACGGTGTCGGGACTCCTGATTTAGGGTTGGGTGCTCACCGTGCAGCGATCATTGCCAATCAATTATTGGGTTTTAACTTATACGATTTAGGTGATCAAGCTCAAAGTTTCCAACATTTTTCACCCAGTGAAAATGCTGAAATGCACAGTATGGGCATTGTGAAGAAATCAGCGCCAACCAATATCCAAAGATCTTTATCCGTTAAAAAAACCATTGCCAACTATGCAATGAACCGCAATACGACCATGCCGAATAAGCAAGAACAGAATACGGTTAAACTCGAGAAATTATAATGACATTTGCAAAATTAAAGATAAATCAAACGCAGTGGCGCCGTGCAGGACAAAGACTGATTGAAATGGCGATTGCTGAGTTTTTATATGAAGAAATTATTCAGATTCAGCAAGTGGAAAATAACACTTGGCAACTCAAACTGGATGATAAAACGTATCAATTTGAAGCGACTCAGTTTCTGCTTGGGCATTGGCGTATAGTTGAAGGGAGTGTTCGAGATTTAGGTGATTCGACAGCACAGCCCGCATGGAATCTACATGAATTTATTCGTGCCTTTTCAAATCAAGCTGAAGTGAAACCTTTTACCAAGGCCTATTTGATTAAAGAAATGAACAATACATGGTTGGCTGAAGCACATGTTTTTGATGAGCAAAGATTGCTGAGTCAGGCTGTGCTGTCAGCGCCACACTATCAAATTGAAGGCATGTTACGTGGACACCCATGGCTCATTATGAGTAAGGGGCGTATGGGCTTTGGCTATGATGATTATTTAAGCTCAGCACCAGAGATTTCTCCAACGGTCAAAGTTCTGTGGTTAGCTGTTCATCGTGATTTAGCTGAGTTTCGTTCGACCGAGGCTTGGGATGCGAAAAGCTTATATCGCCATGAATTGAATTCTGCGCAATTACACGATTTTCAACAGCAATTGGCGGACAAAGCCGTAGATGCTGCTGAGTATTATTTTATTCCTGTACATGCGTGGCAGTGGCATCAGTGGTTAATCCCGACCTATGCCAATGAAATCGTTGATCAGCGCATTGTTGAATTGGACATTGGACAAGATGACTATGTGCCAATGCAATCAATTCGTACCTTATGCAATACCAGTCATCCTGAACGGCATTATGTGAAGTTACCTGTCAGTATCTTTAATACGGCGGTATATCGAGGTTTGCCTTCAAAACGAAATTTAGCTGCACCTGCGGTGACCGCTTGGCTGAAGGACATTCAACATCATGATGTAGACCTGCAAAAAACTCAGGTGGAGTTTTTGGGCGAAGTCGCAAGTCTCACTTTGCAACAGCCGTGTTTTGATCAGATAGACGCTGCGCCTTACCAATTTAAAGAATTGTTTGGTTGCCTATGGCGTGAAAGTGTAGAGCCTTGTATCGGTGAACATCAGTTGGCGCTTTCCCAAGCAGCTTTGTTGCATCGAGATATAAATGGTCGGTCTATTTTATCCGTGTTGATTGAGGCTTCAGGTTTGACCCCTTTGCAATGGCTGAAACGTTTTGCTGAAGTTTGTGTAACACCGCTACTGATTTGTTTATACAAATATGGTTTGGCTTTTTCTCCCCACGGTGAAAACACCATGTTGATCCATGAAAATGGCTTACCGAAAAAAATGGTGCTGAAGGACTTTATTGATGATGTCAATTTAGTTGATGAAGATTTTCCTGAACTCGAAAATTTACCAACTGAAGGGCAAATTTTACTGCGCCATCCTGCTGAAGAACTTAGTCACTTTATCTTTACAGGTTTATTCATGGTGCATTACCGCTATATCTGTAATGTCTTCCTTGAAGATTATCCAGAGCATACAGAACTTGAGTTTTGGCAAACCATCTCCAGCGTGATCGATGAATTTCATCAGGCACATCCTGAATTGGCAGATCGTATTGAAAAATTCAGTATGTTCCGTCCACGTTTCGAGAAAATTTGTCTGAACCGTGTTCGACTGTTTACCACCAGTTATAACGACGAAGCAGAACGACCAGTACCTGTATTTTTAGATCCTATTGCAAACCCTGTGAGTCCAAGCACTTTAAATCAGTGGGCAGAACAACAGCATACTGCTAAGCAGAAAATGACAACCAACCGTATTGCTTCATAAGCAGATTTTTGAGCTAAGAACAGAAAAGATTAAACAAATTTAAAGGACGACATCATGACAACGTTATCACGACAACTACCTGATTTTTATGAGTACCATGAGAATGAGACGCAATACTATTTACGACAAATGCAATATCCAGAAGATATGGCTTTGGTTCATAAATGGATGCATGAACCGCATGTGATTCCACAATGGCAGCTCAATAAGTCAGAAACTGAACTAAAAGTATATTACGAAAAAATGCTGGCAGATGATCATCACCGAATTTTGATTGTAGGAGTCAATGGTGAAGATGTGGGCTACACAGAGATCTACGAAGGAAAACGGGATCGATTAGGTTTGTACTACGACGGTGATGAGCTTGATCTAGGTTGGCATTTGTTATTTGGTGAAAAGTCCGTTTTTGGTAAAGGCTATTTACGTCCCGTCATGCGTTTATTGAGTTTTTATATCTTTGAAAATGCTGCATCAGCCAAGATTGTGGGAGAACCTGATCATAGTGTGAAGCCTTATGCCGTTGTGGTTGAAGACATGGGCTATGAAGCACAGCGCCTAATCCCAATGCCTGAAAAGACCGCTATGTTGTATTACTGCTTTAGAGAAACTTTTTATGCAAAATTTGGTCATTACTTAAACGACTCCAAGGCATTTCAGCATCAGCAACTAGCTAAGGCGGTGTCATGAGTTACAGCTGCACCCACATGCACATACTGGACATGCACTTTTCAGCGCATGTTTCAGTGGAAGAGTTTGAACAATGGTTGACTCAAGTTGAGCGCTTTTTTTTAAAGAGTCAGCCCTTTGTTTTGGTTATGCAAACGGCTGATGGAACGACTTTTCCCGAAGAATATCGGCAAATACAGGCCGTTTGGTACAAGAAGTTTAAACATCTCTTTTTTCAATATTGTTTGGGTCTGGTGCGTATTGCGCAAGATCCAGATGACTTCAAACGTTTAAACACACCCGCACTGCATGCAGCGTGGCGTGTGCCTTATTACGTTTCATTAGAACAGTCTGATGCGCTGCAATGGGCAGTGCAGAGGTGGATATGCAACAACACTCAAGAAAATTAAATTATGCAATTTCACCATCTCAAATTTCAGTTCTGAGTTTGAGCGTCGTGATCATTTTGTACTTAGCACATGCATTGCCTTTGTATTTTTACAATGTGGCTTTGCCTGCTATTTTACGACATCAAGGGGTAGATTTACGCTGGATTGGCATGTTATCGCTGCTTTACATTCCATGGGCATTCAAGTTTTTTTGGGCGCCTTGGATCGATCAGCTCTATGTCAAAAAACTCGGTAAACGTAAAACATGGCTATTATTTACGCAAATCGCATTGGTACTGGGGGTATTGGTTTTAGCCTTTACGCAGTTTTCTTATGGGCTGACTTTATTTGTCATTGTTGGTTTATGGATTTCAACGTTTGCGGCAACGCAAGATATTGCGATTGATGGTTATACCGTAGAGAAATTTACCGAAGGCAATTACCGTCTGGGCAGTATGGCACAGAGTATTGGGGTGGCCGTCGGTAGCATGCTTGGTGGCGCTGCAACTTTATGGATTTACCAATATTGGGGTTGGCAGTCAGCGCTCACAACTTTAGCGCTGCTGACATTTTTAACCATGTTTGCTGTGTTTTTTATTCAAGAAGAACCACAAACTCAAATTGCCAAAGCCAAACCAAGCCTACGACAAGCGTTTAAACGATCTGCGATTCGTTGGGCCTTGCTGCTCATCGTTTGTTATCGCGTGGTGGAAGCACCCGCTATGGCAATGCTGAATCCCATGTTGATCGATCAAAAATGGTCACTGTCTCAGATCGGGGTGTTGATGTCTGTGGTCGGTGCCGGTGTCGGTCTGATTGCAGCTGTTAGTGCAGCTGTATTGCTGAAAAAAATCAAAGCGACGCAATTGTTGGTCTGGGCAGGATGGTTACGTACATTGCTATATGCCGTCATTGGGGCAGCCGTTGTATTGGAGTGGTTGAATCAATGGCATCTGCTTTTAGGTCTATTTGTCGTGTTGATGCTAGCCATTCGTTATATCGCCATGACATCACTCTATGCCTATTTCATGCAGACCAGTTCTAAAGAACAGGCGGGTACCGATTTCACTATATTAGTGTGCTTTGAATTGCTCGTTTACTTCATTGGCGGCGCATTTTCAGGCTTTCTCGCAAAATCATTAGGCTATGGACATTTTTACTTGGTATTGGCAATCGGCTCAGTAATCAGTGTCTTACTTAGTCAACGCATTGTTTTAAAAACACAAAATTTAAAAACTCAAACTCTTCCGACTCAATCGGAACTCTAAGAAATGGAAAAGAATATGAAACGTTTAGCTCTACCGATGCAACTGACTTGTCTCAGCTTAGCAATTTGCACTCAGCTTTATGCGCAAGACGTCACGACAGACACTGCACAAAATACAGCAGTTGAAACACAAACTACAGAAGCTACTAAAATGGCACCGATTGTTGTGACGGCTACTCGTTCTGCGAAAAGCATTGCCGATATTGCGGGTACGGTGTACAGCATTCCTAAAGAAGAAATTGAAAAACAAGCCAATGCAGGTAAAAGCACAGCCGATATTGTCGGTTTATTGGTGCCATCACTGACTCCATCGAGTGGTACAACGTCTAACTATGGGATGACCATGCGTGGACGTGTGGTGCAATACATGATCGATGGTGTGCCGCAAACGGGATATCGTGATGGATCTCGACAACTGGCAAGTATTAGCCCGTCGATGATTGAACGAATTGAAGTGGTCTCAGGTGCAAGTAGTATTTATGGTTCAGGTGCAACAGGCGGTATTATCAATATCATCACCAAACGAGGTGGATCTGAGCCGCTGAGTTTTGAAACGAAAGTCGGTGTCACTTCTGGTAATAATTTTAAGTCTGATGCGCTAGCTTATGAAGCTGCACAAACCATGAACTTTAATCAAGGCAATTTACGCGGAACTTTAGGTGCAAGCTATACCAAACGTGGCGAAATACAGGATAGTCATGGCAACCGTATTGGGCCTGAAATTGCACAAACAGACCGTCAAGATACCGACACTTTAGATCTAAATGGTCGTGTCAGTTGGAAAATTGCCGATGGTCAAACGCTGAGTTTTGGTGCGCAATATTATAATGATGAGCAAGATAGTGACTATGGCCCTGACTATGGTCCAAATTTAAATGCGCTGCGCTCACAGCCCGTGGGTGGCAAGCTGCCGTTGTCTTTAAATGCGGTAAAAGGCTTACAACTTGCCGAACAACCACAAACTGAACGTTATAGCGTCAACGCACAATATGAAAATCAAGATATTTTAGGCCACCGTCTAAATGCTGAAACCTATTATCGAAATGAAAAAGCACGGTGGTTCCCATCTGCACGTCAAATGGCACCTGAACTCTTCTTGGTGTATCAGTCAGAAACCGATATCGATGTTTTAGGCGCGCGTGTTGCTCTACAAAAAGATCTTAACTTAAATGGTCGTGAACTGGGTCTAACCTATGGTGTGGACTATGAAAATGAAAAAGATCAACAAAATATCCAAATGTATGACAGCGCAACGTTTATTCAAAGTAATGGTTTGAGTTATCAGCCGTTTAACTACTATGCTTTTGGCCCTGATGTTGAAACAGAAAAACTTGGGGTATTTGCCCAAGCGCAATATGAATTAACTGACCGACTAGGCTTACAAGCAGGCATTCGCCATGAACGTGTAGAAAGCGATGTCGATTCATCTGTGCCTTATATGGAAGCCATTACCGCAGATTTAACCCCAGGTTATGTGGCGAAAACACTGAACGGCGGCAAAGTAAAACATGATGCAACGCTGTTTAATGTTGGCGCGGTGTATCACTTAACAGATGTACAGCAAGTGTTTGCCAATTTCTCACAAGGTTCAAACTTGCCCGATGTGCAACGTATGCTGCGCGATGTGCCGGCAAATTCTGTGATTAATAGCCAAACCATTGACCCGATTAAAGTCAATAACTATGAACTCGGTTGGCGTGTACAAAATGCCGGTGGTTTAAATGCAGGAGTCACGGCTTTTTATAATGACTCAGATAAAAGCCTGAAATTTGGTGCGCCGAATTACACCATTGATGTTATTGATACCGATGAACGTATCTATGGTGTCGAAGCCAATGCCAGTTATGAAGTTCAACCAAATTGGACTGTTGGCGGCACAGTTGCATATACCACGGGCCAATTTAAAAATACCCAAGGTGACTGGCAAGAATTGGATGCCATTCGTGTAGCACCTTTAAAAGGTACAGCATTTTCAGAGTGGCAATTTGATAATGACATGAGCCTACGTGTTCAAGCTTTAGCGATTGGCGGTACAGACAAAGCCCAAAAAGACGCTGTGAAATATGGATCTGCTCCAGCAGCGTCAATTAAAGGCTTTGCAACGATGGACGTGATTGCCAATGCAAAAGTAGGACCGGGTAATGTGGGCTTTGGTGTCTACAACGTGTGGAATACGGATTATAAGTCGGTATACAGTCAGTCGGTTGAAACTGTCTATGGCCCAATTTCTAGCCTAGCGGCTCAAGGTCGCACCTACGGTTTAAGTTATACGGTGAAATACTGATTTAAAGCCTGAATCAGGTTTAAAGCACGGTATCGTGACTTACAAAATAGAGGTGGCTTAAGTCACCTCTATTGTTTATAACGTAGCCATTAAAAATGGATAACAAAAATAATGGATCGAAATAACAAACTGTTTATTGCTGCCAGTCTTGCCAATGGTGCAAGTTTCTCGATGATATTGCCGCTGTTGGCGCCATTGGTTCGAGAGTTAAAGCTTTCTGAACTACAAGGCGGAGCAATGGTTTCCGTCGGTGCGCTGCTGATGGCTATCGGTGCGATTTACATTTCAAAAAATCAATCCAAGTTTTCGATTTATCAACTGTTGAGTATCGGTTTTGTGGGCATGGCTGTGACATGGGGGCTATTTACTGCAGTGTTGATGTATGGCCTTTCTGTTCAGATAGGGATGTTGTTGCTGTTTAGTTTACTAATGCTTTCACGTGCAGCCACTGGGGTATTTATGGCGATGCCACAGATTGCCTTGCAAACTTATGTGATGACTCGTTTTAACAATGAGCAGCAGCGTTCACAAGCAATGTCAAAATTCGGTGCATTAAACAGTGCAGGCGTGATCATTGGTCCATTTCTAACAACCTTACTGTTGGGCTTTGGTGGAATCATGACGCCGCTTTGGGCAGCAATCATTATTTTAGCGTTGATTTCTGCGGTCTTGGTGTTCAGCTTTGACCGACATACCGAACAGCATAGCGTTGAAAAGCCAGTGACAGAAAAGCATGAGTCACCATCTACGGATTTGAGCATTCAGCAATGCTATCCATGGTTAATGTTGGGATTCAGTCTCTATCTTGCCATCGTGACAGTGAATTTAACGGCAGGGTTTTATATTCAAGACCGCTTTAATATGACTGCTGCAGAGGGTGCAGTGCATTTTGCAGAGTGTTCTCTCGTCGTGGGTATTGCTTTGGTGGTGATGCAAACGCTGATTTCTAAGTATTTAAATTGGTCCGTATATCGCTTACTGTGGGTTGGGCTGTTTAGCATGGCAGCAGCCTTGCTGATTTCGGTTTTCACCAATGAATTACGGATATTTCAAGCCACGTACCTGTTATATGGTATATCGGTAGCATGTTTAATCCCTGCATTTACAACGGGTGCAGCGCAAACGGCGCCCAGTGCGTTACAGACTAAGGTGGCAAGTTGGTGTACAGCCACTCAGGCTTTGAGTTTTGTTGTCGGGCCACTGATTAGTACGGGTTTATACCAGTGGCACAAAGAATTTCCGTATTATTTTTTATTTTTAGTGATGCTTGGTTTAATCGTATTCTTTTTATTTCAAACCAAAACTCAAACCGTGAAGCGAGTAACTGAGTGAAATATGCAGAGACTTGTATACTTACTTCAATAGGTCGGTGTGAAGATAGGCCTATCCTGACAACAGTGGGTTTTGATTACATGATGTTACTTGATCAGCGATTGATTTTACAAAATAGATTTTAAAAGCAAGCTTTTTGATTAAAAAATAACCACAATTGTTTCATTAATTCTCAAAGTACTGAATCAATAGTTTTCTCCGTTATTCTTTTCACATAAAAAATAACGGAGGTTAAATGCTTAAATTTAATAATGATTTGGTTCTGGGCGCCATTTTTGATATGGATGGAACAATGTTTGATACTGAACGTTTACGGTTTCAAACATTGAAACAGGCATCTCTTGAATTGATCGGTGTTGAGTTTTCCGAATCATATCTGATGAATTGTTTGGGGTTAAGTGCACAAAGCGCGCATCGATTGGCCCAAGCTGAATATGATGAAAACATTCCATACGCAGATATTCGCAAACGCGCAGATGAATTAGAGTTGGAGCATGTTCGTCAGTTTGGTGTACCGATCAAAAAAGGCTTGGTTCAAGTATTAGAACGCTTACGTAAGTCAGGACTGAGGATGGCCGTGGCAACATCGAGTCGCCGTGCAATCGCAGAAGAATATCTCATCAATGCCAATGTGTATAAGTTCTTTGATGTCTTAGTCTGTGGCGATGAAGTTGAAAATGGTAAGCCACATCCTGAAATATTTATGCGTGCTGCCGCAAAGCTGAATTTAAATCCTGCTGATTGTTTGATGTTTGAAGACTCGGAAAATGGTGTGACTTCGGCCTTTGAGGCTGGCGGTATTACCGTACTGTTTAAAGATATTAAATCGCCCAATCAAAACATGCTGTCCAAAGCCAAATATTATTATGAATGTATGTATGACTGTTTGACGGAACTTGACCCGTTCACTGCGCATTTAGAGATGCCGCATGTGCAAGAGGCTTTTCCACAAACCCTTAATCAGCTCACTGTTGGTATTCATGGTTTTGGGGCGATTGGTGGTGGTTATTTAGCACAAATTTTGTCGCATTGGGATGGTTATACACGCCCGAAAAAAATTTATGCATCGACTCGTAACCCTTTATATCGTTCTGCGGTCAATGCATTTGGTACCTATTGTATTCGCTATGGTCAATTGTCTTATGACGAACGCATTGAAAACATGGCAGTCATTGATGCTGAAAATATTCAGCAGATGCAAGAGATGTACACAGAGTCAAGTTTGGTTGCCATCTGTTTGCCTGAAAAAGCGATTGCAGAAGAGGCCAAAACCATTGCACAAGGCCTGTATGCACGACATATTGCACATGATGAGAAAGCCATCGAACCTCTAACGATGCTGATCATTTTGAACAAAGTCGGAGCAAAACAATTATTAATGTCACATTTAAAACAGGCTTTAACTGAGCTTGCTGGAGCGGTTGTTGCAGAGAAAATCATGCAACAACACTATTTTTGCGATACCGTGGTCAACCGCATGGTATCTAAGTTAAGTGACCAAAACTTATATCGTCAGCTCCGTATAAAATATAATATCTTCAAACAATTTCAATTAGATGAAGTTGAAGTGAATGCTCAATTAGACTTAGAAGATGCGACGAAATTAAATCCTGATCAGGAACGTCAAGCCACTTTATATGTTGAGGATATGCGCCGAAATTTCCACCCAAGTCATATATTGCAAAGCATGGATTTAATTTTATTTAACGCAGAATCTGACATGCCGATCTATGTAGAAAATAACAGTCCTTTGTTAGAAAAAATGCGTCAAATGATTTTGGTCGATCATATTGAAGATATTCAATTAATTAAAAATCGCTTATGGAATGGCGTACATGCCATGTTGGCTTGGCAATCAGCACTGTTCAATCATCAAACCATAGGTGTGGCACTTGCAGATCATCGGGTTGATCAATTTATGCATGAACTTATTGACGAGGTGCAGGCTGGTTTAGCACGACGCTTACCAAATCGTGCTTTTGATCTAACACGACTGGCAGAAAGCTTTATAAACTCTTGTGAACATGCGTATAAAGATCCATGTGCGCGTGTGGCACGAGATCCTTTACGTAAACTTGCAATTAATGAACGAGTGTTGGGCTCGTTGGCGACCAATGTGAAATATGGACTGGAGACAACGCACCTACAGCAAGGTATTGTCTATGGTTTGATGTATGCCGTGAGTGTTAATCAATGTTCGATGGATCAGGCTATCAACTTTATCCAGTTGCAATTTTCAGAACTGAAAAAGACAAACGAGCTTGAACAACTGGAACGTATTGAACAGATTGAGGCCAATGTAATGATACAGTTGCAGCATTTTTCTGATCAGTTCACAGAGCAGTTTACATCTTGGAAAAACCATGCTGTAACGCAAGATCAGAAAGATACTGCGAAATTTGCCTAAAAATATAATGCTTATCTGTGCGCAATATATATTGAATCAAAATGCTGAGTATGACTCGGCATTTTTTTTCTTAAATAGAGGTCTTAGATGAATGAATTTCAGTTCTAACTGAATATTACTAAATCAAAATTGGGTAAAGTCTGTTTTGATTCATGCTTTAATAAAGCAGATTGAATTTAAAGTGATTTATCTGTGTTTCTAAAACCTTCAACGCAAGTCGTACCGACGCTCAATCAGGATTATCCCGATTGGCATCAAGGTCGTCAGCACTATGCTTTGTGGTATCTAGAAATACAGGATCCTAAATTATTGGAATATCTCACAGCACTTCGAGCGCAGTTTTCAGATCTTTTATACACGCCGAATACGCGCCAATTTCATATCACCGTGTTTATTTGTGGTTTTTTTGAAGAGCTGAATAAAACCCAATTAATCGATCATTCTGAACAACGATGGAATGATAATTTCTCAGCAGATGAGTTGGCACTGCATCAACAACAACTTCGACAGTTATCGCTATCTAATATTCGGCTACGTACAGGTCAGATCCATAGCTTTCAAAGCGCACTGTTTATTGAAATTTTGGATTTAGATCGTAAGTTTGATCATCTACGTCAAGCTTTCAATGTAAGCTCGAATGAAATTGCACCGATCGAATATTGTCCGCATATTACATTGGGCTTGTATAAACAGGCATGGAATAGCGATGATATTTTTGAAAGAATCCAACAAGTTGAACAGCACAGCTTTGATTTTGAAAGCAAGCAACTGACTTTTGGTCATTATCAGGCTCAAGTATTACAAGGGGCATTGAGTGCTTATTATCAACATCAGTTCAGACAAAATATAGAGATGGCACAATCATGATTCATTTCATTTTGGGTGGGGCACGTTCAGGTAAGAGCCGACTTGCAGAACAAAAAGCTAAAGCGAGTGCTCAAGCCGTCATCTATGTCGCTACGGCACAAGCATATGATGAGGAAATGCAGGAGCGAATTCAGCATCATCAAGCTGACCGTCCTGAGCATTGGGGGCTGATTGAAGAGCCTCTATATTTAGCCGACCGCTTAATTGAAATAGACCAAGCTCATCAAACCATTCTTATCGATTGTTTAACGCTGTGGATGAGTAATTTATTGCTGCATGAACAAGCAGATTTTCAACAGCAACAATGCCAAAAATTACTTACGGTGCTGCCAATATTAAAGTCAGACATTATTTTAGTCAGTAACGAAACTGGACTGGGCGTTGTTCCCATGGGACAAATCAGTCGAAAATTCGTCGATGAATCTGGGCGCTTACATCAACAAATTGGTCAAATAGCTGACCATGTGGTGTTTTGTGTTGCAGGTTTTCCAATGATCTTAAAAGGAGATAAAGCATGAACTGGTGGCAAGAACCCTGTCAAAATCCGAGTATCGAAGCTAAGCAACAGGCGGTAAATCACCAGTTACAGCTAACTAAACCTACGGGCTCGCTTTCAGAACTTGAAAATGTAGCGGTGCAACTTGCATCATTACAAAACACGGATCAGCCTAATATCGATTTCCCATGGATCACCATCTTTGCAGGTGATCATGGCGTGATGGAAGAAAATATTTCGGCCTACCCACAAGCTGTCACACGCCAAATGCTACAAAACTTCACGACCGGTGGTGCATGTATTAGTGTCATTGCACGTGAGTATCAAGCCAAACTACAAGTGATTGACTGTGGTTCGGTAGGCGAAGCTTATGAATATGCAGGGGTAGAGCGCTACTGTATTGCAGCGGGTACAGCAAATTTTGCTAAAACTGTTGCGATGAGCGAATCACAATGTATTGAAGCGATGAATCTTGGCCGTAAAAGTGTTGAAGATGCTATCGCTGCACGTGCGTCTATTTATGTCGCAGGGGAAATGGGCATTGGCAATACTTGTTCTGCTTCTGCTGTTGCATGTTTTTTATTTAATGAGCCGGCCGAAAAACTGACAGGTGTTGGTACAGGTATTCGTGCTGAACAATTGGCACATAAGAAACAAGTGATTGATCAAGCTTTAGCCTTACATCAGGACTATGTTGGCCAAGATGTCTTTAAAGCCCTATGTGCCGTAGGTGGTTTGGAAATTGCCGCGATGGTTGGAGCATACATTCGCTGTGCGCAATTGGGTCTGGCAATGGTCGTTGATGGATTTATTAGTACGGTTTCTGCCTTGGTCGCTGTTCGTTTAAATCCTGCTGTACGTGAATGGATGCTTTTTGGTCATCAATCGGCTGAATATGGGCACCAGCGTTTACTTCAAGCCCTTGAAGCTGAACCACTCTTAAAGTTGAATTTACGTTTAGGTGAAGGCAGCGGTGCCGGTGCGGCCTTGGGTTTAATTCGTTTGGCATGTCGTTTACATAACAACATGGCGACTTTTGCACAAGCTGCTGTGATTGGTGAAAAAGTTTAAATGGAACATTTCCGTTTAGATATATTGCGTCATGGTGAGACTGAACTGAGCCATACCTTACGTGGCTCTACAGATGATGCTTTGACGCAAAAAGGTTGGCAGCAGATGCAGCAGACCATAGATGATGTATTGAACGTCATTCATACACACGGTTTAGCGAGCTGGGATGTCATCATTACTTCTGACTTACAGCGCTGCCGTTTATTTGCTTTAGATTTGTCTCAACAACTTAAACGTCCAATGTTTGAAAATGCGAAGTTTCAAGAAATGCATTTTGGCGACTGGGAAGCGGTATCAACCAAGCATATCTATGAAAACACTCCAGAGTTACTCGCACAGTTTTGGCAAAGTCCCAGCACATTTACGCCACCGAATGCAGAAAGTCTTCAGCAATTTCAACAAAGGATCTTAAGCGGTCTAGATGAGCTAGTCTTGCAGGCTCAACAGCATCATTGGCAACGCGTTTTATTGGTTTCCCATGGTGGTGTGATTAAATTATTAAAATGTATGGCACAGCAAGGTCACTTAGATGATTTATTAAAAATGACGGCTGAATTGGGACAATTAAATTCATTTCTTGTTCAAAATCGCGCAAATATCCGTCTTTTGGAGCAAAGTGAATGACACCTTTTTGGATTGCTCTACAGTTTCTCACGACTTTTCCGATTCAACTTAAAGCGATGCCATCGAAACAGCAAAATGGACAGTCTTTACTGTTTTATCCAGTGGTGGGATTGCTGATCGGTGGCATTCTTGCCTTGCTTGCTTTTACATTTCACAGCCTGCCAATCATCTTACTCAGTAGCATTTTGCTTGTGGTTTGGATTTGGCTCACAGGTGGGTTACATCTAGATGGTTTAGCCGATACGGCAGATGCATGGGTCGGTGGCTTTGGTGATGCCGAACGTACACTTAAAATCATGAAAGACCCTGCATGTGGGCCGATTGGTGTGTTGAGCCTCGTCGTGATTTGCTTACTCAAATGGTCGGCGCTTTATGTTTTGCTACAACAGCAAATGTATTTGGCATTAATTGTATTTCCAGTATTAGGTCGTTTAGCCCCTTTATTTTTGTTTTTAACAACTCAGTATGTTCGTGAAAAAGGCTTGGGCTCATCGATAGCAGCAACTATTCCACGAAAGTCGGCATACCTGGTCTTTATACTCTGCCTAAGTGCATGTTTGTATTTTAGCTGGACTGGAGTGGTGAGTATATTCGCGTTTATTTGTACTTTACTGTATTTGCGATGGAAATTTATTCAGCGTATAGGTGGCGTAACGGGAGATACAATTGGTGCAGCGATTGAAATTACAGAAGTGTCGAGTCTCTTAGCGTTTGTCATAGCACTACATTATGTAATTGCTTAGTTTTTACAGTGAAATGACTTAACTCCTGATTTAAAAAAAGCCCAGCTATTGCACTGGGCTTTTTATTTTATCCCAACAGATAAATGACTAAATGAATAAGTGATGGCCCAAGCAATACCATAAAGACCCCAGCTAGTACCATGCTCAAGCAGGCTGCAACACCTTCTTCTTTATGACGTGATAACGCCTTACTTGTACCAAATCCATGTGCAGCATTGCCAAGAGCCGCACCTTGCGCAAAGCGTGAATGCAATTTAAGCCCAGCCAAAACTAGGTCAGCCAAAGCCACGCCGGCAATCCCAGTAATCATGGTAAATAGAATCACCAATTCGACTGACCCCCCAATATTCGAGGTAAGTTCCATGGCAAAGGGGGTAGAAATGGAACGTGCCATTAAGCTATAAGACGTTTCTTGGTCAAACTGAAACAACTGTGCCAAATAAAAAGCACTGATAATTCCTGCTAACATGCCAATCACGATGCCCAAACTAATACTCAGCGCATGCTGACGGATAATTTGCCGATATTCATAGATGGGAATAGCAAAGGCCACAGTTGCCGGGCCGAGCATCCATACAATCCATTGGCTTTCTTGCATATAGGTGTCATATGAAATATGAAAGCAAAGCATGAGTATAATCAGCACAAACGGGACGAATAGTGCAGGGGAAAGAACCATATACGGTAACTTACGATGTAGCTTTTTCGCCAAAATATAACCGACAAGGGTCAGGACGAAAAACAATACAGAGATGCTGTTCAACCCAAAATCGTTCATAAGGTTTTTCCTGCTGTGTTGACATCATGATCTGTCGCAGTTTGGTGTTTCGCTTTAAGTTTTGCCTCGAGTTTAAAGCCCCAATAAACCGTAAATGCTGTAAACACCATGACACAGACGGTACCCAGTACCACGGCTAAAATTAACTGCCAGCCAGAGCTGAGTAATAAATCTTGATATTTAATTAATCCAACTACACAGGGGATAAAGAATAGAACCAGTTCAGCCAAAATAAAATCTGAGCCTTGTTTGATCCACTGCATTTTAAATAAACCACTCAACAATGCGGCTAAAAGGAGCAATAAACCAATCACGCCAGCAGAGATCGGCAAGTTAAACCAAGATTGAATGCAAGAGCCAATCCACCAGATCAATATCAATAAACTTAGCTGCGCTAAAGTTTTAAGAAACTGGGTAAATTTGGAAGTAGATTGTGGAAACGTATCCATGAGACGACAGTAGAATAGGAGATGACGCTATTTTAAAAGTGCATACCCTGTATAATTATGAATAATTAATTATTAATTATGCTTAAATGGAATAATAATGGACATTAAAAGCCTAAAAGTCTTTGTGACCATCGTACAAAAACAGAGTTTTAGTCATGCAGCAGAAGCGCTTTTTGTCACTCAGCCGACCATTAGTAAATTAATTCGTCAGTTAGAAGACGAGATCGGCGTGCCTTTATTTCATAAAGGAGAAGCAGGTCGAAAAAGGGAAGCACAGCTCACCTATATGGGAGAGCAGATTTATCAGCATGCCTTAGTGATATTGAATGAACAACAACGGATGCTTGATACCGTTACCCAAGTTCGTGCCTTAAAACAAGGTAAATTGACCCTAGGTTTACCGCCATTGGCATCAGTGTTGTTCAGTCAGTTAATCGCGCTGTTTCATAAAAAATACCCCAATATTGAACTGAGCTTTTTTGAGGTTGGGGCGACAGGTATAGAAAGTGCCATTTTAAAAAAACAGGTCGACGTCGGGATTATTTTGGGTCACTTGAAACCGGTGCTGAGTGGTATTCCAGTGATGGAGTCACCTTTGTGTCTATTGTCCAAAAAAAACTCACAGTGGCGTAAGCGAAAAACCGTTTCGTTGATTGAATTAAAAGAAGAATCCTTTTTATTGTATGACGATACCTTCACACTCAATGACATCATTATACAGGCGGCAAATTACGTCGGATTTGAGCCCAATGTAGTGTGTAAAAGTAGCCAGTGGGACTTCATCGCCAAAATGGTAGATTCAAATGTCGGGATTGCACTCCTGCCTAAAATTTATTGTGAACAACTTGATGCGGCAAAATACCATATGGCTGAATTAGAAAATCCAAACCTAGACTGGAAACTCAGTATGGCCTGGAATACCACTGTTGCCATGAGTCCCGCAACGCGTGCATGGCTAGAAATAATTGAGGACAATAAAGACAAAATACATTTTTAGTTCATTTACAGATCAAGCAGATAAAATGAATGCGTTGAAACGATGGTGGATTTATGATTTGTACATCAAAGATTATTGAAAAGGATTTTGCAAAATCAACAGGCATGAATTAAATTGGGTGTTGGTCGTTATTTTTGATGGTTCATAAAATGAAATGGGATGATATTGGTCAACAACCGTGTTCAATCGCTCGTGCGCTTTCAGTGCTAGGGGATCGTTGGACCATGTTGATTATCCGTAATGCATTTATGGGCATTCGACGTTTTGATGACTTTCAACAAAATCTCGGTGTGACGCGTCATGTGTTATCCGACCGATTAAAGCGTTTGGTTGAAGAGGGTATTTTAACCAAAGTTGCTTATGTCGAGCGTCAGGAACGTTTTGAATATCGACTGACGCAAAAAGGCTTAGACTTGTATCCAATCCTTTTAGCTATGACACATTGGGCCGATCAATATATGGATCAGGGCTTGGGATCACCTGTTGAATATGTCCATCAGACATGTGGTGAAAAGTTTAAACCCGTTTTAGTGTGTTCATGTTGTGCAGAACCGATCCAAGCCAAACAGGTCAAACCAGTTTTTACCCAAGCCTATTACATCGCTCTCAATCAATTAAAACCTGCCTAAGCTGTTTTATGGCTTTCTTCAAGATGCTGATTTGCATCCATATAGCCAAAATAGCCTAAGCAGTATTTAGATTACTTTAAAATTACAAACAATTTGCAGGTTTAGGGATGCCCGCTAAACGACTTAAATGTCGAGCGACCAAACCGGTGTTAAATTTGTCTTGTAAAACTGCATTATTAATATCAGCGCTCACGGTTTTCATTAAAAATTTAATGAGTGGGCGAGTTGCCGGTGAGTGACCAAACTGTTGATAAAACTGTCGTACAGCTTGTAAAACTTCAAAATGCCAAGGGCTTAACTCAAGTTCTAAACTTTTAGCCAGTTCTTGGGCAACAGCTTCATTCCAAATAGTGTAATCCACCAAATGGCCATCTTGGTCTAATTCAAGATTCATATTCATTCCAAAAGAGAAGATTGTAGAAATGGATCGCTTTTACTCAAATTATTTGAGTGAAATACATCGTTTAAATCTAAGGCATAGATCAGCAAAAGCGGCATAGTCGATCACTTTCATATGACTATAATTCATACTTTTACCTAAAATCTCAGCATCATTTTCAAGTACATAACATGTGCCAAATTGCTGAATTTGTTCATCTGCAATATGTAAGACTGCTTCACCCATCAAGATAATTGCATCTTCAGGATTGATTAAACTGGCTAACTGCTGGATGTGCTGTAGGGTATTGGCATAGCTGGCTTGGACTAAATACAGCGTAGAATTTGACATCATCATTCCTCTTTTACCAATACAACACATGATCAAATTGTTGAATTAATTCAGTATTGAATTGAACAAACTCTAGTTCTTGTTCACTGTTGATCACAAAAGGATGCTGTGAATTTTTTTGTTCAATATAAATCGGGGTGAGATCGTAAAACTCAAAGCTATCAACCATGTTGGAAGCGAGTTTAAACGCATGCTTGAGCTGACTAAACTCTTGTTCTGCCTGAAGTAAGCTCAGCGCAGCATCTTTGAGCAACACTTTAACGTCACAGCCGAAGGTTGCAAGCACCATGGTCGCAGAAAGACTTTCATGTACTTGTAAGCTTGCAAGATTTGCATGGGTTAAAACAACCAGTACAGATTTCACGTAATTTTCCTTTTCAATGCTACAAATGCGCGGCAATCAAAATACTTAGAATTGCAATAAACGGTCAGCAGCTTGTACGGCATCGGCGAGTTCGCCTAGGCCCACAAGTTCAAATTGCTCAGCTAGATTATGTTGCTGAATATTGTGACGCTGTGCATTTTCCTGATCTGTGATCCCACGTGCGAGAGCTGCACTTACGCAAACAGGTAAACGAATGCCGAGTTTTTGCCATTCACTACTGAGTTTGCGTTGATCATCTGGCACCCATTGCAGGGCATTTGCGACATTTACACCATCTTGATAGAAAAAAACCCGAAAGTTTTCGCCTTTTTGCTTCAGCGCTTGGGCAAGACCCAAAGCATGCCAAGCCAATATCGAAGTGGGTGAGGAGGTAATTAGTAATAGAGTACTCATCGAAATTCACTAAATGAATAAACGGTCTAGATCGACAGTTTGTTCTGAGTTCAGAAGAAAAAGCTAGTATACAATGATTTACTCAATGATCTGAATATTTGCACAGTTTTGCTTATTTAGGCAGCACTGCCATTGCAAATTTTTCTTCAAATAGAACGATTGGTATAACATTGGGTTTAATTTGGATTCAGCCTCGAGCCATCACTTTTTCATAAATAAACTCTACGGTTACATACTGAAAAATCTTTATATGAATAAAACGCAATTTTTGATTTTACAGAGTGCTATGATCTTTTCATTTTTTAAACCATCTCATGAATATAGAGAAATTTAATTTAAGTTTATTTAATTCAATCAATGCTTCGGACAATGCTTTAGATTTCACTATTTCTTTTGCCATATTTATTGCCAATGATCTATTTTATATCGTGATTCTTTTGATGTTTTTGGCTTGGTTTAAAGGCAGTTTTGACACCAAAAAACAAATCGTTAAAGCCACAGTTTTTACAATCGTCGCTTTTCTTATCAGCCAAGTGATTTCGAGTTTCTTTTACTATCCTAGACCCTTTGTCTTGGACGTCGGACGCACGATTATAGAACATTCACCGAATGGATCCTTCCCGAGTGATCACATGCTGTTTTTTAGCACGATTGCATTTTCTTATATATTTTCAAAGCAAAAAACCGTCGGCTATGTATTTCTCGCATTCGCTTTTCTTGTGGCGTGGTCGAGAGTCTATTTAGGTGTGCATTATCCAATGGATATGGCGGGCGCGTTGATCATCGCTGTTTTGCTTAATTTTGTCGGACTGTCTTTATGGCGAAGCTATGGTTTTCATTTGGTGAGCATGATATTAAAAGTTTACGAGTTCCTATTCTCAGCCATGATTAAAAAAGGCTATATCCGCTAAATTAAGTTGCTTAGATATTTGCGATTTCAAACGTTTGCTGCTGTTATAGTTACATTGCCAACATCTTGCCAGATGAATATTTATGATGATTCATCTGGCGTTCACATCCAGATTCTATACCTCAAAAAATAGTCAGACTGCTCAATTCCATTTGCTCATTCGAGCAGGTGTTTTCTAGTTCGACTGTCCTACATCAAATATTTAGTAGTGCGAATTTTTTTTAAATATCTTCTTCTAAAAGCGTTCACTCAAATACCACGTAATCTTGAGATTTCTTCAAAATTGATTGGCTAGCGAGGTCATTTTTCGTAAATCAAATACAGTTAATATTCATAACTGCAACACAGTCAAAATTCCAAAGCAGTAAGATAAAACTAGAATGCTCTTGCAGATTGTTCGGCTCATGGAAAATGCTGAGGCGAGGTTTAATAATTTTGATCTGTAGAAAAGTTGGTGACTACTTCAAGATGATGCCAAAGAGTTGTAAAAGCTTGATAACTATAAGGAGTATCTAAACAATGATTTTAGTGACTGGTGGTTTAGGCTTTATAGGCTCACATATAGCCTTGAGTTTAATGGCTCAAGGTCAAGAAGTCATTATTGTGGATAATTTATCCAATGCAAATTTACAAACACTTGAACGACTAGAATTTATTTCAGGCATGTATGTGCCTTTTGTCAAACTCGATATTCGCAATACTCCCGCACTCAATAAAGTATTTGAACAATATACCGTCGATGCTGTCATTCATACGGCAGGCTTTAAGTCATTGGAAGAATCCGTCCTTAAACCACTTGAATATTATAATGATAATGTCAGTTGTATCATGAGTTTGCTGCGTGCCATGCAGCGAACAGGTGTACGAACACTGATCCATTTATCAAGTTTAGCGGTATATGGTCAGTCGTCGGCAGAATTAACAGAAGACACAGAAATTAATTTTACCTATCCAAATCCCTATGTGAAATCTCAACAAATGGTGGAAGAAATTATACGGGATACTGCACGTACGGATAATGAGTGGAAAATTGCGATTTTGCGTTTAGGAAACGTCGCAGGTGCTTTCGAGCATGCAGTTTTAGGTGAGTTTGTAGCGCCATTGCCAAAAAATATCGTGCCACTAGCGATGCAAGTTGGGGCTTTACAACGAGATTTTATCGAACTTCGCAAACAAGCTAAAACTGGAGATGGTACTGTGGAACGGAGTTTCTTGCATGTACTCGACTGTTGTAAGGCGGTGTGGCAATGTTTGCAATGGTTGTCGCAGCAGCAATTCGCCTGTGAGGCTTTTAATATTTCAGGTGAGTTGGTTTCGATACAGCAACTATTAGATACGCTTTCAGAAGTAACTAAGGCCGAGATTAAGACTGTCGAATCTACTTTTTATCCAAGCCATGAATATGACCAGCTTGGGGCAAGTACACAGAAAGCGAAAAGTACTTTTGATTGGCAGCCTGAACAAGATTTAAAGAAAATGCTAGAAGATGAATGGCGTTTCTATCAACAAACATTAAGAGGTAATTAACTCGTCTTGTATTGGGTGAATTTAATCATCGTGCATGATTTTCTTTATAAAATCACGATAAAGATTATCAAATAAACCACTTATAATTGATAATGGTTATTATTTACAAGTCTAAACAAGTTACCTAAACTGTATTTATCAGCAGAATTTGATTCTGCACAGACGTTCAATTTTATAGATAAGGATATGAGGTCATTTATGCAAACACGTATTGAACATGACACAATGGGCGATGTTGAAGTACCTAGCGATGCGATGTGGGGTGCACAAACACAGCGTAGTTTGCAAAACTTTAAAATTGGTGGTGAACGTTTACCACGTCCAATGATTCGTGCAATGGGTCTCGTTAAAAAATCAGCAGCGATTACTAACGCAGCATTGGGTCAAATCCCTCAGGAACTTTCTGGTTATATCGTCAATGCAGCCGAAGAAGTGATCTCAGGGCAGTGGGATGCACAATTTCCACTGGTAGTTTGGCAAACTGGTTCAGGTACGCAAAGTAACATGAACTGTAATGAGGTAATTGCCAATATTGCCAATCAAAAACTGGGTAATCCGTTGGGCTCACAAAAACCTGTCCATCCCAATGATCATGTCAATCGTGCTCAATCGACCAACGATTCATTCCCAACCGCAATTCATGTGGCTGCAAGTCTACAAATCAATGAGCTTTTAATTCCTGCAGTAACAAAACTGCGTAATACCTTAGAAGCTAAATCTAACGATTTTAAAGATATTGTTAAAATTGGCCGTACACATTTACAGGACGCAACGCCTTTAACATTAGGCCAAGAGTTTAGCGGCTATGTTTCACAGCTCGATCATGGTTTGAAGCGTTTAAATCAAGCTTTAGAAGGACTGTATGAATTACCACTAGGTGGTACAGCGGTCGGTACAGGTCTGAATGCACATCCTGAATATGCTGTAAAAGCAGCAGCAGAACTTGCGAAACAAACGGGTCTGCCATTTGTCACTGCGCCAAATAAATTTGAAGCACTAGCAGGGCGTGATGCAGCTGTATTCGCGTCGGGTGCTTTAAAAACACTTGCTGCAAGTTTAAATAAAATCGCCAATGATGTGCGCTGGTTAGCCAGTGGCCCACGCTGTGGTTTTGGTGAGCTACGTATTCCAGAAAATGAACCAGGCTCAAGCATCATGCCAGGTAAGGTCAATCCAACTCAAAGTGAAGCCATGACAATGGTGGTTGCTCAAGTACTTGGAAATGACACAACCATTAATGTTGCCGGTGCATCGGGTAACTTTGAATTAAACGTGTTTATGCCTGTTATTGCCTTTAACTTATTGCAATCTATTCAACTCCTCGGTGATGCATGTAATAGCTTTAATGACCACTGTGCAGTAGGCATTGAGCCAAACCGTGAAAAAATCGATCATTTCTTACATGATTCATTAATGTTAGTTACGGCACTCAATCCTGTAATTGGTTATGAAAATGCTGCAAAAGTTGCTAAAACTGCATATAAAGAAGGTAAAACTCTAAAGCAAGTTGCGGTAGAACTCGGTTTAGTCACTGCAGAGCAATTTGATGAAGTGGTTCGTCCTGAGCAAATGGTTTTACCCAATACCAAATAAATTGGTTTGAGATCATTCATCTAGAGTGTTTGAAAATAAAAAGAGGGGCTGATTCATATTCAGCCTCTCTTTTTATTGGATATATGATTGAATTATTTTTCAACTAGTTATTGCCTAACACAGATTCTTTGGATTCATATTCATCTTGAAATGTATGTATAGAAACCAGACGATTTATTAAAAATAGGGGAACGAACAAAATGAAGAAAGGCCTGATGATGAAGCGAGTAATTCATTGGATTGGGCTTTGAATTCATTGGCACACTTGTTAAAATGCCTTTCTTTTTCTGTTTTCGTTGCTATTTGACATTTGTTTGAATAAATATTTGCAAGACAGTGTTTTATTTAAGGATTTCCCCCAATGCTCACCATCTATTTGACAGATGTCCAAAAGAACGTTCAATTTAAAGACTATCCGGGCGAGCATCCTGTTAAATTTGTTTTGAATTTTAAAAAGATTTTCCCAAGTGTTATGGAGCTTTTGCTACCAGTTTTGCCTGAGAATGAAAATCTAGAAGAAATGAGCTGGGAATCAACAACGACAGATTTTGAAAAATTTAAATTACTACTCAGTGGGTGGGGCGTAATTGAGCTACGTTTGAATGCTATTGCCCAATATAAAGACCGTGCTTATGCAGATAACTTGGTAAAAAAAGCACAGCAAAAACGTAAAGAATATAAAAAAGCACAGTCAAAATTACAAACCGTTGAACTTGATTATTTATTCATGCACGAAGTTCATGGTTTGATTGATGCAGAGTTGGTCGAGCTAGGTGAAAAATTCTATCTACCGACTTTACGTGAGCTTTGGAAAAACCAAGTGTCAGCGAATGTATTAGAAGCAAAATTCTAAACTGCACACAGTTTTAGTCGAAAAATCCTCCGCTTAGGAGGATTTTTTATATGCACAGCAGAACTTCAGATTTACTGCGGCAAGTGACTGTTTCATAGTGACCCATCAAGCAAGTGAAGCATTGATCCTAAACAATATCGTGAACGGTCATCCCTTCTAAATACTTAAAATATTTCTGCTTAAAGGCTTTTAGACTTAACCAGTCATTTGTAGAAGGTCGTCTAATTCGATGGTAGTAAACTTTGAGAATAATACAGCATCGGTTTCTTTTCTAGTAGTAAACACTACCGTGAATCACATGGTCTTTTAATGTGGGAGACAAGCTTCGCTTACTGCATTATCCCATGAGCAGCATACTGTGTAAGGTCGCGACGGTTGTATACTAGAATACCGTTATTCATCAATAAATAGCCCCTACAATCATGATTACAGTACTTCGAGTCTGTGAAGTATTGCTTTGCAAGGAAATGTACCATGCACCTGTTTGGATAACCTTGATGAGCTACTGCTTAATTAAATGCATTACACGCATATCAATTGATGGTCTGATTTTACTTGACCATTACAATGGCTAGTTTGCCAACAGACAGTACAACGACTAAATAAACTTAGCATCCACATAAATACAACCCATCTTGCTTGGTACTGATATAAGTAATATCCGTTGTATGCTTATATTTGCGTGCAACTTTATTCAGTAAACTTAGCTTTTTAAATATTCTTAGATTCTACAGACAGAACATTCATTCATACGATAATCAAGATCATGTATGTCATGGACATGATTGTGCGCCTAAATGAGTATGATGCTGCCAATGGATAGCTTTCAAATCATCATACATAAATAAATCTAACATTTTTCATGCATAGAAGCGTGAAGTGCTGACACCTAGATATTTGCAGGCAGAAGAGACTGCAGTGATTATTTTTAACTGATCGGTGATAGATTTAAGTAAGTATATCGTTGCTTTGAATACTTTCTTAGCTTTACGAGTATAGGGCTATGCTGGCAGCATGTCGAAAGACACAGCAAACTATTAGCGAAAGAGTCTCTCAAAGATGCTAAAACTTGAAAATCATAAATGCGGACATTAAAAAGCCCCATGGTTAGGGGCTAGTCGTATCACTCGCGTGATACTCATATAAGGCTCATCTCATACTGCATGTATTAAAACATAAAATCGAAAAAATTGCTGAGCAAATTAGGCGGGTAAAACTAGGTTATTTTAGAAAAAAGCGATCGCTATACTTTGCCCTGAACATTTGTTCATTTCACTATAACCATAAAGAACTATATTGATGAAAGAATATAAAGTTGTTATCTATCAAGAAGGCATGCTGGGATCTTTACTGCTTGGCTCTTCAAAAGTTGATCCTGTTAAATTCACCAATTTTTTAAATCAAAATGCGCAGCAAGGTTGGGCGGTGATTACGATGGAAAAAGATATCCGCCGTATGCTACTTTTTTGGAAGCGTGAAGCTTATGTAGTTGTTTTGGAGAGAGAAATATGAAATATGGTGTCTTTAGCGCACTTATTATTTCAGTTTTATGGGGGTTATTAGCCATCGCTCAGTTGTGGTTTGAGTTGCTCAGTGTCGAAGTATTTACCAAAATAACCGTCACTGTGGCGATTCTAGAAGCCATCATTATTATCGCAACATTGGTCATACGTGAGTATTTGACAGATAAAAAATTGAAAAAAGATGGCTTTATAGATTAGACCGCATAAATAGGGCGATTGAGTGCTGAACTCAATTGCCCTTAAATTTTAAAGTCATCTTATAGATTAAATCTATATTGGCTCATTACTCAATCATCATAAGGTCAGCACTGCTGGCAGATTTTAATTGTCGTAGCGCAAAAATAGAGCGTGTATGGCGTATACCTTTCATAGAATATAAGTTTTTACGCAAAAAACGCTCATAGTGTTCAGCATTTTTAACCGCAACTTTCACTAAATAATCGTAATCGCCAGTGACTAAATGTGCCTCTACCACTTCTGGCATATTGGCTAAAGTTTCACTAAATTGATCTAAAATTTCATCATCGTGACGTTCTAATGTGATTTCAATAAAGAATAATTCATTGATCCCAATCGATTTTGGATTGATGTTGGCTGTATAACCATCGATAATTTTTAAATTTTCTAGACGTTTTAAGCGTGTCCAACATGGCGAAGAGGAGAGACCAACACGTTCAGAAAGCTGGGCTATGGTGAGTCGTCCATCTTCTCTTAATGCGGATAATATTAAACGATCAATTCTGTCGAGGTTGTGTCGTGCTTCACTCATGCCAAAATAGAATATAATTGAGAAAAAATAGTTATATCATTTTTTGCAATGGTCGGCTGAAGAAAATTAGCACACTCGGACTTGCAATGCAGATTTTAAAGATAGAAAAATAAATTATGTAAGGTGTTAGGCAGGGTGATTGAAGCTAAAAATAGAAAATCTTGTGCAGATTATAAAAAGACCACTCAGCCGGATTACTGACTGAGTGGCAAAAACTTAAGCGTGTAACTGTTGTTCAATGATCGGCCATAGGTTTTGATGTGACGATTTAAACATCAACATATGTCCGATGGCTTTATGACCTGTTTCTTTCGGTTTTAACTCAATCATTTGAGTCGAAGCATTCGGGTATAAGCGCAGCAAGTCTTTGACATTGGCTTCCGTGGCGATTTCGTCATCAGAGCTCCATACGGCAGTGATCGGACAGCTCACCTGTTGATGAAAATCATGCTGAACAGTTTTGCCTAAGGCGTTGATGACATAACCGGGTTTGCTACAAAATTCAGCCCATTCACGAGCAACATCTTTTGGCAAATTTTCACCCATGCCAATCGCATTAGTCGGGCCATAGCCAATGGTATAGCGTGCAATCGGGAAGATCACATTAAACATCACTGGAGCTAAAAGCTTGGTGCGACCTTTAAGATCTTTGACATGACCTGTAGAGCCAGAAACAGCAACCACTTTGGCAACTTTGTCATAATTTGGCACGATACCTAATAATTGTCCGCCTGCGCTATGACCGAGTAATATGACTTTAGGTGCCTGCGTTTTACTGATCAAAGCGTCGATTGCCGCAGGGATATCTAGCTGCCCCCATTGCACAATACTTGCTGTCGATTGTTTTAAAGGGCTGTGTAGCGACTCACCAATACCACGAAAATCGAAAACTAAAACGTCATAGCCTTGTTGGCTCAACCATGTTGCATAGCTATTATAAAATTGCTTGGTAATGCCTGTGGCTGGACAAATCAACACAGGTAAAGCCTGTTTGAGCTCTGTCTGGTGCGGATAAAAGCGCGCACTCAGTGAATAGCCGTCTTGGCAATGAATCGTGAGTTTTTCAGATGATGACATGATTCAAACTTCATGGGTGTGTTCCGATGTCACTAATTTACACAAGTTCCAAAAAGAAACCTGAAAAGAGTATGACTCTAAAGTCATGTCATAACAGGTTTGAAGCAAGTACTATTGCAGAAGAAATACAGATAAAAATAATGCGTATAATTGAACAATGGATGTAAATTAAAATGGACATGCTTCAACTTTCGAGTGCAGTAAAAATTGCGATAGTTTTTAGTGGGATTTATTTATGGGTAGGTATGCTCACAGGTGTGTGGAAATATGCACAAATAAGGCAGTCTGAACTGGCACGTGCGCATTATTATGTAGATATCGCACATCGGAGCAGTTTGTTATACGCCCCAGCGACGCTTATTTTAGCGGTATTGGCCTATTTTTCAGCACTTCCACATACACTCAATTTACTCTTTGTAATCATCAATTTGTTCTTTTTTAGCTTTTCGATTTTAAGCTATGTGCTGCATGGCTTTTTAGCTGATACCACCAATCAATTTAAAGTACCGCACGTCTTAGGCAAATGGCATTTACCTAAATGGATGATGAGTATGGCAATGCTTGGATTGGTGATTGGCGAGTTAATTGCAACACTCGGATTGCTCTTCGGAGTCATCGTTAAATTTTGGTTTTAAGCAAAGTAGTATCAAATAAAAATCGTATCAATTAGATTGGAGGCTAATCAGGAGATAAAAGCTTTTAAAGTGCAGACGATTGTTAGGTCGAAGAATTTATATAAACAAAATTTTAAGTTCTGCAGAATTGAAAATTTATGAGAAAAGGCTGATGATTTTCTGGTTATTTTAGGGATTATTTGTATTGTTATTTAAAAAGGATTAAATGATCGAGAAGGTGGGGGTGGCATCTTTCTTTTTTCAAGATGGATGATGCCTCATCCATCTTCTAACTTAAAATTCTGTTGATTTTTGCTTTCGATATTTGTGGTCAATGACTGCCCATAAATAAAAGGCTACAGAGACAATAAGCGCATAAGCAAAATATTCAGGTCTTAAATTTCCTTGTATTAAGCCTTGAATAAGTAGTGTCAGCATGAGAGCAATAGTGGTGCTTGTATAGGTCACCATGTTCTTATTTGCCTTCAGAGCGTTAATGAAGAATTGCTTTTTGAAATGTACTGATAACATCTCCAC
Organism: Acinetobacter sp. YH01010; assembly: GCF_013420775.1. Lineage (NCBI taxonomy): Bacteria > Pseudomonadati > Pseudomonadota > Gammaproteobacteria > Moraxellales > Moraxellaceae > Acinetobacter > Acinetobacter sp. YH01010. Next base: position 98,169 of record NZ_VOYF01000008.1, on the reverse strand, counting down.
CCCTCCTTGTTGTTGTTTAGCCAAAACCCATGATTTTGGTCAGGTTTGAACTACTGTTGTACTTCGAAACTAGAAGTATTTCAATAGCAAATGTCATTATTTTGTCATAAAACTATGTTAGATCATCGTATAAGAATAATCATTTTATTCATATACTAAATATTATGAATCTAAAGGTGTTGACTGGTGAGTAAAATGGTCGATGCATAATATCTATGTATGAATAAGCAATATATATACCAACACGGGTATATCGGCTTTATGACACGAAACCGCCTAGCTTACAGTCTGAATCGGGCTTAATCATGGAGTTTGTGTACGGTGTATTTTGCAGAAAGTATTTGTATTTTAACTATTATTATATTTTGTAGCCAAAGGGCTGGATTTTTTTCTCATCATGAAAATAAAACTTTATTAAAAAAGTTCAATGACTTAGGATTTTTGCGCTGTAGTAGGACAAATAAAAGTCAGTTTGGGTAAAACTCGACAATTATTGGTCACAGGTAAAATCGTCATTCGGGTAAAACTCCGATTTTAGACAGGTCAAAAAAGGTTATTTTTTAACTTTGTCAATTACAGCAGCAATAATCAGCACAATCACAGAAGGGATCAGCCATGCTAAATTTTGTTGAGCAAGCGGTAGATTGGCAATAAAGCTTGGAAGCGCATCTTCGAAACCAGCTACTTTTAAACCATCAAAAATACCGAAAATAAACGCACAAGCGGTAACAGGAGCAATAACTCGTGATGGTGAAATAAACCATTTAGAGCAGAAGCTAAGTAGGATAACTGCAATCGCAGGTGGATAAATCGCACTTAGAACAGGCACTGAAACTGCAATGAGTTTGGTTAAACCTAAGTTTGAAATCAGCAGTGAGAAACCAACTAAAATGAACACAAAAACTTTGTATGGAATTTTAGTCAATTCTGAGAAATATTCAGCACATGCGCAGGTCAAGCCAATCGCGGTCACCATACATGCAACAAAGATCATTGCAGATAGGAAATAAGCGCCCATATCACCAAAAGCATGTTGTACATATGCATGCAGGATCACTGCACCATTTGTTGCATTTGGAGCAATATCATGGCTGCCCATACCGAGTTTGAACAAGCTGATATAAACCAGTGTAAGTCCAATACCAGAAATAATACTGGCAATGACAGCATACTTAGTGACGAGCTTACTATCCGTTACACCGCGTGAAGTAATGGCTTTTACGATCACGATACCAAAAACTAAAGCGCCTAAAGTATCCATGGTTAAATAACCATTGACCACACCTTCTGAAACTGGTGCAGCCACGTAATTACCAATAGCAGGTGGAATCACACCGGCAGGGATAAAGAACGCAGAGATACCCAGTACAATGAGACCTAAGATCTTGAGTGGTGAAAGGAAATAACCCACAGTATCCAAAATTTTGTTTGGATAAAGTGAAACAATCGTCACTAATGCAAAATAAATCACGCTATAAATTAGCAGACTGTTTGCGCCGTTACCAAAATAAGAAGAGAAACCAATTTCATAAGAAACGGTAGCTGTACGAGGTGTTGCAAATAAAGGTCCAACAGCTAAGTAACACGCGACAGTAAGGATAATGCTGGCTGCTTTACCCAAAGGTGAACTTAAAACTTGAATAGAACCTTCAACACGCGACAAAGCAATAATCGTGATGACAGGTAGACCAACTGCGGTGATTAAGAAACCAAATGCAGCTAACCAAACATGTTCACCCGCTTGCTGTGCGACAATTGGTGGGAAAATAATGTTGCCTGCACCAATAAACAGTGCGAAGGTCATAAAACCTAAGGCAACAATATCCCGTGTACGAAGACTTGTCATAAAGGGGAGATGAACTGTGAAAAAAGGCAATTTTAGTGCAATTAAGCTCGTTTTTGGAGCAAAATTTATAAATCGTATAGATAGTTTTTATAATACGAATCATGAATATATTGACAGATAAAATAATGTTTTATTTATATTTATGATAAATAAAAGAAATTTATTGTATATAAATTTTTTATAGAAATATGTTTAGCGATTAAGATTTATCAGATATAAATCAATTGTTCTAATTTTCAGCACTAAATAGGATGCTATAAGCCGAATAAATGCAGAAATATTGGCTGAATAAAACAAAAAAAATCTAAAAGGTCTATAATTCGGTGTATTCAAATTTGAGGATATTCAGATGAAAGCTTCCAAAATCACGATTAAAACCGAGCAAGATATTGAAAAATTACGCATTTCAGGTCGTTTAGCTGCTCAGGTTTTAGAGATGATCGGGGAGTATGTCAAGCCGGGCGTGACGACTGAATATTTGGACGATATCTGCAATGATTTTATCATCAACACACTTAAAGTGATTCCTGCCAATGTTGGCTACTATGGCTATACCAAAACCACCTGTATTTCACCGAATGAAGTGGTTTGTCATGGTATTCCTTCGAAAGAAACCGTATTGAAAGATGGCGACATTATCAATATTGATGTTGCCATCATTAAAGATGGTTATTTTGGTGATACCAGTCGTATGTACTATGTGGGTGAGGTTTCGCCTGCGGCTAAAAAGTTAGTCGAAACTACCTACGAGGCCATGGTTGCTGGGATTCATGCAGTTAAACCGGGAGCAACATTGGGAGATGTAGGTTATGCCATTCAACAAGTTGCTCATCGTGAAGGCTACAGCATTGTACGTGAATACTGTGGTCATGGGATTGGTAAGGTTTATCATGAGCAACCGAGCGTTTTACACTATGGTCAACCGGGTCAAGGTGTAATTCTAAAAAAAGGCATGGTCTTTACCATTGAGCCGATGATTAACAGCGGTAAAGCGCGAACTAAAGAGTTAAAAGATGGCTGGACAGTGATTACTGCAGACCGCTCTTTATCTGCACAGTGGGAGCATATGGTGGTTGTAACCGATAGTGGTTTTGAGTTGCTATCTCCATGGCCAGAAGGTACAGGTACATATCCTGCAATCTAAGCTAAATCGCGAATTTAATCCTGAATCTGCTGTATCTAAAGGATTGAAGTTAAATTAAATTGTACAAGTGTATATTTTTTGACTTTAGTCTAATAAGTTGTAGTGTGTATGAGCGTTATAGGTTTTAAGACTAAGAGGTTTTCTCTATAGCTTAATTTATAAGGTTTTGCTTATAACTCTGAAAATCAGTTAGAGCTATTAACGATTTAATAAAGATGTATTTTATTTATATAATATGATTACAGATTCTGCTGTAGTTTCTTAGTTTTTAAGTTTTCGCTTACCCATCACATGGGTAAGCTTTTTTTTGCCTAAAATTTAGCGTGTTCATGTTGGCTGAGTTTTTCAACTAAATAATCAATGAAAACACGTACAGCCGGTAATAAGCCACGACGAGATGGATATACAGCATGGAAAATACCATGTGCAGCTTTCCATTCAGGTAATACATGAACCAAAGCACCTGATTTCACATGATCGGACACAATACTGTCGGGTAATAACACCACGCCACAATCTTGGCAGGCTAGTGCAGCTAACATCGATAGGTCAGAGCCCATTACCGTTGGGTTGACTTTAATTTTTTTCTGATGCTGCTGTGCATCGGTCACAATAATATGTTGATCGAGATGCTCATCCGCCATACTTAATATTTGATGTTGTGATAAGTCTTCGGGCTGTTTGAGTTCACCAAATTTATTCAGATAGGCCTGACTGGCAAATAAGTGCTGCTCAATCGTTTCAAATTTACGAATGACTAAATTCGGGTCATCGTCTAGATTTGAACGTACACGCAGCGCAAGGTCGAAGCCTTCATTAATGATATCTACGCGCCGATTGGTCACCATCATTTGCACTTTGATTTCTGGATATTGCTTTAAAAATTCAGGTAATATTTTGGTCATTTCATTTTGCGCGATGGAAACAGGTAAGCTGACTTTAATTAAGCCGCGCGGCTGTGTGCTGAGATGATCAACCAAATCATGTGCGGCTTGAGCGGCATTCATCATAACTTGTGCATGGCGGTAGATATTCATACCAATATCTGTAACAGCAAAATGTCGTGAACTACGTTGAATCAGGCGGACACCTAAACGTTCTTCTAAGTTATAGACCCGACGACTTAGTTTTGATTTTGGAATATCTGTTGCACGTTCTGCTGCACTAAAACCACCATGTTCGACCACTTGGGCAAAACAATAAAAATCATCTAGATCACTCAGCACTGTTCTTATTCCATATTTGCAACGATTTAGCTAATTAACTTGAATTGTTTCATGAAGTCAATCACGTTTTGTAGTTTTTCATGTGAGAAAGTTGAGTAAAATTGCCAAGACTAAAGTCGGGTTAACCTTGTAATCGTTTCACATTAGCATGACCAAACAATAAATGTGGTGTATACATCTTTTAAATAACCGAATTTGAAGGATGTGATTTGAGTGTCGTCCTGATATATTCAAATAAAAGACCATTATGAAAGAAATTCGACATTAAAGGACAATGTCATGGAATTAAGACATTTACGTTACTTTGTCGCCGTTGTAGAAGAACAGAGTTTTACGAAGGCTGCTGAAAAGCTATTTATTGCTCAACCTCCTTTAAGTCGTCAAATTCAAAATTTAGAAGAAGAGTTGGGTGCACAGCTTTTTGAGCGTGGCAGCCGTCCTTTGAGAACCACCACCATTGGCCGTTTCTTTTATCAGCAAGCCGTGAAATTACTTTCAAATGCAGAAGAAATTAAGCTCATTACGCAGCGGGCCAGTGCTACTGAACGTACCATTAATATTGGGTATGGCGGTTCCTTACTCTGTGGTTTATTACCTCGAATCGTTTATTTGTTCCGCCAGCAATATCCACACTTAAATGTAAATTTAATTGAACTGAGTGCAGTTGATCAGATTCAGGCATTAAAAGAAGGTCGGGTTGATGCATGTTTTAGCCGAGTTCGTGTGTCGGATCAGGCGGTTAAACGTGTGCTATTACGAGAAGAGCCACTAATTGTTGCGGTGCATTCGAGTCATCCTTTATCTTTACAGCAGCAGATTGCATTAAATAATCTCAAAGATGAGCAGATTTTTATCTATCCAGCAACGGATGGTCAAAGTTATGCAACGCTAATCAAGTCGTTGTTTTTAGAATATGGTATGGAGCCGAAACGCTTTAACACTCAAGCAGATTTGCAGCAATCACTAGGCATGGTTGCCGCAGGCGAAGGCATTTGTATTGTTCCTGAATCTGTACAAATTATGCAGTTTAGGCATGTGAATTATGTGAAATTATCGGATAGTGCGGCCATTAGCCAAATTTATTTGATTGTGCGGAATGATGATGAAGGGGAATTGGCACGTCCTTTATTTGATTGTGTTTACCAAGTATATGATTTGGAAGCAATTGAATACGATCGTCGAGTTTTCTAACATTTGTTTTAAAATTAATTTAGATGTTAATTTCGAAATTCAATTTAGAAGCAAACAGTTAAGTAACACTTTCCTTCATACAAAAATAGGCTCAATCTTGAAAGTTTTGAGCCTATTTTTTTTATTTAGTGTTATTAGACCGCTTGTTTTAAAAACTTGGTGACTTCACGGCTAAATTTGACCGGTTCACTGAGCAATGGCGTGTGCCCCGATTTCTTAAAAATGATTTGCTCTGCATTGGTTAGGCTGTCAGCAATAATTTTTTGACCTTGGGCAGGATAGAGGATCGATTTTGCACCTGTGAAAAAAGTTGTTGGTGCGGTGAGTGCTGCAATGGCTTCACGATAATCTTCAGTATGGTTCAAATAGTTTTGAATATACCAATATAAATAGGTCACACTTTGTGAGGGTAACATCAGCTTCTGTAAAGTTGGTTGTTGGTATGCAAAACGGAAAGCGGATAAAGCATAAGGATTGCTATTTTGTAAGTCTATGAATCTTAACCAAGCGTCGACCAGACCTTGACGGTCATGTTTATTCATCTGCTGTGCAAATGGCACGGAGAGGTTGGTTGCAAGTACCTTCGAGATGTCTTCTAAAATACTTAAAAACTCATTGTGGCGTTTGCCATATAAACCATATTGCCAATCTGCATCTACTCGTATTTTAGGGGTTTGATCGATGTGTAAATAGCGTTTAATTTTTTCAGCAAACTGACCGTATTTTAAACCGTGCATGGTGGTCGTTGCCCCCATGGAGTAGGCAATCACCGTGATTTTATCGTAACCAAGCTGGGAAACTAAGCTGTCAATATCTCGCCAATGGCTTGAAATGGTGTCCGTATTTGGAATTTGACAATGTTTAGAGCCGCCAAATCCACGCCAGTCTGGAATGATAAATTTAAAATGCTTTCGGTGTTGATATAGAAAAGGGTGCCATTGCCAACTTTGCATGCCCAGTCCAGATAAAACCAGGATGGGTTCTCCTTGACCATATTCACGAACATACAGTTGTTGTTGATCTGGCATTGTATAGTGTGGCATGCGGCTTCCTATTTATTTTTTTGTTTTAGCGATTAAATTTATGCAACTGTGGAATGATGGTTTCGAGCCATTTGATCCAACCGATTTCCAAATCTATCCCAAGCTGTAAAATCATTTTATGAATGTACAAAGTACGGTCTTCATCATGCGCATGTGCAAAGTCTTTTGCAAAAATAGACTGGTACACTTTTAGTTTTTCTTTGTGAATGTCTAGATGGCGCTCTAATTCGGGTAATACGCCATTTGTACCCAGCTGAGCTTCTGCACGTAAACGAACCATCAACTCTTCACGTAACTGAGCCGGAGGGCTTTGCTCAACCATCCAATTGGCTAATTCAACACGTCCAAGCTGTTCAACTTGGTAGGTTTTTTTACGGGTTGTACTGTGGTCATCTTCAATGGTGCTGATCCAGCCTTTTTGCTGCATGCCACTGAGTTCACGGTAGATTTGCTGATGTGTTGCATTCCAAAAAAAGCCCATAGAGCGGTCAAAACGGCGTGCAAGGTCAATTCCTGTACTCGGTTTTTCAAGTAAGCTCGTCAGTAAAACATGGGCTAAAGACATATATGGCTCAGTCAAAATAGTTTTGTACTTTTTATTATGCAACATGTTGCATAAAAATCAAATCTCGCATATAAATTAGTGCAACAAGTTGCAAAAGCTTGTGTGCGTAGATGGAAATAGAAAGCTCGTATACAAGTGAAGATAAAAATAGCCAGCTTTTCAGCACGCTAAGGAGAAAAAATGTCAAATTATCCAAATTTATTGGCACCACTAGATTTAGGTTTTACAACGCTAAAGAACCGTGTATTGATGGGTTCTATGCATATCGGCCTTGAAGAAGCACCGGGTGGCTATGAACGCATGGCTGCTTTTTATGCAGAACGTGCGAAAGGTGGTGTAGGTCTGATTGTAACCGGTGGTATTTCTCCCAATGATGATGGTGTGACATTTGCTGGTGGTTCAAAATTAGACTCTTTAGAAGAAGCAGAAAAACATAAAGTGATTACGCAGGCGGTACATGATGCTGGCGGTAAAATTGCGATGCAGATTTTGCATACAGGTCGTTACTCGTATCAAGCCAATAATGTTGCACCTTCATCTATTCAAGCACCAATTAACCCAGTAAAACCGCAAGCTTTAAGCACAGCAGACGTCGAACGCACGATCAATGATTTTGCCAAATGTGCTCAGTTAGCACAGACAGCGGGTTATGATGGTGTAGAGGTCATGGGGTCAGAAGGTTATTTAATTAATGAGTTTATTGCTGCACGTACCAACCACCGTGATGATGAATGGGGTGGCAGTTATGAAAACCGGATTCGTTTTCCAATTGAGATCGTGCGTCGTACGCGTGAATTAGTCGGTGAAAATTTTATTATTATTTACCGTCTTTCTATGCTGGATCTGGTTGAAGGTGGTTCGACTTTCGAAGAAGTTGTGCAACTTGCAAAAGCCATTGAAAAAGCCGGTGCAACTATTATCAATACCGGTATTGGTTGGCATGAAGCGCGTATTCCGACCATTGCAACCAAAGTGCCACGTGCTGCATTTACATGGGTGACCAAGAAGTTAAAAGGTCTTGTGAATGTTCCTTTAATCACTTCAAACCGTATTAACACCCCTGAAATGGCTGAACATGTTCTTGCATCAGGTGATGCAGATATGGTGTCCATGGCACGTCCAATGTTAGCTGACCCATGTTTTGTGGAAAAAGCAGAACAAGGGCGTAGTGATGAAATTAATACCTGTATTGGTTGTAACCAAGCCTGCCTAGATCATATTTTCTCAATGAAAATTGCAACATGTTTGGTTAACCCTCAAGCCTGCTATGAAACTGAACTGATATTTAAAGAATCTGCACAGGTGAAAAATATCGCTGTGATTGGTGCGGGACCTGCGGGTTTAAGCTTTGCAACTTATGCAGCAGAACGTGGTCACAATGTAACGGTTTTTGAAGCTTCAAGCCAAATTGGTGGGCAGTTTAATATTGCGAAAACGATTCCTGGTAAAGAAGAGTTTTATGAAACGCTGCGCTATTTCAAACGCAAAATAGAACTATTGCCTCAGATTAAATTGGTACTGAACCATACGGCAACCTATGAAGAATTAGCTCAGTCTGAGTTTGATGACATCGTGGTGGCGACGGGTGTAACACCGCGTCAGTTAGATATAGATGGTATTGATCATCCAAAAGTATTGAGTTATTTACAAGTTTTACGTGAGCGTCAACCAGTTGGCAAACGTGTAGCGATCATTGGTGCAGGCGGTATTGGTTTCGATACGGCTGAATATTTAACGCATGAAGGTGAAAGCGGTAGCCTCAATCCTGAGAAATTTTATGATGAATGGGGAATTGATACCACTTATGCGCAAGTCGGTGGCTTGAAACATCCAGACGTCGAAGAATCGCCGCGTCAAGTGTATTTATTGCAGCGTAAGGCTAAATCGGTCGGTGCTGGCTTAGGTAAAACCACGGGTTGGATTCACCGTACAGGTTTGAAACACCGCGATGTGAAAATGATTGCGGGTGCAAGCTACGATAAAATTGATGATCAAGGTTTGCATATTACCGTTGATGGTCAACCACGTATTTTAGATGTTGATCATGTGGTGATTTGTGCAGGTCAGGAATCCTATACCGCGATGTATGAACAGCTACAAGCAGATGGAAAAAATGTGCATCTGATTGGTGGCGCGAAAGAAGCGGGTGAGTTAGATGCTAAACGTGCCATTCGTCAAGGTGCAGATTTGGCTGCGGTGATTTAATCAGCCTCATACTTAACCACGACAACTACATTCAATTTAATATGCAGTTGTCGTGCTTCCTCTCCATTTTGAGAGGAGTTTGAGGATAGGGAAATGATTCATCAACAAAAAAAGGACATAAACATGACTATTGAAATAACAAAAAAATCTGTTGCACGTTGGCACGAAATGCTCGACACACGGGATATGAATATTTTAAATGAACTCTTGGCAGAGGATGTGGTGTTTCGTTCACCTGTCGCGTTTAACCCATATCCAGGTAAGCCTGTAGTAACTTTTATTTTGACCAATGTGATTCAAATTTTTGAAAATTTTACCTATCACCGTGAGTTTTACTCAGAAGATGGTTTAAATGTGGTGCTTGAGTTTTCTGCCAATGTTGGCGAGAAAAAATTAAAAGGGATCGACATGATTCAGTTTAATGAACAAGGACAGATGATTGATTTTGAAGTCATGCTCCGTCCGAAAAGTGGCTTGGAAGCATTGGCGGCGAAAATGGGTGAGCGCATTATGCAATATCAGCCTTGAATCTGCTGATTTTTAAATGCTCATCACAGAATGATAAAAAGCATGATGGATATTGTCATGCTTTTTGCTTATGAGGTTTAAGTAAACAAATATTGCTAGTGAGATATGGTTTTGTAGATACGTTTGTTTAATGGGCCTTGTTGGTCAAAGTGAAAAGATTGAAATGATTTGCTGTAGTGCGAAGCGAGGTGAAGGTAAGGTCAATGAATAATGTGATGCATAAAGGGCGTCTGGCTCTTTTAAATTTTGTAGATCATGCCATCGGTGCGGAAATACCACAGCTTTATTATCATCCTGAAGGGCAAATGCAACATGTGCTGCCGAAGTTAAAGCAACTACATGAAAAATATCGTCCTACGCCTTGGCTGTCGAATACCCATGCACATTTACTGTATTTTGATGTCATTAAAAAGCGTCAAGTGAAGCTTAAATATGATGCCATAGAGCAGCTAACCATGGCTGATGGTGGAATCACAGCCATTGCATGGTTGGGTTTGGATTTACCTGCGGATGTGCCAACTGTGGTGCTCATGCATACGATTACGGGAACGCCTGAAAGTATGCGAGAAGTGGTTCGGGATCTTCATCTATATACAGGTTGGCGCATTGCGCTATGTTTAAGACGCGGTCATGCCAATTTACCTATGCCTGTTGCCAAAATAAATTTATTTGGTTCAACCGATGACCTGCGTGAACAGATTGCCTTTATTCAGCAGAAATTTCCCGAATCGAATTTATTTGGCGTCGGTTCATCTGCAGGAACGGGGTTATTGGTCCGCTATTTAGGCGAACAAGGTGAGGAAACACCACTTAAAGCGGCTTTTGCTTTATGTCCGGGCTATGACACCGAGCTTGGCTTTAAAAATGTCCATCCTTTTTACAGTAAAATGATGACCAAGAAGCTCTTTCAGAAATTTGTAGAACCCTATTCTGCAACATGGTCAACGACTCCATCTATAATTGAAGTCCTAAAAAGTAAAGATCTGGCGCAGTTTGAACGTACATATTTTCAAATGGCGGGTTTTACTGATTATGAAAGTTATGCCAAATCCACCAACCCAATTTATGTATTTGAAAATCTTAAAATTCCTTTGATGATTTTAAATGCCGAAGACGATCCTATTTGCCACATTCAAAACTTTGAGCCCTATAAAGAATTAATTCGTTCTTTGCCGAATGTGGTGGTGGTGACCACCAAAAAAGGCAGTCACTGTGGTTATTATGAAGGTCTTGTTGATACCCATTCATGGGCAACCAAATTGATGGCAGATTTTTTAAAGTTATATGCGAACTAAAAAATAGCCTACTTTGGATAGGCTATTTTAAGTGTGTGTTACTCGGCTTGTGCGCAACATGCAGTTGTTTGAGGTTTAAGCTTCATCTGTATCAATACTAAAATCAACGCTATAGCACTCAATGTCGCTCCTGTATAAGATACTGCAGCATAGCTTAGGTTGAGATTTAGCACTGCGGCACCTGCAACAGCGCCCAAAGCATTTCCAAGATTAAATGCACCAATATTCACTGAAGAAGCGAGGCCTGGTGCATCGTGAGCGACTGTCATAACACGCATTTGTAAAGGTGGTACAACGGCAAAGGCTGCTGCTCCCCAGATGATTAATGCAATCGCCGCGCCAATGGTGGTTGTTGCTAAAATTGGAAATAACAGCATCATCAGCATGAGTAAGACTAAAAAGCCAATCAAGGTTTTATCTAGAGACTGATCTGCAAACTTACCACCGAAATGGTTACCAATTGAAAATCCGATCCCGATTAAGACCAACATGAAAGTGATAAGCTCAGGGCTTGCATGGGTAAAGACTTTTAAGCTCGGTGCGATATAGGTATAGAGCGCGAACATAGCTCCAGCACTCATTACCGTGGTGAGCAGTGCTAAAACAACAGGCATGCGTGTTAATACTTTTAACTCTGCTCGTACATCAGGTTTTTCGGTCTGTTGCTGATGATGTAGTGCTTTCCATAATGCCAACATGGTGATGATGCCCAGTAAGGTAATAGCGGCAAAAGACATACGCCAACCGATATTTTGCCCCACCCACGTTGCGAGTGGCACGCCGCCAATATTGGCAATGGTCAAGCCCATAAACATCATAGCAACGGCACTGGCTTGTTTATCTTTCGGCACAACACTCGCTGCAACGACAGAACCTAAGCCAAAAAATGCCCCATGATTTAAGCTAGTCACCAAACGTGCCGCCATTAAACCGAGATAATTGGGTGCAATCGTTGCCAAAATATTACCGATGGTAAAGATTGCCATTAGTAAAATAAGGGCAGTACGTTTAGGAAAACGTGCTAACCATAAGGTCATTAATGGGGCACCAATCATGACGCCAACGGCATAGGCACTAATCAGTAAGCCCGCTTGAGGAATGGAAACCGATAAATCTGCTGCGATTTCAGGCAAAAAACCCATCGGTGAAAATTCTGTTGTGCCAATTGCAAAAGCACCTACGGCTAATGCAATTAATGGAAAATTGAATTTCATATTAAATATCCCACACTGGAGCAAGTTCAGGTGGGTTCACTTCACGTGCATTTCTGTCTAGTGTGGCAATGGCCTGCATCTGTTCTGATGTTAAATGAATGTCTTGAGCTTTTAAGTTACTGGTTAAATGTTCACGTTGGGTTGACGATGGAATTACGGCATAACCCTTTTGCAGCGCCCAAGCGAGTGTCACTTGTGCAACTGAAGCTTGGTGTTGTGCTGCAATATCAGAAAGTATTGGGTCATTTAGCACTTTGCCATAAGCCAAGGTCATATAAGAGGTGACATCAATATTTTGCTGTTTTAAGTAAGTCGCAAGTCGTTCATTTTGAAGATAAGGACTCAGTTCAATTTGATTGGTTGCAATCTGCTCAGCACCTATACTGTCAATAGCTTGTTGAGTAAGCTCAATATTAAAATTAGATACACCAATATATTCAGTCAAACCTTGTTTTTTTGCCTCAAGTAAATGTCCCATTAATTCTGGAATATTGACTCCAAGTGCAGGTGCAGGCCAATGAATAAGTGTGAGGTTAACTGCATCTGTCCTTAATTTAATTAAGCTGTCTTTTAGACTGGGTATCAGTTTGTCGGCAGCATAATTTTCAGTCCAAATTTTCGTGGTTAAGAAAATATCAGCTCGATTGACCTGACTTTCATCGATTGCTTGGCCTACTTCTGCTTCATTACCGTAGATTTGTGCGGTGTCTACAGCACGATATCCAACTTCTAAGGCAGTTTTAACAGAATGAATGACAGTGTCACCTGTCAAACGGAAGGTGCCGACACCAAATTGAGGAACAATCATCAGGAATTCTCTTTTTTTGAGTTGATGCTATTGTGCTGCTAATTTTATTGAAGAAAAATGCATGAGTTTGGAATATATTATTGATTAAAAATCACGAATTCGAATATGCAATGAAATCGACCATTGAGGAGCTTCAGGCTTTTACTGTTATTGTAGATAGCGGCTCTATTATCAAAGCAGCAGAAAGACTGGATTAAACAGCATCTGGTGTCAGCCGTGCATTACAGCGTCTGGAATCTAAATTAAATGTAACCCTGTTGGAACGAACAACCCGCAAAATTAAGCTGACGCAAGAGGGGCAATTATTTTTAGCTAAAACACGGCGGATATTGAATGATTTGAGTGAAGCGGAAGATTCTCTGCTGAAATTAGATGCAGATACTTCGGGGTTGGTGCGGGTCGATTCTGCGATTTCGTTTATTCTGCATATGATCGTTCCCTTGATACCAGAATTTAATGCACGTTATCCGCATATACAGATTGAATTGGTGAATCATGATCAAGTGATTGACTTATTAGAGCATAAAGCAGATGTCGCAATTCGCTTTGGAAAATTAAGCGACTCCAGTTTGCATGCAAAACTTATCTACAAGAGTCGACTGTGTTTGGTGGCGAGTCCTGAATATCTTCAGCAGCATGGACGACCGCAAAATGCTGATGAGCTAACAGCACATGCTTTACTTGGATTTAGTCAAATTACCCATATGAATACTTGGCCGTTCCAAGTCGCAGGGAAGCCCCTGACGATCCGACCCAACATCAAGGCATCAAATGGTGAAACACTACGGGAGCTTGCGATTCATGGGATGGGCATCGCTTGTCTTTCGATTTTTATGTTAGAAAAAGATATTGCAGAAGGGCGATTGGTACAATTTTTAGACGATCAAATTGAACCGCATGAACAGCTTATTCATGCTGTCTATTATCAACAAGAGCATTTACCGAAACGTGTTCGTTTATTTATTGAATATTTAGCTGAAAAATTACAAGAATAGTTGTGAGAAAAAACAGTGCATCGTCGGGTACAGATTTTTATTTACATAGAAACAATAAAAAACCCGACTTTTGCCGGGTTTTTTTGATCATTTGTTTGATAAAACTTCGATCTTAGTTCTCTAAGGCTGGTGTTGCAGCAGCAATGGCAGCGGCAACGGCGTCATCTTCAGACTGTGCAGAACCAGAGTTTTGTTTAGGTTGAGCAGCTTGCGCAGGTTTTTCTGCTGCTTTAGGTGCTTCTGCTTTTGGAGCAGGAGCTTCTGCAGGAGGAGTAGGTTCACGACGAATTTCAGTTGTTGTATTCGGTGTTTCTTCACGAATCACTTCAACTTGCTGCTGAGTCGGTTCTTCAACAACTGGTTGTTCTTCAACTGGTTCTAATTGTGTAGGTACAGATACTGTTGGTTCAGATGCTGCAACTTCAACCTGTTCCTGTTCTTCTTCTTTTGGTGCTTCTTTTTTTACACATGCTGTAAGAAGTAGACCTGTTGCGATTGCACCGCAGATTAAAAGTTTCTTATTCATAATTACACAAAACAAAAAAGTGTGGATTGGATAACTGCATTATAACAGCAAATAAGAATATAGAAATGATAAGAACTTACTCTAAATTTTTATGATAATTGCTGTTACAATAGCCAATTGTTAATTGTTCTATGAATTGATGCGGAATGACTTTGCTTTCTTGGTACAGAGTAAAGTAAAATCGCACAACATTGTAGGCCAATTTAGGCTCCATTGTACGAGAAACTTAATGACCCATTTTATTTTCGTTACTGGTGGTGTTGTATCATCACTAGGTAAAGGTATTTCAGCTGCATCAGTGGCTGCGCTTTTAGAAGCCCGTGGTTTAAAAGTAACCATGGTAAAAATGGATCCATACATTAATGTCGATCCAGGGACTATGAGTCCATTCCAACACGGTGAAGTTTTTGTCACAGAGGATGGTGCTGAAACTGACTTAGACTTGGGTTATTACGAACGTTTCTTGCGTCGTGCGAAAATGACCAAACTGAACAACTTTACTTCAGGACGAGTGTACCAAGATGTCTTGAATAAAGAACGTCGTGGTGATTACCTCGGTGGTACAGTTCAAGTTATTCCACATATTACTGACAATATTAAAGAACGTGTTCTTCGCGCAGGTGAAGGCTATGACGTTGCGATCGTTGAGATCGGCGGTACAGTAGGTGACATTGAATCTCTCCCATTCATGGAATCTGTACGTCAACTTATGGTCGAACTAGGTCATAAGCGCACAATGTTAATGCACTTAACTTTACTCCCATATATTAAGTCAGCTGCTGAATTAAAAACTAAACCAACTCAACACTCTGTAAAAGAGCTTTTGTCGATTGGTATTCAACCAGACATCCTGATCTGCCGTACAGAGCATGATGTTGATGCTGACACTACACGTAAAATTGCGTTATTTACGAACGTTGAAGCGCGTGCAGTTGTGGTATGTAAAGATGCGCGTTCAATTTACCAAATTCCACGTACTTTCTATGAACAAAACGTTGATGATTTAATCTGCGAACGTTTTGGTTATGACGATCTTCCAGAAGCTGATCTTACAGACTGGGATAACGTTGTAGATGCATTACTGAACCCTGAATATACAGTTCGTGTAGCGATGGTTGGTAAATACGTTGAACTTCCAGATGCATACAAATCTGTAAACGAAGCACTTTTACATGCGGGTATTCAAAACCGTGTGAAAGTTCAAATCGACTACGTAAATGCAGAAGAACTTGAAAGCCAAGATGTAAACGACGTATTAAAAGACGCGGATGCAATCTTAGTGCCGGGTGGCTTCGGTGAACGTGGTACAGAAGGCAAAATGAAAGCGATTCGTTTTGCACGTGAAAACGGTGTGCCATTCCTTGGCATCTGTTTAGGTATGCAGTTGGCTGTGATCGAATATGCGCGCAACGTTGCGGGTATTAGCGATGCAACTTCTACTGAATTTAACCGTTCTACTAAATCACCATTGATTGGTCTAATCACTGAATGGTTAGATGAGCGCGGCGAAGTTCAACAACGTAATGCAGATTCTGACTTAGGCGGCACAATGCGTCTGGGTGCTCAAAAATCTGAATTGGTTGCGGGAACAAAAACTGCACAAGTTTACGGTTCTGAAGAGATCGTTGAACGTCATCGTCACCGTTATGAAATGAACAACCGTTATATCCCAGTGCTTGAAGAAAAAGGCATGAAGATTTCAGGTTATTCTCCAGTACAGCGTCTCGTTGAAACTGTTGAAATTCCTGAACATCCTTGGTTTATTGCTGTACAATTCCATCCGGAATTTACAAGTTCACCACGTGATGGACACCCATTATTCGCAGGCTTTATTGATGCTGCTAAAAAGCAGTACCAAAAAGCGAAATAATGTGTTTTTGACTAAACCAGGAAGAGTTTAAATGTCACAATTAAAACCACAGGAAATTGTACGTTTAGGCGATATACAAATGGCAAATCATTTGCCATTTGTACTATTCGGCGGCATGAACGTACTTGAGTCAAAAGACCTTGCTTTTGAAATTGCTGAAACCTATGTGGATATCTGCAAACGCTTGGATATTCCGTATGTGTTTAAAGCAAGTTTTGATAAAGCCAATCGTTCAAGCTTGAACTCTTTCCGTGGCCCAGGCCTGGAAAAAGGAATCGAGTGGTTAGCTGACATAAAAAAACACTTTAATGTGCCGATTATTACTGACGTACATGAACCATATCAAGCTGCGCCTGTTGCTGAAGTTGCGGATATTATCCAGCTTCCTGCATTTTTAAGCCGTCAAACTGACCTTGTTGAAGCGATGGCGAAAACTGATGCCATCATCAATATTAAAAAAGCACAGTTCCTCGCACCACACGAAATGCGTCATATTTTGCATAAGTGTTTGGAAGCAGGGAATGACAAACTGATTCTTTGTGAACGTGGTTCAGCATTTGGTTACAATAATTTAGTTGTAGACATGTTGGGCTTTGACATCATGAAAGAAATGAATGTCCCTGTGTTCTTTGATGTTACGCATGCGCTTCAAACGCCGGGTGGTCGTGCGGATTCTGCAGGTGGTCGTCGTGCACAAATCACGACACTGGCACGTGCAGGTATGGCGACTGGTTTAGCAGGTTTGTTCTTAGAAGCTCATCCAGATCCAGAAAATGCCAAATGTGACGGTCCATGTGCGCTACGCATGTCACAGTTGGAACCTTTCTTGGCACAGTTAAAAGAGCTCGATACCTTAGTTAAAGGTTTCGCAAAGTTAGACACACACTAATTCGATACACATTGATGCGTCACTTTTGACGCATCATTTTTATTAATCAACTGAGGAATTGTTCATGAGCCAAATCGTTGACATTCGTGCACGTGAAATTTTGGACTCTCGTGGTAACCCTACCATCGAAGCAGACGTAATCTTAGCCTCTGGCGTTGTAGGCCGTGCATGTGCACCATCTGGTGCTTCAACTGGTTCTCGTGAAGCTTTAGAACTTCGTGACGGCGACAAAGCTCGTTACTTAGGTAAAGGCGTTAAAACTGCGGTTAACAACGTTAACACAGTAATTCGTGATGCATTGTTGGGTAAATCAGTATTCGAACAAAAAGACATTGATAACACAATGATCGCGCTTGACGGTACTGAAAACAAAGAAAAATTAGGTGCGAACGCAACTTTAGCGGTATCGCTAGCTGCTGCACGCGCTGCTGCTGACGAAAAGAAAATTCCACTTTTCCAATACATCGCAGACCTTCGTAATAACAGCATTTTGACTATGCCTGTTCCAATGATGAACATCCTAAATGGTGGTTCACATGCAGACAATAACGTAGACATTCAAGAATTTATGATTGAGCCAGTAGGCTTCACTTCATTCTCTGAAGCTTTACGCGCTGGTGCTGAAATTTTCCATTCTTTGAAATCAGTTTTAAAGAAACAAGGTTTAAATACTGCAGTTGGTGATGAAGGCGGTTTTGCACCGAACCTTCGTTCTAACGAAGAAGCAATTACAGTAATTCTTGAAGCAATTGAAAAAACTGGCTACAAAGCTGGTTCTGACATTATGCTTGCGCTTGACTGTGCATCTTCAGAATTCTACAAAGATGGTCAATACATCCTTGCAGGTGAAGGCAATAAAGCATTCACAAGCAACCAATTTGCTGACTACCTTGCTGGTTTTGCAAAACAATACCCAATCATCTCAATTGAAGATGGTTTGGATGAGTCTGATTGGGAAGGTTGGTCTTACCTCACTTCAATCCTTGGCGACAAAATCCAATTGGTTGGTGATGACCTATTCGTTACGAATCCTAAAATTCTTCAACGTGGTATCAATGAAAAAGTGGGTAACTCGATTCTGATCAAGTACAACCAAATCGGTACGTTGACTGAAACTCTAGATGCAATCTACCTTGCAAAAGCAAATGGTTACACTACAGTAATTTCACACCGTTCTGGTGAAACTGAAGATTCAACTATTGCGGATCTTGCAGTGGGTACAGCAGCGGGTCAAATCAAAACTGGTTCACTTTGCCGTTCTGACCGTGTAGCGAAATATAACCAATTACTTCGTATTGAAGAATTGACTAATGCTGCATATCGCGGTAAAGCTGAGTTCAAAGGTTTGAACTAAGCAGATCATGCTATCTATGTTAAATGTATTTGACTCCAAAGCGAGTAAAGCATTGTTGGGCCTTGCGATCTTTTTGATCGCAGGGTTTCAATATTTATACTGGTTCGGTGAAGGTGGTTATCATCAACATCAACAACTGAGTCAGAAAATACAACAACAAGTCGAACTCAATGACGAATTAAAAGAACGAAATCGCGTGCTTGCCGCTGAAGTATACGATTTAAAAAATGGCGTTGAAGCTATTGAAGAGCATGCTCGTCTAGATTTAGGTTTAATTAAACCGCATGAGACTTTCGTACAGATGAGTACGATCAGTACTCAGTACAAACCAATTTATATTGATCCAAATGCAAAAGTAGACCTACGTACCAATGAATCAGAACCAGCCGAACTTCCACCCGAACCTTAAATTGTGGGCTATTATTCCTGCTGCTGGTTCAGGAAGTCGATTTTCTAAAACTGAACTAAAACAATATCAAAACATTGCGGGTCTAACTGTGCTTGAACACACAGTTGCACGTCTCAACCAATTGCCGTTGACAGGCTATGTATTGGCTATAGGTGAGCAAGATAATGTTGCTCAGACCTTGGCACTCACTAATCAAGAGAAGGCTCATTTTTGTTTAGGCGGTGCAGAGCGTGTGCATTCTGTACTCAATGCATTGCAATATCTATCTTCGATTGCCAATGATGATGATTGGGTGTTTGTTCATGATGCAGCACGACCATGTGTCTCACAGTTGAGTCTAGAAGATTTAGTTCAATCGGCAGTCGATTCGGAGCAAAGTGCGATTCTCGCCATCCCTGTACGCGACACCTTAAAACAAGTTGAAACGCCACCACAAATATCAACAACGGTAGATCGTTCAACTTTATGGCAAGCGCAGACACCACAAATTGCCAAATTGGGTATGCTTAAAAATGCCATTGAACAAGCGCTTGCCGCTGGTGCGACCATCACAGATGAAGCTAGTGCCTTAGAATTTGTCGGTGAGCAAGTTAATGTCGTGCAAGGTCGTTCGGACAATATTAAAATTACCTATCCTGATGACTTGGAATTGGCACGTTTAATTTTAGCGTCTCAAGTTAATAGATGATTATTTCAAGGAATATTTAAGGGACAGTGATTTTTACTGTCGCTTTAATCTATAATTCCCGCATCCTTTTTAGATCTGTTTCGCAATGATCCCTTCTCAACAGTATCGTTTTTTACGTCAGTCATTACGTGATGGCCGCAGTATAAAACACGATTCTTCTCGATGGGCTAAACTTCATTTAGACCCGTGGTTACTTTGCTTCTTGGTACTCAATGCAATATTGGGGCTGATGGTTGTCTATAGTGCGACCGCGGAAGATTCGGGAATGGTACTACGTCAAGCCACAAGTTTTGGTGTAGGCTTTATTGTGATGTTGATCTGCGCGCAAATTCCACCCAAAGTTTACCAATCTATGAGTCCGTACTTATATGCCATCGGTATATTTTTACTGTTGTTGGTTTTGGTTATTGGTGAAAAAAGGATGGGGGCGAAACGCTGGATTAGCTTACCGGGTATCGGCAGTATGCAGCCGAGTGAGTTTATGAAATTTGCCATGCCACTCATGATGGCGTGGTATTTTGCGCGAAAACCATTTCCACCGAAATTTTTACAAATCGTCGGGGCATTAATTTTATTATTGATTCCATTTGCATTGGTCGCTTTACAGCCTGACTTGAATATCGGTTTGATTATTCCGGGTATTTTTGTTTTATTTTTAAGTGGTATGTCTTGGCGTTTAATTGCAGCTGCTTTAACCGCCTTTGCGATTGCAGCACCTGTACTCTGGATGTTCTTTCTGCAGGAATATCAGAAAAAACGTGTACTGACGTTATTTGACCCTGAATCTGACGCGCTTGGTGCAGGTTGGAACATTATTCAGTCTAAAATTGCCATTGGTTCAGGCGGGTTAATGGGCAAGGGTTATACCGAAGGGACACAGTCGCACTTGGGTTATCTACCAGAGCATCATACTGACTTTATTATGTCGACTTATGCTGAAGAATTTGGCTTTATTGGTGTATTCCTTTTATTTAGTTTGTTTACAGCAATTATTGTTCGCTGTTTGATTATTGGACTAAATTCCTTCCATAATTTTGGACGACTTTATGCAGGGGCGATGGGCTTAACCTTCTTTTTCTTTGTGTTTTTGAACTCAGGTATGGTTAGCGGTATTTTGCCTGTAACAGGCGATCCATTGCCTTTGATGAGTTATGGGGGTACAGCAGTCATATCCATGCTTGCAGGTATGGGGATTGTGATGTCGATTCATACGCATCGCTAAGCATTAATGTAAACGGAATAATCAAGCCGGACCAATGTCCGGCTTTTTTTATGCGCTGGACGTACGGGAAAATGCTGTAGCAGAATGTATTGAGCAGTCCGTCAGAACGTAAATCAATGTTTCTGTGCAGATGATTGGCAGGTCGAATGCCTTGGTTGTAGTTGTTTAAGCTATGGCGGACTGGCCGGCCAGCGCTCATAAGCGCCCGCAAGTATAATCTGTCAGTATCTGGGCAGGCGCCGGCTAAGCGGATAAAAACAGCCGGCTTCATGCCGGCTTTGGGTTTAGTTGAATAGCTGATTGATTTTTCTGGCTATTTCTTTGTTGTAAATTCGATAGTCGCTGATGGCATAGGGGCTGAACAGGGCATATTTGCAGCTGGTGCTGGAACCATTTTTGGCGGCAGCGGTGCGGCAGTTCAAGATGGAAAAGACCTTCGCGTCAGCCGATTTAAGCTCAAATGAGCTTAAGTAAATTTTTTCATTGGCAATATCCTGAGTAGTAACGGTATAGCCATTTTTTACTAGCACATTGCTGAGGCTGGAAATCGTGCGTTTGCTGCTGACTGTCAGCGCATCTTCATAGCCGAAGGTTTTAATCAGGGTTGCAGTGTTCAGCTGCTCGGCATTTTTAAATAATTCCGGCGCTGCGTTTTTGATAAAGAAGCCGAAGTCTTCTGTGCTGATATCGGCCGTAATAGGCTTGAAGGTCATGCGTACGCCATCACTCAGCCTGTCGTATGCGACGCGCATCTGTATATCTGCGCAGGAACTGGAGTCGTTGGCGCTGCGGCGGTGATCAGCGCTGACCGTATTGCAGACTTTTATTTTAACCCGGTCTTGCGCCAAGCGCCGGAATTGCGCGTCATAAATATGATGCACACTCCAGTAACGGTCTTGTTTTAACTGGTTAAAGAACGGGGCATTGCTGATCAGCCCTTTGTTTAAATCCAATTCATTATAAGCCGAGAGCGGTACTGTCAGGGAAAAACTGTTCAGTTCTGGATTGAGCTGGATATGCTGGGTTTTAGGCCCGAAGCCGCCTAGCACATTTTGATAGAGGCTGCCGCGTTCCCCTGTGACTTGGCAGCCGGATAGCCCGGCTGCTGCGGCAAGAAACAATAATGTTTTTTGCATATTTTGATTTTTTCTATAGATAACGATTATTCGAAATTGAAGCTGACGTCAGAAGCCGTGTTTGGAGACGGATGCTGGAAAATACGCTCGTTCTGATGGTCAAAGTAAACTTTCCAGCTGTTTTTGATATTTTTGCACTGGAATAAGCCGTAGTATTTTTGCAGATTCGGTGTAGACAGCACCTCAGAGCCTTTATAAGGAATCAGCGGTGATGGATGGCTTTTAATTTGTACAAATTCACCGCCGTCACGCGCACAATAGGTGTTTGCGCGTTCCCACATAATGGTGCCTGCACCGTAAGATACGTTATTCATGGTGATGGTGCGCGGATTTTTATACTTGGCTTGGAAAAATTCCTGCACCGTCGGATACTGTTCAAAATCCTTATCTGTCAGCTGCCCCAAGGTATTCCATTTATCAATAGCTTTTGACAGCCATCCTTTTTTTGCTTCTTCTGCAGATGTGTAAGTACTGGCAATAATGCATGCTGCAGCTAAAAAGGTTTTAGTTTTCATTATATAACTCCAATTCAGGTGCAGAGCATGCTAAAGGCCATGCAGCGGCGATGCAACTTTGCGGGCGCTAATATGTATAATCAAATGTTAGAAAATGTTTAATTTTTAATGAAAATTTATAATATTTTGTTTTATTAATCTGCATTGAAAAATCAGCGCTTTAAGGCAAACATAAAAAAAGCCCTCAATTGAGGGCTTTATTTAGATATTAATTAATGTAGGAACCACGTGTAATAGCCCCACAACATTAGTGGCCAAGCGAGGAAGGGGCTAAAAAGCCATTTCCAGAACCAATGGTGTGGTGTAAAACCCACACCATGCACAAAACCACCTGAAATACCTATCATGATGAACATCAGCGCTCGATGGCTATATCCACCATTGTCATCCAGCATGGCAGCAGGATGTACAAGTAACACGGCTGCCAAAGGAAAAGCTAACAGGCAGGAAATGACCATTGCAAATTTATTTGGCTTCTTTTCTACAAGTGATTTTTCTACAGCAGCATCAGTCATTTGTTATTCCTCATCTAGATCTTGATGATGTTCGATGTAAAGCGCACTAAGTACACCTGCAAAACATGCCATCAAGATACCGAGAATCCAAGCAAAATACCACATCGTCTTTTCTCCTTAGACACAGCCTTAGTATAGGCTGTGTGAATTCTCTTCAATATGTTTGTTAGTAACCACGCCCCACATTTTGTAGTAACACCAAGTTGTGTAGCACAGGATAAGTGGGACAAAAATACATGCTGCAACTGTCATCACAGTTAGGGTATTTTTACTTGATACCGCATCCCACATAGTCAAACTTACAGTTGGGTTGATGCTCGATGGCATAAGGAAAGGGAACAATGCAAAACCAGCAGTTAAGATTGCACCAATGACTGCCAAGCTTGAACCAAGGAAGCTGAAACCTGCTTTACCTTTACCTGCGGCAAGGATGATGATCAGCGCACCTAAAATAGCCATGATTGGCGCAATCATAGTAATTGGATAAGTACTGTAATTGTTCATCCAACCTGGGTTGGCATTGGTGATCACTTCTTTAGCTAATGGGTTTGCAACGCCATTAGTGTCAAACGGTTGAGCTAATGTGTAGCCTTGGATATTACCGAAGTATAACCATGCGCCTGCCAGTAAGAAGCAAACTAAGAATACGATACCCATAAGCTGAGTTGCTTTTGCAGAGCGTGCGCGTAGATCGCCGTCTGTACGAAGCATGAGCCATGCACCACCGTGAGCGCAAAGCATAGATAAACTCACGATACCGCAAACTAAAGCGAATGGGTTAAGCAGTGCAAAGAAGCTCCCTGTATAAGTCGAGCGAACAGTTTCGTCCATAGTGAATGGAACACCAAGGAACATATTACCAAACGCAACACCAAATACGAGGGCAGGAACGGCACCACCAATTGCTAAACCCCAGTCCCAAGAATTACGCCACTTGGTATTTTCAAGTTTAGAACGGTAGTCAAAACCGACTGGACGTAAGAAGAGAGCGAAGAGTACCAGTAACAGCGCCCAATACATGCCTGAGAATGCAGTTGCATATACCATTGGCCATGCTGCAAACAGTGCACCACCGGCAGTAATAAACCATACTTGGTTACCGTCCCAGTGTGGGGCAATCGTATTGATTGCCGCACGACGTTCTTCGTCTTTTTTACCTACGAATGGCATGATCGCCATTGAGCCCATATCGAAGCCATCGGTGAGGGCGAAGCCGATCAGTAGGACACCGACTAAAACCCACCAAATGATTTTGAGTAATTCATATTCGATCATGCTTGAGCCTCCTCATTTGCCTTTTTTGCAGCTTCAAGTTTCTCGAAGTGGTATTTACCAGTATGTAGAGAACTTGGGCCAAGGCGTGAGAATTTAATCATTAAGTACATTTCAATGATCAGCAGTACAGTGTAGAACGCTGCCAATGCAAGGATAGAACCCCATACATCACCTGTACTTAAGCTAGAAGTTGAAAGATGTGTAGGTAGAACTTCACCGATAGTCCAAGGTTGACGACCAACTTCGGCAACATACCAACCTGTTTGTGCAGCAATCCAAGGTAATGGTAGAGCAAACAAAGCAAATTTTAATAACCAAGGTTTGTTTTCTGCATTACGTTTACCGACAGCAAAGGTAGCAAGTACGAACAGAAGGAGCATTAAGAAACCAGAAGCAACCATTGCACGGAATGCCCAGAACAAGCTTGGAACATGTGGAATAGTGTCTTTTGCAGCAGCTTTGATTTGATCATCAGAAGCATCGACCACTTTGTCTGTGTATTTTTTCAGAAGCAGACCATAACCCAAGTCTTTTTGAGACTCAGCAAATGCTGCTTTAAGTTCAGGAGACGTATCGCCTGCACGAAGTTGTTCTAACTGTGAGTAAGCCACCATACCGTTACGAATACGCGCTTCGTGTTGTACGATCAGGTCTTTAATACCTGTCACTTCTTTATCAGTTGAACGTGTTGCGATAATCCCCATGACATAAGGAATTTTGATCGCGTAGTCAGTAGACATGGTTTCTTTATTTGGAATACCGAACAAAGTAAATGGCGCTGGAGCTGGGTGAGTGTCCCATTCAGCTTCAATCGCAGCTAGTTTAGTTTTTTGTACGTCACCAATTTCATAACCAGATTCATCACCCAGTAAGATCACCGAAAGTGTAGACGCTAAACCAAAGATAGCAGCGATGGCGAATGAGCGACGCGCAAATGGCAAGTCACGCTTTTTCAATAAGTAGTAACTTGAAATTGCCAGTACGAAAATAGCACCAGTCACATAACCTGCAGATACGGTATGCACGAATTTAACCTGAGCCACGGGGTTGAAAATCAGCGCACCGAAGTCCACCATTTCCATACGCATGGTTTCATAGTTAAAAGCAGAACCAACAGGGTTTTGCATCCAACCATTGGCTACTAAAATCCATAGTGCAGACATGTTCGAGCCAAGTGCAACTAACCAAGTTACAGCCAAATGCTGAACTTTGGATAGGCGATCCCAGCCGAAGAAGAATAAACCAATAAATGTTGATTCAAGGAAGAATGCCATCAGACCTTCAATGGCTAATGGTGCACCGAAAATATCACCGACATAGTGCGAGTAATACGCCCAGTTAGTACCGAACTGAAACTCCATGGTCAAACCAGTAGTAACACCTAATGCGAAGTTAATACCGAAGAGTTTTCCCCAGAATTTAGTCATGTCTTTATAAATTTCTTTGCCAGAAATCACATAGGTGGTTTCCATAATGGCAAGAATAAAAGCCAGACCTAAAGTCAGCGGAACAAAAATAAAGTGATACATCGCGGTCATTGCAAATTGGAACCGCGAAAGATCGACCACGCTTTCAGAAATCATCAACGTGTCTCCTTGATTTGGGAAGGACTGCCAGCAATATGCTCGGCAACTTGATTGTCAAAGTTTTTAGGGATGGTAGGGGCGTCGAACCAGATGTTCTTAATGATCATTAAAATAATCACTTTAATTATTAGTATTGCGGTTATTTCTCTGACCACACGACGATTTAAATCTTTGAATTTTAAGCTCATGGAGATAAGCCTATTCTTTAAACTTGTACTATATTATTAACAAATATACACAAAAAGCAAATAGGTTGAACAGTTAAAATAAAAATATATTATTAAAGTGTTTTAATACAATAACTTAATCGTTTTAATGATTTAAAAATAAACTAATTCTGTTATTTAAATACCTGACTAAAATACTTATATTTAAACTTTTTAAACCCGACTAAATTGCTTATGTATCTAATTTAAATTCTGACTAATTTACTATATTTACTAAAATTTACATTGTGAATAATGAGAATCTTTACTAATTAAATATAAGTAGGTTAAGTCTTGAAGTGCGACACCACCTCGCTATTAAATAACCCGAATCATGAATAAGCCCAGATATATCATGATAAATTGAGGCTTGTTTTGATGTGGGCCGCATTCTTCAGTGTATAAACTTCTGTCTGCGGACATATCGCAGCAATTGCCTCAGGAAGCTTTTACGTCCATCAATGCAGGCGATCAGAATGTCTGTCACTATTCTGCAAATCTGTGAATACGCTGAACATTCATTAGCACCTTCACTTTTTGAAAGGTAAAGACCTAGCCGTTCTTTATGGTCCTCGGCATGTAATCCCAGAATGGTAAAACGGCTTTGTTGACAGAAATACCTTCATTCTTGATCTTTTTTGTTAAAAACACGACATTTTAATTGGTGAATAATACTTGTAATGAATGGTATTGAGCCACACAAATGGATATACGGCAATATCGAGAAGACGCCGTTACCAAGCATGTAATTCAGGGATTAACTTGTCTGTAATATTGGTAATGCCACCCTTGGAAAGAACCAGTGCATACATATCGGTAATTTGTTTCTGAATATTGCGGTAGCCCGTACGGAGTGCATATAGCGAAATGACTTTGTTGTCGATCTATTTATGGAGTTAGGTTTGATTTTTCTTGACGAGTTGAGGCTCAAAATCGTCAGCACGATCCCGAGGTATTTCCAGTTCAAATGAACCGTAAGATGATTTTACAGTCTTACGAGAATAGCTATTCCTACAATTGGCTAGTGGGGGCTTCTAAATTCAATTTCAGCATTTAAAGCTGCTTCTGTCAGTTGTTTGAGGGGTGGGGTTAAGATACCGTTTTCACCAGTGAGGAGGGCTTGACTGTAATTGTTTTTAAAAACAGCTTTGAAATCAAAGTTGCTTGCCATGATGTGTCATTTCTTGTTTGATTCAGTTTATTGAAATGACACAGATTTTTGAATACTATTGAAAAAGCAGGTATTTATAACGTATATAAGTCCTACTTTTGCTAATCAAAGCGCGATATTGTATACTTGTGCCTAACTCAAAGTGGGTAATGTTCCTGCTTATCTTTTTTTATTTAGCTGATTGTGATTTATCTGTATTCAAGCTTCTGACTTGATTCATATCTTTGTAACTACAGAATTATTATTCCAAACCCGATTGATTAATCTCTTTGTTCTGTCACAAAAAGCTCACATGTTGAGTAAATCTTTTGAATATTTTAAATACTTGGCAAACTGCCAAAGCCGTAAATGGCGACGAAATTAATGTAAAACTGGTGCCTTTGAAACGTCAACAAAATACCAATGCTGGTTTAATTTGGGTTGATGTTGGGCAAATGATTGAATTAGAAACAGGCGAGACCTTTAACCTGAATCTAGATGGCAAAAGCTTCTATACTGGCCCAAACCAGCTATATCGCTTAGCCTAAAAGCAAAAAACAGCAGATCATCTGCTGTTTTTTGCTTAATTAAAAGTCTACGTTGGCATGGTCTGGATACGTACATTAAATCAGATATGATGGTAAATTTTTCTATAGGCTAACGATTAGAAAGCTATAGACTAGTAAGACCAGATTTTTAATTTTAAATCACTTACAGATGGGTTTTCATTAAACTCTAATATTTGAGCTTGTTCTGCACGCCAGTCCCCTAAAACGATACGTGATTTGCCGTGCACATCATGTATTTGGGGGCGGTGGGTATGTCCATGAATCAGTAGATCGGCTTGCTCTAAAGCCTTTTCTACAGCTTCGGCATTTACATCCATAATGTCATAGGATTTAACTTGCTTGGTTTCAGTACTTTTTTTGCGGAAACCATTGGCGATTTTTTGTCGAATGCTAAGCGGTAAGCTCTTTAAGAAACCTAAAAGCAAAGGATTACGAATCACTTTACGAAACTTTTGGTAAGACATATCATCGGTGCAAAGTAAATCCCCATGTTCGAGGCGAATTTTATAGTTGCCAACGTGGAGATAATCAACGTCTTGTAATAATTGACCGTGAAATTTATTTAAAAACTTTTGACCCAATGCAAAGTCACGATTACCTACTTGGAAATAAATTTGATTTCCCAAAGCAGTAAAATCTTTAAGCGCTGCAATGATTTCGTCTAACCATGGGGCAGTAAAGTCATCACCAATCCAAGCATTAAACCAATCACCTAAAATATACAGCTGGGTATGTTGAGTTTTGTATTGTTCTAACAAAGCTAAAAACCCCCGAACGAGTCGAGGGTGTTCAGGTGACAAATGTAAATCAGCGATAAACAGATAGGTCACGAATCTTTTCCTTTGAATCTCCCTAAATCCCTCTTTAAAAAAGAGGGACTTTTCCTCCCTTTTATAAAGGGAGGTTAGGAGGGATTCTTATTCAGAAATGATTTTAGCTGATTCGATTACAACGTTCTCTAAAGGAACGTCTGCGTGGTAGCCACGGTTACCAGTACGAACGCTTTTGATTGCGTCAACAACGTCAAGACCTTCAACTACTTTACCAAATACTGCATAGCCCCAACCTTGCGCTGTTTTACCAGTGTGATTAAGGAAAGAGTTGTTTTTCACGTTAATGAAGAATTGAGCTGAAGCAGAGTGAGGTGCTTGAGTACGTGCCATAGCGATCGTACCAACATCATTGCTTAAACCGTTGTCAGCTTCGTTTTCAATAGAATCACGAGTTGTTTTTTCTTTGAAGTTTTCATCCATGCCGCCGCCTTGGATCATGAAACCATCAATAACACGGTGGAAAATCACGCCGTCATAGAAACCATCGCGAACATACTGTAAGAAGTTTTCAGCAGTTTTAGGTGCTTTTTCAGTGTTAAGCTCAAGAACAATACGACCTTTATTGGTGTTTAATTCGACTTGAGGAAAACTCATTGTGTAATCTCCTGTACATGGACATGAAAGCCATGGGTTTTTTGGTTGTGAGAAGCATAAGCAAACTGTAAACTACAAGGCAAGTAAAAACGTTACTTTCTTTGTTAAAAATAAAGAAAAGCGTTTTAATTATCCTAATTTTATCTTTATAGAAGTGATTTTATTACCATGAAGCCAAACGATGTTGTTTCATCCCTGCCTAACAATCCGACAACCAAGAACAATGCCCCTGTCGAAGCTGCGCAGCAGGAACAACAGCCAGGCTTAGATTTTGTACGTCAGGTCATTACCGATGATTTATCAGCAGGTCGTACAGAACAAGTTGTAACACGTTTTCCACCTGAGCCAAATGGCTACCTACATATTGGTCATGTAAAAGCTATTTGTCTGAACTTTGGTATTGCTCAAGAATTCGCGGGTCTATGTAACCTCCGTTTTGACGATACAAACCCAGATGCCGAAGAACAAGAGTATGTAGACGGTATTGCCAATGACGTGAAATGGCTAGGTTTTGAGTGGAACGGCGAGCCACGTTATGCATCGAGCTATTTTGATCAGCTTTACACTTGGGCAGTTCAATTGATTGAACAAGGTGATGCCTATGTGGATTTGCAAAGCCCTGAAGAAATCAAACTAAACCGCGGTAATTTTGTGGAGCCGGGTAAAAATTCGCCGCAACGTGATGCTAGCGTAGAAGAAAACTTAGCGCGTTTTGAACAAATGCGTAATGGTGAGTTGGGAGAAGGTCAGGCAGTACTACGTGCCAAAATTGACATGACTTCACCTAACATTCATATGCGTGATCCTATTTTGTATCGTATTTTGCATTCTGAACATCACCAAACTGGTGATAAATGGAAGATGTACCCAATGTACGATTATGCGCATCCATTATCAGATGCCATTGAAGGAGTTACGCATTCACTGTGTACACTAGAGTTTGTTGATCATCGTCCGTTCTATGACTGGGTTGTAGAGAAAGTTAAATCCCCATCTGTACCACGTCAGTACGAATCAAGCCGTCTAAATGTGGATTACACCATTACCTCTAAACGTAAATTACGTAAATTGGTTGAAGGTGGATTTGTGAATGGTTGGGATGACCCACGTATGCCGACCGTTGTGGGTATGCGCCGTCGTGGCTTTACTCCAGAAGGTCTACGTGACTTCTGCAAACGTGTAGGTGTAACGAAAGTTGATGGCAGTATCGTAGATGTTGCAATGCTTGAATACTGCATCCGTCAGTCTTTAGAAAATACTGCTTCGCGTGGCATGGCTGTGTTGAATCCACTCAAAGTGACTTTAACTAACTTGCCTGAAGCGATGGATTTGGTGCATGCACGTCATCCAAACGTAGACATGGGTGACCGTATCATTCCGTTAACTCAAGACATTTACATTGATCGTAAAGACTTTGAAGAAGTTGCACCTAAAGGCTTTAAACGTCTGATTCCGGGCGGTGAAGTGCGTTTACGTCATGCGTATGTGATTAAGTGCGATGAAGTGATTAAAGACGAGAACGGTGAAGTGGTTGAATTGAAATGTTCAATTGACCCTGAAACTTTAGGTAAAAACCCCGAAGGCCGTAAGGTGAAGGGCGTTGTACATTGGGTTTCTGCAAGCAAGGGTATTGCTGCGGAAGTTCGTATCTACGACCGTTTATTCACTGAATCAGACCCTGAAGTGGGTGATGACTTCCTTGCAAACTTAAATCCAGAATCACTTAAAGTGGTTCAAGCGGTCATTGAGCCTGCATTGGCAGAAGCAAAACCTGAAGATCGTTTCCAATTTGAACGTGAAGGTTACTTTGTTGCAGATCAGTTTGATCATACAGCTGAAAAACCAGTGTTTAACCGCATCTTAGATTTGAAAGACAGTTTTAAACCGGGTAAATAAAATCTTAGTTTTTAAAGGGATTCATCTTTGAATCCCCAATAGGTTAAGATCAAGTAGGTTAAGATTAAGCTCAACTTCGGTTGGGCTTTTTTCATGCTTGAGATGGTTCATTAAGGCAGTACAGAGGGGAAATAAGTGATCATTCGAAATAAAAATAATAGCTTTAAACTTTTATTTGCATGGCATGGCACGATACTCCCAAAAGTCATGCCTGCGTTGGCTGTCGTCGTGAGTTTGTCGGCGATTTTGGTGTATCTAAGTGCTGCACATTACCTGAATACGCCCGAAGTTCCAGCCATCGGGTTTACTATCTTTGGGGTAATTCTGTCGATTTTTTTGAGCTTTCGAAATACTGCCTGTTATGACCGTTGGTGGGAAGGTCGCAAGCTTTGGGGCACATTGATTGCCAATACACGCCACATGATTCGGGATAGTCATGTACTTGAAGATGAGCAAAGAACCGTGTTGATGTACCGCATCATGCTGTTTTGCAATTTGTTACGTGATCGCTTACGCTATGAATCACAAGATATTGTACATTTTAAAGACGGTGTAGATTTAACGGAGCAGCAATGGCAGCAATGCCGAGACAATATCAATGCACCACAGTATTTACTTGAAATTATTCAAAAAGATTTAGTCAAAACCTATAAACAAGGTCAGATTACAGACATTATCTACAGCACGCTCACACGTCATACCGTAGCGATGGGTGATATCCATGCAGGCTGTGACCGTATTATGACCACGCCATTGCCATTTTCGTATTCGGTGCTTTTACATCGCGCGGTGTATTCATTTTGTCTGATTTTACCATTTAGCTTAGAGGCCAGTTTAGGGATATGGACACCTGTCATTGTGGCATTGATTGCATATTTATTTTTAGGGTTGGATGCGTTAAGTGCAGAGCTGGAGGAGCCTTTTGGTTTGCAGGAAAATGATTTACCGCTGGACTCGATTGTACGCAATATTGAGCGTGAAATGTTTAGCAGCCTAGAAATTGAACTTCCGCCGCTGATTAAGACATTTAACAGTAACCTAAGATAAGTTCTTGGCCTAACTTTTAGATAAATTGGGCGATACGTACCAAGCATACTGATGCTGAAAATAATCGTCCAAGTGTCGCATAAAAGCCTGTACTTTAGGCGGAACAAAATGTCGATGCGGAATTACCACATAGATTGCAGTACTTTGAAGAGGGATCTTGGGTAGAACTTGGATGAGCTGGCCAGATTGTAAATCTTCATCCACATGCCAGATGGAGTGGTTTGAGATGCCTAAACCTGCAAGTGCTGCTTGGCGTACGCCTTCACCTGAGTTGATATGAAATTGCCCTGAAACGGGTATTTTTATGCTGTGTTGATCTTGGACGAATGTCCAAAGCTGCGAAACACCCTTAGGGTATTTCTGTAAAATGCATTGGTGTATAGAGAGCTCTTCTAGAGAGCGAGGTTCGCCATGTTGCTCGATATAGTTTGGCGAGGCACACAAAATACGACGGTTTAAGCTAAGTGGTTTAGCAATCAGCGATGAGTCTTCTAGTTGACCAATACGTATCGCAACATCGATACCTGCCGAGACCAAATCTAAATTTTGATCGGTCTGTTCAATATCCAAAGTCAATGTTGGATGCAACTTGGCAAAGGCTGCAAATACTGGCCCTAAAATACGATTTCCAAAAACTTCTGAACATATGATTTTTAATACGCCACTGAGTTGTTGTGGTTCAGGCTGAAATTGGCTCAGTAGCGAATTAAATTGTTCGAGTAAGGGAAATCCTTGTTGCAATAAAACAGCACCTTCCTGTGTTAAATGTAGTTGCCGTGTGGTGCGATGAAATAGGCGTAGCCCTAAACTTTGTTCAAGTCTGTGTAGACGGCTACTAGCGACAGAAACAGAGAGATTGGCTTCTTTGGCGGCTTGACTGATTGAACCCAGTGTCGCCATTCGTGTGAATAAGTCGAAATCTTCAGTCAGCATTATCAATATAATCAAGAAAGTCTTTCTTGATATTCAGGGTTTTTCTGATAAACATCTGTACCTATTCTGTGTATAAATAAAACACAGGAAATCACCATGAACTATCACAATCTAGGGCAATCTGGCCTACAAGTTTCAGAGTTTGGTTTTGGAGCAGGTACATTTGGTGGGCAAGGCCCAATTTTCTCTGCATGGGGGCAAGCGAGCTTAAATGATGCTCAGCGCATGATTGATCTCTGTATTGATCAAGGCGTGAATTATTTCGATACCGCAGATGCTTATTCAAATGGTGCCTCTGAGCAGATGCTCGGTGCATTACTTCAATCAAAACGCCAAGAGGTGATTATTTCCAGCAAAGTGGGTATTCTAGAAGCTATATAATTCAAGCCGTGGAGGCGAGTTTAAAACGGTTAGGCACAGATTATATTGATGTGCTGCAGCTGCATCAGTTTGATAGCACGACGCCACTTGAGCAGCTGATGCGCAGTTTAGATGACTTGGTACGTAGTGGAAAAGTTCGCTATATCGGTGCATCGAATTTTTCAGGCTGGCAGCTTATGAAAGCACAGTCGATTGCCCAACAGCATGGCTATGAAAAGCTAAGTGTGCATCAAGTCTATTATTCTTTGATTGGACGTGACTATGAATGGGAGTTGATGCCTGCGCAGCATGATCAACAGATTGGTGCAGTGGTTTGGAGTCCGCTGGGCTGGGGGAGATTAACAGGAAAATTTGATCGTGAGCATGCGATTCCAAAGCAAAGTCGGCTGCATGAAACAGCACAATTCGCACCGCCAGTTCGACATGAAAAGTTATTTGCAGTGTTAGATGTAATGCAAGAAATTGCCATGGAAACAGGGCACTCTATCCCGCAGATTACATTGAATTGGCTGAAAACCAGACCGACTGTGTCTAGTATTTTGATAGGCGCACGTAATGAACAGCAACTGTTGGATAACCTTGCGGCGAAAGATTGGTCGTTAAGCGTAGAGCAGTTAGCCCGATTAGACGCAGTCAGTGCAGTGTATCCACCTTATCCATACTATCCCTATTGGAATGGGCAATTTACAGAGAAGAATCCCACGCTAGTGACATCAGCCTTTATTTCAGAACATACAGCAGAATAGGGCAATAACAATTCAGTGGTAGGCAATGATCAGTTCTCTGTGCTATCACTGAATAAAATTAAAATATTAAGGAATGCTGATGAGTGTCGTGATTGAAACCCAGATGTTAATTCGTAAGTCCATCAATATCGTATTTAATGCTTTTGTTGATCCTTTAATAACACAGCATTTTTGGTTTAGTGCATCGAGTGGATATCTAGAAGAAGGTAAAACGGTGCAATGGACTTGGCAAAAATATAATGCAGTCGCCGATGTAGACGTGCTGAATATTAAGGAAAACAAATTAATTCAAATACAGTGGGGTGAACCAAAAACTCAGGTCGATTTTATTTTTCAGCAGATTAGCCCGATGGAAACCTACGTTCGTATCAAAAATTCAAAGATTCCTCTGCAAGGTCAGGCATTAATTGATTTTATTATCGATAGTACAGGTGGTTTTACAACGGTTTTGGATGCAGCCAAAATTTATTTAGAACATGGCCTGCAAAGCAATTTGGTTGAAGATAAATTTCCACCTTTTAGCAATGCGAACTTTTAGCAATGTGAAGAGTGACCAAAATTAAGCATGACATCTGATACGCCGTAAGGAAAAGCTTGTGTATTAGCGCAGGATTTCTAAGCAATGTGCTGATGTATTGAAATTTGATAAAGCCACGGTTCAATGCTGCTGCAGTGAATTAACGATTTTTATGTTCTTCACGCTTTAAATAGGTATAAACCGGCATTTGCATTTTGGCTTTTTCGCGCAGTTTCTTTTTAATATAGAACACCAGTGCAAAGCAAGTGGTGGTCACGGTCAGCATCATACTGCTCATAAAGCTCATCAGAGAACTGACATAGCCAATCGTGGTGAGTCGGTTCATCATACGGAACACTTGAGGACTACTTTCAACGCCGGTAATAGCCCAGGTGCATAAGTGTTCACAGTTATTAATAATCAGATGATAGTTGTTTTCATGCATACGTGAGCGCATGCGACGCACCACTTTACGACCTTTAAATTTTGGATTGCTATATGACTGAACGATAATTTTTTTGCCGTGGCTGAATTTTTCGATCGAAGTCATTTCAATTGGATGTTTTTTGAAAAGGTGTGCAAAACCAGAGTAGTGAATGACTCTACCGCGGCCGGCATATATGCCATGATGGCTATAACCGAAGTGTTTAACAATAAGATGTGTTCCAAGAGGAAAACCATCTTTCTGCACGTGCATGAATTTACCAGTCCTACTTTAAATCCGAATTATTTTTAAAGATTAGTCTACTTTTAATCTGTGAATTAATCGACTATTTTAGCGATGATTTAGCTAAAATTTGTTCGATTTTTAACGCACGCTATGGATAGGGTCATGCTTGGTGTTCAATCAACCTCAATGTTTAAAAAAATGCGCTTTATGATGCTGCTCGGTCTGATTTTCTCACCGACTATTTCCTATGCCAATATTCAAGCGAAACGTGTCAGTCAGCCCATTGCCGTGGATGTGGTTGAAATTTCGGATCTGAGTCAACTGAAGCTCTATTTATATAATGCAGAGCAGCAGCCATATCGAGACTTACAGCGTTTAAAGCAGGCATTAGCGCGTAAATGTAATACGATGAACTTCGCAATGAATGCAGGGATGTATCATGCAGATTTAGCGCCTGTTGGTCTTTACGTTGAAAATGGGCTGCAGAAAAAAGCCTTGAATCGTGCAACACGAGGCTTTGGCAATTTCTTAATTCAGCCGAATGGTGTTCTAGCATGGAATGACAAGCAAGCGGTGATATTAACTACACAAAAATATGCTTCCACAAATTTTAATGCACGTTATGCGACGCAGTCAGGCCCGATGCTAGTGGTAGATGGAAAAATCAATTCAAACTTTATCCCACAGTCAGATTCATTGAAAATCCGCAATGGTGTGGGGATCAAAAACGGCAAGTTGTATTTTGTGATCAGTCGTGAAGGCGTGTCGTTTTATGCATTTGCACAATATTTTAAGCAGCAATTATCGATTAACAATGCCTTGTATTTAGATGGATCTGTGTCTAGTGCAGATATTCAAGCATTGAATAGACATGATTCAAGTTTGAAAGCTTTAGGGCCAATTGTAGCGTATACAACAGCATTTCAATGCAAACAATAAAAGCCCGAATGGTCGGGCTTCATGTATACAGTCTTTAGATTGATAGCAACTACTGTTTATTTGCCGACTAAACCTAAAAAGGTACTTTGGGTTTGGCACATTTGAATGGCTTGTTCTTTAGATTGTTGCTTGATACTTTCTTCAAACTGTTTTTTCTGTTCTTTGATTTGCTCTTCGTTTAAGCCCATTTGTTTCGATAAGGCTTCGAGTTTATCCCAAGATTCTTCGCATTCTTTGGGAATTTGGCTACAAGCACTTAGACTAAGTATGCAGCAGGCGATTAGGCAAATTGTTAATTTATTCATGTTCATTCCTTTAGTTTTTATATCAATGCTGTTTAGAGGTCTTCGGCATCATATTTGATGCAATATTAGGTTTTATTGTCGTGTGTTTAAAAATTAGACATCACTGAGTTGCCTTGGAGCATAGCATAAAAGCTGTAAATAGCGATGTGGCCAATCCACAAAACCTAATCTGTAAATAAGCGGCATACTTTTGATTAGACTAAAAAATGAAAAAGGCACTCTGTAAAACAGAATGCCTTGTTTGAACATTGAATGTTCAGACTCTACTGTAGAGGTAGATGCTGGATTTCATTTAATTCCTTACGGCTATAACCGCGCGAAGCGAGTACTTTTTTGATACCGAGGATAACATCTTCATCTGTTGCCTTTGTAAGAGCAGCAATAAGCTGTTCATTGGTTTTACAAGAGCAATCATTTTCAACACAGGCAATTTGATTCTTATGCCCGTTTTGCTGTTCATTAGCGAACAACTTATGCCAAAAACTCATAGAGCCTTCATTTGCGACCTAACATAGGACGAAATATAACCAATCCAATAAATAAAGCAAGACTACTAAAGTGAAATTTTAGCCACTTGAATCATCATTTTTTCGATTGGACTTTTAGAATCTTTGCCTAATTGATATAAAAAGGCATCCATTACACCGCATGTGGCGAGAAAATAAAGCTTTTTTAGTATATAAAAAAGGAGCTTTTAGAAAGCTCCTTTTATGACAACAACATGACTTGAAATAATTTGTTTAAATCTTCTCAAGAAACACACCAGACTCTACATGGTGTGTATAAGGGAATTGATCAAACAAGGCAAATTTACTGATTTTATGCGTTTGTGAAAGCAGTTTAAGATTGTCATGTAAAGTATCTGGGTTGCATGAAATATAGATAATGCGTTCAAAACGTTGCAACAGTTTTAGTGTTTCATCATCGATACCTGCACGCGGTGGATCGACAAATACCGTATCGAAGTTATAGCTTGAAATTTCAATCTCAGCTTCTTCAAGGCGGCGGAATGTACGTTCAGCATTGTAGGCTTGGGTAAACTCTTCAGCTGATAGACGAGCCACTTGGATATTATCAATGCCATTTTGCTCAATATTCCACTGTGCTGCATAAACTGAAGACTTGGCTAATTCTGTTGCCAAAACGCGATTAAAGCGTGTAGAAAGTGGCAGCGTGAAATTACCATTACCACAGTAGAGCTCAAGTAAGTCTTTGTCTGAGTGATCCGCAACCTGACACGCCCATTCCAGCATTTTTTGACACACGCCAGCATTGGGCTGAGTGAAACTACTTTCAATTTGTTTGTACTGATATTTACGGTCAAATACTTGGAGTTCTTCAACCACATAGTCATCAGTTAAAATCACGCGCTGACCACGACTACGACCATAAATCTTGATGTTGAGCTTTTCAGACAGCGCTTTGGCAGCTACCTCCCATTCAGCATTGAGCGGGCAGCGGTAAACCAATGAAACTAACATTTCACCTTTCAGGGTTGCTAAGAAATGAACCTCAAATAAACGGCTCGATAAGATCTCTTGTGCCTTGAGTTCATTTAATAATACGGGCATTAAATCATTAATGCTTTTATCTGCAATAGGGAAATCTTTAATTTCTACAACTTGTTTTTCATTGTCTGCATTGCGTTCAAACATTGCATAGAACATATCATTTTCAGTATGCCAAATTCGGAATTCCGCTCGCATACGAAAGTTTTGTTCAGCAGAAGGAAAAACTTCTAAAGAGGGAGGGTTGTATTCTGAAAATTGAGCCGTAATGCGGGCAACTTTGGCATCAAGTTGTTGCTGATAAGTTGAAGTCATATGCAGTAAAAAATCGCAAACATATTAAAAAAAGTCATGTTAGCAAAATTCACCTTATAAGACTAAATTAATTCCACTTTTGGCTGTATTTATCTGTAGAGAAGATGAATCTGAATACGCTAAACAGAACTTTTATCGAGGGGAAGTTAAAAAAACGCTCAATCTTTATGGAACATTCATAAAGATTGAGCTAAGTGAGGAACTGATTAGTTGGAGTTCAATTCAGTGTTTAATTCATTGTCATTAAGCTAGCATTACCACCGGCTGCCGCTGTATTGACACTGATTGCACGCTCAATCACGAAACGTTCTACAGGGATGTCATATTGGCCTGAAGCTAAATGCGTAATGCCAATAATTGCACCTTCACGAGACGCGATGACTTGTTGAATTTTTAATAACTCACCTTTTTCACCATGATGTAAAACTGCATCAAAATTCCCATGATAAATATCCGTGATCACTTTAAATTGGTCCACGAGAATTTTCGGCATACTATTTAAGTGTTTCAACACAAAAGTATTGTCTGCAAGTACCACAGGCTGACTACCTACCGATAAAATCGCAGCAATTTGATGTAGTTGATCTGCATCATTGTTAGCCAATGAAAGCACACCCTTACGTGCCAAAATGGCATATTGGTTGTTTTCACCGGTTGGGCCTTGTAGCTCAAAACTTTGTCCAGCGGCTATGGCCTGCGGTGCTTGAATCGCAATGCCTGAAAAATGCTGCTTCGCCCAAGTGTTAAAAGCTTCATATGCAGGGAAGTGTGTAGCTTGCGTTTCTGCCTGAGCCGCATAAGGTGTAGCCAGTTTTTTCACAGACACTTGATGCATTAAACGGTAGAGATATAAAGGACCGCCCGCTTTTGGACCTGTACCTGATAAGCCTTCGCCGCCAAAGGGTTGTACACCAACCACAGCACCTACAATATTACGGTTAATGTACAGGTTGCCGACTTCTGCATGACCGATGACTTTTTGAATCGTGTCATCAATACGTGTATGCAAGCCCATGGTTAAACCATAACCTTTGGCATTAATTTGTGTTAATAGGTTTTCAATCTCACCATATTTGTAGGTGATTAAATGCAATACTGGCCCAAAAACTTCGCGTTCTAAATCATTTAAATTTGGCAGTTCAATCAAAGTTGGTGCAACGAAGGTTCCCGTACTTAAGGCATTGCTATCAGCATTAAACATGATTTGATGTACGGGATAGCCTTTGCTACGCATCTTCTCAATATGTTTTTCAATATTTTGCTGTGCTTCAAGGTCGATTACTGGGCCAATGTCAGTTGCTAATAGGGCAGGATTACCGACACGAAGTTGCTTCATCGCACCTTGTAACATGGTACGGACTACGTCCACATTATCTTCTTGTACACAGAGGATACGCAGGGCGGAACAGCGTTGACCTGCACTGTCATAAGCAGAGTTAACGACATCCAATACCACTTGTTCTGTCAATGCAGATGAGTCAACAATCATGGCATTTTGACCACCAGTTTCAGCAATCAATACCACGCTCTCGCCAAATTGGTTTAGGCGCTGTGCCACGGTTTTTTGCAAAATACGTGCGACTTCCGTTGAGCCTGTAAACATGATGCCTTGGATACGTGAGTCCGCGCTGAGTTTGGCACCAATGGTTTCGCCACGTCCAGGAAGGAGTTGCAATACATCGAAGGGAACACATGCTTCCCATAAAATATGTACAGCTTGAGCAGCAATCAGAGGCGTTTGTTCAGCAGGCTTGGCAATCACGGTATTACCTGCAACCAAGGCTGCAGCAATTTGACCTGTGAAAATAGCAAGCGGGAAGTTCCATGGGCTAATGCACAGCACAGTACCTAGGGGTTCAATTTTCGTATTCTCTGCTAGATCAATCATTTGAGCTGCATAATAACGTAGGAA
The DNA here is from genome assembly GCF_013420775.1 of Acinetobacter sp. YH01010. Taxonomy (NCBI): domain Bacteria; kingdom Pseudomonadati; phylum Pseudomonadota; class Gammaproteobacteria; order Moraxellales; family Moraxellaceae; genus Acinetobacter; species Acinetobacter sp. YH01010. The sequence continues at coordinate 57,603 of NZ_VOYF01000008.1, read as the reverse complement.
ATCTACAGCTTCACGGACTTCAGCAATAGCATTGGCATAAGTTTTACCACTTTCACGTGACAACAACACCATGAGAGATTGCAATTGTGCTTCCATCAAATCTGCCGCACGGTTTAAGCATGCTGCACGCTGATCTTTGTCTAAAGTTTTCCATGAAGCTTGGGCATTTACAGCATTATTGAGAGCGATTTCCGCTTGCTCTAGACTAGCTTCACTGACACTGCCGACCACATCACTACGGTTTGCAGGGTTTGTAATGTTGATACTTTCAGTATGAATTTCTTCTAAATTAGCGCCCATTGCACTAGCATGCCACTGGGTATGTGCATGCTGTACTGCCGTGGTATTGAGCTGATATAAGTCGCGATCATTGGCTAAATCGAGTCCTTTTGAGTTGCGACGTTCAGTGCCATACAAATCTTGCGGAAATGGGATAGAAGGATGCTTCGCTCCAGTGATACCTTCTTTTTCAGCCGTCGCTAATATCGTCTGTCTTGGATTTTCAATTAAATCTTCAATTTTTAAATTTTTATCTGCAATACGGTTGACGAAAGAGGTATTCGCACCATTTTCCAGTAAACGTCGAACCAAATAGGCCAATAAGGTTTCATGGTTACCCACTGGTGCATAAATACGACAAGGCACACCCAGTTTGTTATCAGACTTCGAACCCACCACTTGTTCATAGAGGGGTTCACCCATGCCGTGAAGGCACTGAAATTCATACTGGCCTGGATAGTAAAGCTCTGGCTGTGCTAATTGGTAGATCGTAGCAACGGTTTGCGCATTGTGTGTTGCAAACTGAGGATAAATTTGCTCAGGTGCTGCTAAAAGTTTTTTAGCACATGCAATATAAGACAGGTCGGTATGAACTTTGCGCGTAAATACAGGATAGTCACTCATACCTTCAATTTGCGCTTTCTTAATTTCGCTGTCCCAGTATGCACCTTTCACTAAGCGGATCATTAAACGTTTTTGGCTACGCTTAGCGAGGTCAATAATATGGTCGACCACATAGAAACAGCGCTTTTGGTAGGCTTGAATCACAAATCCAATACCTTTCCAGTCTGCTAATTTAGGCTCAAAACACAGGCGCTCAAGTAGTTCCAAAGAAATTTCTAGGCGGTCAGTTTCTTCAGCATCAATGTTTAAACCAATATTGTAATGCTTGGCTAATACTGCAAGTTCAAGCACTTTGCCATAAAGTTCGTTATGCACACGGTCGATCTGTGAACGTTGATAGCGCGGGTGTAGGGCAGATAATTTGATCGAAATGCCTGCTCCGTTATAAACATCCTTACCTTCAGAAGCTTGACCAATCGCGTGGATCGCATCGGTATAGTCTTGATAATATCGTTCAGCATCAGGTTCAGTTAATGCTGCTTCACCTAACATGTCATATGAATAACGGAAGCCTTTGTCTTCTAATACTTCTGCATGTTTAAGCGCTTCATTGATGGTCTCGCCTGTGACAAACTGTTCGCCCATCATACGCATAGCCACGTCGACAGCTTTACGGATAATGCCACGACCACTGCGTGCTAAAATACCCGTCAATAGACTAGACAGACTTTTTTGTTGAGGGGTTTCCATCAGTTTGCCCGTCAGCATTAATCCCCAAGCAGCAGCATTTACGAACATGAGGCTACTTTGGCCAACATGATCTTTCCAGTTACCTTGGTTGATTTTATCTTTGATCAGTAAATCACGTGTTGCTTTGTCTGGAATACGGAGTAGCGCTTCAGCTAAACACATGAGCGCAATGCCTTCCTGAGAAGACAATGAAAACTCTTGTAGCAAGCCTTGTACAATGCCTGCTTTACCTGTACCGCTTTTACGTTCACGTAATGAATGGGCTAAGTCAAAAGCCAATTGTTGAATTTGATCGCTGATCGGGGAAGGGATTTCACTGTGTGCTAATAAGTTTTCAATGCACTCAGTTTCAGCACGACGCCATGCTGTATTAATAGATTGTTCAAAGCTATTCTTGTCTTTAAATTCAGTGATGTAGTCATCGCTTCCCGTGACTTCAAATACTTTTCCATTCATGTTTCAATTTTCCGTGTCAAAGTTCTATGACGAGCAAATAAATCTTGAGCTTGATCCTTTATTTAATTTATCATCACAGAATATTTAGCGAATAACTCACTATAGTTTTAATAATATTTAGAGAAAAAATTCAGATGACTAGCCCATATTTGAGCTTAGACCGTATAGATATTCGAATTTTAGAGCTGCTGCAAGAAGACGGAAAATTGTCCAATATTAAGCTTGCAGAAATGGTAAATTTATCACCGACTGCGGCGTTGGCACGTGTGCAAAAATTATCTAAAGAAGGCTTTATTTTAGGCTATGAAGCACGTTTAAATCCGGTCTTACTCAACAATGGATTTGTGGTTTTTGTGGAGATTTTACTAGATAAAACCACACCCAATGTATTGGAAGATTTTTCGGATGCAGTGCGTCAAATTCCAGAAATCGTAGAATGTCACATGATCAGCGGTGGTTTTGATTTTGTGGTGAAAATACGCTGCGCAAATATGGAAGAATTTAGAAAAATTTCAGGGCAGGTGCTTTGGCAATTACCTGGTATCAAGGAAACGCGTAGTTATCCTGTCATGGAAGTGATCAAAGAAAGTATGCAAATTAAGCTGAAACCTGCGGCTCGGCCGAAGTAGCTAATCATCAATAATTGAGTACTAAAAAGGGGCATTTAGCCCCTTTTTAGTGTCAAAAATTTTAGATTTCAGACATTTCTTTTTGATATTGCGCTTCGGCTTTTTCAAAGCGTTCAACCACATCCGCCTCTGGTGCTTTGCCCAATAAGCTCACGACAACGATACTGATCGCAGAGAAAATAAAGCCTGGAATGATTTCGTATAAACCAAGGTGGCCTAAGTAGTTTTTCCACACGATGACAGTCACAGCACCCACGATCATGCCAATGATAGCTCCGTTAAGCGTCATACGTTTCCACAGCAATGAAAGAATAATCAGCGGGCCAAATGCAGCACCGAAACCTGCCCATGCATAAGCCACTAAGCCTAAAACTTTACTTGCAGGGTTCATTGCAAAGGTGATTGCAAATACGGCAATTGCCAAGACCATCGCACGTCCAATCCAAACCAATTCTTTTTGCGATGCGTTTTTACGAATAAATCCTTTGTACAAATCTTCCGTCAAGGTGGTTGAACACACCAATAACTGACAGCTAAGTGTGCTCATCACCGCAGCTAAAATTGCGGCCAAAATAATCCCAGCAATCCACGGATTGAATAGAATTTTAGTCAATTCCATAAATACCGTTTCAGGGTTTGCATTAACGACGCTTGCCAGTTCTGGGTGAACTTGGAAGTAAGCAATACCGATATAACCGGCTGCTACAGCACCGCCTAGACATAGGATCATCCATGTCATACCAATGCGACGTGCATTCGGAATGGATTTAACAGAATCGGCTGCCATAAAGCGAACCAAAATATGCGGCTGACCAAAATAGCCTAAGCCCCACGCCATGCTGGATAAAATCGCAACTGTACTTAAGCCTTCAAATAAATTGGAAGCTTGCGGGCGAGCTGTTTCCAAAATAGCAGCAAGATTTTGACTGTTATCACCTAAAGCAAGGTAGGTGATGATCGGTGTGATCAGCAGTGCAAAGATCATCAGACCCGCTTGGAAAGTATCGGTCCAACTGATCGCTAAGAATCCACCAATACAGACATAGCTGATGGTTGCAATTGCACCAATCCACAGTGCTGTTGTGTAGTTCCAACCGAATAAACTTTCGAAAAGTCGTGCGCCAGCCACCATGCCAGAAGCACAGTAAATCGCAAAGAACACTAAAATCACTACAGCTGAAATGATACGTAAAATCTTTTTACGGTCTGCAAAACGGCTTGTGAAATAATCGGGCAGGGTCAGGGCATTATTTTGATATTCGGTATGAACACGCAAGCGACCAGCAACGATCAGCCAGTTCAACCAAGCACCGATAATTAAGCCGATTGCAATCCAAGCTTCGGAAAGACCAGATAGATAAATTGCACCAGGGAGACCCATGAGTAGCCAACCACTCATGTCGGATGCACCTGCTGAAAGTGCAGTCACAACACTTCCTAAACTTCGTCCACCTAAAATGTATTCGTCAAAGTTATGCGTAGCTTTGTAGGCATACAAACCAATGGCAAGCATTGCAAGAATATAAAAAATAAAGGTGACTAATGTCGGGTTTAAATGGCTCATAGGCGGTTCGTCCTTAATGAAAGCAAATCATCTCTGTCCTAGATGAAAATTTGTACTTCTGTCGTAAGTCGCAGATTCAAGCACGATTTAAAAATTACACTCTGTAACCTTTAAGCATATTTTATGTATGTTTTGCGTAAATGATATTTTTTCTTATTACAAATCGAATTTTTTATTGTGCTGCTGAAATGTTGTACAGAAGGGAATTTAAAATTTGAAATGTAAATCTACTTAAGACTTTTCATCACAAAAAGAGAACTAATGAAATTAGGTAAAAATTACACAATGTTACATGGTGAACAAGAAATGTGCATTTGAAATATTTGGTTGCAAATGTGCATCACATCATCTGTAGTGAGATGATTTGAACAGGTCGAATATGAGGTATGCACAGTCTTGGTGCGTAATTAGAGGGAATACGCAGTGACAACGGTTCAAATGGAAAAAACGAGAATTGAGCATGATTTATTGGGGGATAAAGCAGTCCCGCAGTCATGTTATTACGGTATACATACATTGCGTGCCATCGAAAACTTTCAAATATCAAAGCAGCATGTCGGACAAAATTTAAACTTTGTACGCGCTATTGCTCAGGTAAAAAAAGCGTCAGCAGAAACCAATTATCAATTTAACTTAATACAAGATGATATTCGCCAAGCAATTCAGCAGGCGTGTGATGCATTGATTGATCATCCTGAACAATGGGCAGATTCATTTCCAATTGATATTTATCAAGGTGGAGCAGGCACTTCTATTAACATGAATGCCAATGAAGTCATTGCCAATATTGCCCTTGAGTTGCTCGGAGATGCTAAAGGCAGTTATCAACGGATTCATCCAAACGATCATGTTAATAAGTCACAATCCACCAATGATGTCTATCCAACAGCGCTGCGTCTAGCAACATTTAGCGCTTTTGATGCTTTATTTGTGGTTATAAATCAGCTAATTGGAAGCTTACATATTAAAGCCGATGAGTTTAAACATGTCATCAAAATGGGGCGTACACAGTTACAAGATGCTGTTCCGATGACTTTGGGGCAAGAATTCCGTGCATTTGCAACATTATTAAAAGAAGATTTAAAGTTGATTGAGCAAAATCGACAGCTTTTATTGGAAATTAATTTAGGTGCGACGGCAATTGGTACTGGCGTGAATTCTCCTGCGGGTTATGCAGCGAAGGCCGTTGAAAATCTAGCTCATTTGACTGGTTTAAAATTGCAAGGTGCAGAAGACTATGTCGAAGCAACCAGTGATTGTGGCGTATTTATTTTATTATCGAGCTGCTTAAAACGTTTAGCTGTCAAACTTTCTAAAATTTGTAATGACTTACGTCTTTTAAGTTCGGGGCCACGAACAGGTTTTGCGGAAATTCGTTTACCTGAGTTACAAGCAGGTTCGTCGATCATGCCTGCAAAGGTCAATCCCGTGATCCCTGAAGTGGTCAACCAAGTTGCATTTCGAGTGATGGGTAATGATTTAACCATTACTTTGGCTGCGGAAGCAGGGCAATTACAATTAAATGTCATGGAGCCGGTCATTGCATTGTCCATGAATGAATCGATTGAGCTTCTGGTGAATGCCGTAAAAACATTAGATAGCAAATGTATCCAAGGAATTCAGGCAAATGAGCAAGCATGTTTTGATGCTGTGATGCGTAGTGTAGGAATCGTGACCTTACTCGATCCATATTTAGGTCATGCAAAATGTGATGAAATCGGTAAGCAATGTATTGCCGAAAATAAAACCATTCGCCAAGTGGTTTTAGAGCAAGAGCTGTTAACTGAAAGTCAATTAGATGAAATTTTCTCGATTGAAAATTTAGTTTCTGAAGTGACACCATTTAGTATGCCACTCGCTCAAGTGAGTTAAATGCTTATTTAAGACTTTTAAATAGCCCCATGATGAGTAAATGACGAAGGTTAATCCTTCGTTTTTTATTTGAAGAAATCAGTGGTAAATCTAGAAAACTAATCTGATGGCAGTGATGTTTTAGATTTCTAAAAGAAAGTATTGGGTTGAAAATAAAACGCTATATTTGCTTAAGATCGTAATTATAGTTCTATATAGTCATGAAGGTTTGGATGAAAAATTTAGCGCATAGATAAAGTCAGAAATACTTTAACTTGCCCAAAAAAGGATGTAATCGAAGTACAATAGGTTTTTTATCATGTTGTAGATAGTCAGATGTTTAATAAGTTAGTCGATTTATTCAAAGGTGCTAAAGAGTCGCCTGAGCAACTTTACTTAGAACAACACCACATTCAATATGATGAAACTCAGGGTTATATCATTGAAGGCGTAGTTTTAAATACATTGTCTGAACGTATGGAATATCTGTCGAATAGAAAAATGACAAATTTCGATGATTTAAAACAGCTCTATGCGACTGCAATGATTATCAATGAAAAAATAGACTTGGAAATTGCAAATCAACGCTTTGTTGCACGATTAGGCAATACTGAAGAAAATCTGTTGCAATTTAAACATTATGTCAAACTATTGAATGATTATTATCGTCAATTCATCCGTGATCGTAAGTAAAAGAATCAATGGCAGTTTTTGAGTTTGATGGGTGCGTTAAGGGTACTCATCAATAGAAAATACAATCACAAATCCACATTGGTTAAAACACTGTATATAGTTGCTTAAATCTCGGAATGTAAAAAGCATCGTGTTAATATGATCACCAAGTGATTAAAACATTAAAAGCTATTTACATCATGTTCCAGCAAGAAATTTCACAACTCAATCTTAAACAGCTTAAAGCTGGCGAAAAGCGGTGGGTCGGAAACTTACAAGGCTCATCTGCTGCATTATTATTTAAAGAAATTAGCAAACAATCCAAACAGTTGTTTGTGATTGTTGCACGTAATAATCAGCATCTCGGGCAGTTAGAAAGTGAGCTGGAATTTTACGGAATTAAGCCAACTATTTTCCCAGATTGGGAAATTTTACCTTATGACCGGCTGTCGCCACATCAAGACATTGTTTCTGAACGCTTGGCGATTTTGTCCAATATGCCACAGCAAGGTGTGTTGTTGGTTTCAGCAACAACTTTAGCGCAGCGAGTTGCACCGGCATCTTGGGTATTAGGTGAACACTTTGATATTAAAGTAGGTCAAAAATTTGATATCGAACAACAAAAATTAAGATTAGTACAAGCGGGCTATCACTTGGTGGATACCGTTTATGATCATGGTGAATTTGCAGTACGCGGCAGCATCATGGATATTTACGCTTCGGGGCAAAGTTCACCGATTCGTATTGACTTATTTGATGATGAAATCGATACCCTCAAATTCTTTGATCCTGAAACTCAGCGAACCACCCAAAACTTAGATTATTTTACGGTTTTACCTGCAAAAGAATTTCCATTAAAAGAAGCACGTTCACTGTTTCGTGATCGATATGCGGAAAATTTTCCGACAGCAAATCCAAAGAAAAACCCAATTTATCAAGATGTACAAGATGGTATAGCTTCACCGGGTATTGAGTTTTATTTTCCGTTGTTCTTCTCTGAACAAGCCATGAGAGAGCAAAGTACCCTGTTTTCGTACTTACCTGAGAATGGCATTGTCATTACAGACAGAGCCATAGATGACACATTGATTCAGTTTTGGTCGGATATTGTGCGTCGTTATGAAGACCGCCGTCATAATGTCGACCAACCGATTTTGCCGCCAGAGCAGATTTTCCTACAACCAAATCAAGTGTTAGAACAATTAAATCTCTGCCGTCGTATCGTGGCTTCACCTGAGGCTTTTGATGAACGTAATGGCGTGATCAATCTTACTGCTGAGATTCCACCCCGTTTACCGGTCGATCCAAAACGTGAAAAGCCATTTTCTGCGGTTAAGCAATATATCGATGCGGCAAATTATCCAGTGCTTTTGGTGGCTGAAAGCGCTGGTCGACGTGAAACTTTAAAAGATGCATTGCGTCCAAGTTTGGGTGATATCCCAACGGTCGAAAGTTTTGATGATTTTATGCATTCTATGCATGCGATTGCGATCACTAATGCACCCTTAGATCGTGGTTTATTACTAACTGATAAGCTCAGTGTAATTTCTGAAAATCAGCTATATGAACACCGTGTGGTTCAACGTCGTCGTAAACGCCAACAGGAAGTATCAGAAGAGTTCCTTGTTCGCAGTTTAACCGAGCTAAGTATTGGCGCACCTGTGGTTCATATTGATTATGGTGTGGGGCGATATGCAGGTTTAATTACCTTGAGTATCGATGAGCAAGACCATGAATTTTTGCAGTTAGACTATGCCGATGCAGCCAAAGTGTATGTCCCTGTGACAAACCTGCATTTAATTAGCCGATATAGCGGTGGTGACCCAGATCTAGCACCATTACATAAATTGGGCACAGATGCATGGTCTAAAGCGAAACGCAAAGCACTAGAGCAAATCCATGATGTGGCGGCCGAACTTTTACATATTCAAGCCCGTCGTCACTCGAAGCCGGGTTATGGATTTGAACTGGATCAAAGTCTCTATATGCAGTTTGCCAGTGGCTTCGCCTATGAAGAAACTTTAGATCAAGCCAATGCTATTGAAGCAACACTCTATGACATGCAACAAACGAAGCCGATGGATCGCTTGGTTTGTGGTGATGTCGGTTTTGGTAAAACAGAAGTGGCCATGCGTGCTGCATTTGTGGCAGTACAAAATAACAAACAAGTGGCTGTACTTGTTCCAACCACGTTGTTGGCACAGCAGCACTACGAGTCTTTCAAAGACCGTTTTGCGGACTGGCCTGTACGTATTGAAGTCCTATCACGCTTTGGTTCATCAAAATCACATACCAAAACCATTGAAGACCTCGCAGAAGGCAAAGTGGATATTGTGATTGGCACACATAAAATCTTGCAGGAAAGTGTGCAATTTAAAAATCTCGGTCTCATGATCGTGGATGAAGAGCACCGTTTTGGTGTACGTGATAAAGAGCGAATTAAAGCTTTACGTGCCGATGTTGATATGCTAACGCTAACTGCAACGCCTATTCCACGTACGCTGAATATGGCTTTTAGTGGTATGCGTGATCTATCTATTATTGCAACGCCACCTGCACGTCGTCTTGCCGTGAAAACTTTTGTGCAAGAACACACTGGGGATTCGATTAAAGAAGCCATCTTGCGTGAACTATTACGTGGCGGGCAAGTGTATTTCTTACACAATGAAGTCGAGACCATTGAACGCACGGCAGAAACTCTACGTGAATTGGTTCCTGAAGCCCGAGTTGCGGTAGCACATGGTCAAATGCGTGAGCGTGAGCTAGAGCAAATCATGCAGCAGTTCTATCACAAAGAATATAACGTGCTGGTGTGTTCAACCATTATTGAAACTGGGATTGACGTGCCAAACGCCAATACCATTTTGATTGAGCGTGCAGATAAACTTGGACTAGCGCAGTTGCACCAACTACGTGGTCGTGTTGGTCGATCGCACCATCAAGCCTATGCTTATTTACTAGTGCCTTCGCTCAAAGGTTTAAAAGGTGATGCTGAAAAACGCCTAGATGCCATTTCTCGTGCATCGACTTTGGGTGCGGGCTTCATGTTGGCTACAGAAGACTTAGAAATTCGTGGCGCAGGTGAGTTGCTGGGTGAACAGCAAAGTGGCTCAATGCAAACCATCGGTTATAGCCTGTATATGGAAATGCTTGAAAAAGCCACCAAAGCCATTCAAAAAGGTAAAACGCCTAACTTTGACTCTCCATTGTCATTAACGGCTGAAATTAGCATGCACATGCCAGCCTTAATTCCAGATGATTATTTAGGTGATGTACATCAACGGTTATTGTTCTATAAACGCATTAGTAATACGGATACTCAAGAGAAACTCGATAACATTCGTATGGAGTTAATCGATCGTTTTGGCTTGCCACCACAAGCCGTTAAGCAATTATTCTCTGTCCATCAGTTGCGTTTAAAAGCGGAACAATTGGGTATCACAAAAATTGATATCAGTTCACATGGCGGCAGTATTGAGTTCTCACCAGATACACCAGTTCAAGCCATATCGATCATTCAAATGATGCAAAAGCATCCGACTTTCTTCCGAATGGAAGGTGGACAGCGTCTAAAAGTGATGGTCATGCTCGAAGAATATGACAAACGCATTCAATTTATAAATGACTTATTAGACAGTTTGCTGAAGGAATTGGCGCCAAATCACTAGATTTGGCGTATAAATTGCTTGTTTAGAATGAGTAGATTTTTCTGCGTGTTTTTTATATAGAAGAAACGCTTGATTTTTTTGAAAAATTTATTAGAGTCATAAGCAAGCAACGTTTTATTCAAATGCAGTTTATTTGTAATGAAACGTTCTGTACAGAATATTCACACCCATAAGGATGTGATAGTATTAGCCATCATTCTAATTTTGCATCATTTATAAAGATATGTTTAGTTTACATCCACAACTTGCTCAAGATACGTTTTATGTAGGCGACTTTCCTCTGTCAACATGTCGTTTGATGAATGATATGCAATTCCCGTGGCTTATTTTGATTCCACGTGTTCCGGGAATTACAGAGCTTTATGAATTAAGTCAGGCAGACCAAGAACAGTTTTTACGTGAATCAAGCTGGTTATCAAGCCAATTGTCACGTGTATTCCGTGCAGACAAAATGAATGTAGCTGCATTGGGTAATATGGTTCCACAATTACATTTTCATCATGTTGTTCGTTATCAAAATGATGTGGCTTGGCCGAAACCAGTTTGGGGTACGCCAGCAGTTCCTTATAACAATGATGTCTTGGCACACATGCGCCAAACACTAATGCTTGCACTACGTGGTCAAGGCGATATGCCTTTCGATTGGCGTATGGACTAATCCCGATTTACGGACAATATCAGGATAGTAGAAGAATGAGTGTCCGTATGGGGGCGATCGAGTGCCGTTAGACAATTTAATCAGCAAAGAGCCTAAACAGTTTGAATATTTTCATCGTTTGATGGGATATATCATGCTGTCTTTGGTGATTGTTGTCTATCATTACACTCAGCCAGATACGCAATATCAAATCTACATTCCTGCATTTTTATTTTTTCTGATTTTAGTTGTTCCCAAGTTTTCCCATTGGCTAATTTATCGATATAGCAATCAAGTTAAGCGTAATGTACTTTTTCTGATCGATATCATCGTTATTGCTGTGCTGATGTCTGCAGTACATTTAAGCCTCGTTTTAACCTTTCTTGCGGTCTTTGCACTGCTGTATACAACCATTTATAACAAAATTAATTTCTTAATGATGTCCTTGGCAGGAATTGTAGGCGTCACTGTATTTTATTTGTGTAATATTTATGTCTTTGGTTTTCAAGAGTATTTTGAGTCAACCAGCAGTGAATTAACCGTTCTTGGCTTTTTATGCCTCATTACCTATTTCAGTGTGGGGACTTTTTATCAACATACCCAAGTTCAGTCGTTGAGTAATAAAAAGAACCATTATTATGATCAGATGAATCGTTATATGGAATTCGCCAATCAATTGAGTCGTTATGCGCCAATGCAGCTTTGGCAATCGATTATGAAAGGTGAGTCTGAAGCTAAAATCGAATATAAACGTAAAAAACTCACGATTTTCTTTTCAGATATCCAAGGGTTTACAGAACTTTCTGAAACATTAATCCCAGACGATTTAGCATTTCTACTCAATGACTATTTGAGTCATATGACTGAGATTGCCAAACAGTATGAAGCGACTGTCGATAAATTTATGGGTGATGCAATTCTAATTTTCTTTGGTGATCCACATAGCCAAGGTGTAGAGCAAGATGCAAAAACCTGTTTAGAGATGGCAATGGTCATGCGTCAGCAAATGAAGTTGCTACGTGAACGCTGGATTAAAATGGGTTATCCGCCGCTACACATTCGTATGGGTATTTCTACAGGGTATTGCCACGTTGGGAACTATGGTGCAGCTCACCGTATGGCTTATACCATCGTTGGACGTGATGCTAACTTGGCTGCACGCTTGCAAAGCGCTGCCGAAGTCGATGAAATTTTGATTTCAGACGATACGCATCATTTAGTGAAAAATGACTATTTATGTGCACCCAAAGCGCCGATCTTCTTAAAAGGCATCAAAGGCCCAGTACGTACTTGGCAAGTGATGGAAAAATACACCTCACAGAAAACAGATTATCAACGTTGGTTTGACTACGAATATAAAGGCTTTAATCTATTGTTGAACTTAGATGAAGTACAAAACTTTGAATATCCAGAACTAATACATGTCTTAGAACGCATGATTCAGCGCCTACAAACACAGCAAAAAATGACCAACTCTGCTGGTATTGTTAAACTGAATTTAGAAGATGAAGTTATTGAAGAAGTCAAAAAAACTGAATCTCACTCTTAATTTCACATATACATTGTAAAAATTAGATCTAATCGTATCACGTAAAATTTTAACAATAACTCAGTTCATGCTTTTATAAAAACTTCTTATTTTTGAAATATTAAATAAATTTATCCATAAAAAAGCCAGTTACGATGAACTGGCTTTTTGATTATAGAAAATTATCTATAAATTAATGATTTTCTGAAGCATGGTTGATGGTGTATTTAGGAATTTCAATTTCCAAATCTTCATCTTCAATTTTTACTTGGCATGACAGACGAGAGTCTGGTTCTAATCCCCAAGCACGATCGAGAAGATCTGCTTCGACATCATCCATTTCATCTAGACCATCAAAACCTTTACGTACAACCACATGGCAAGTGGTGCATGCTTTAGACATATCACATGCATGTTCAATTTTGATGCCGTTTTTTAACATGCTTTCGCAAAGGTTAGCATTTGCTTCGACTTCAAACTCAGCGCCGTTTGGGCAGATTGTTGCGTGAGGCAGTACTTTAATACGTGGCATAATCTTGACCTATAAATTAATTTGAGTTTGACCAATCATCGAGTTTTGTGCCTTTCAATGCGGCATCAATGTGCTGATTCATACGAGCTGCAGCAAATGCATCGCTATGTATTTTAAGCTGTTCTACAGCATGTTCAATAGCTTTGATATCTGTCGTTTCAAGTGCAGCATCTAAAACTGTGCGTGCAGCAGTGAGGGAACTATGTTGCTCTTGGCTGAGAAGTTGAGCATCTACTTTAAGTGCTTGATCAAGTGCTTCAAGTTCACGTTTTGCTTCCACTTTGGTTTCTTGAAGATGGCGTAAGTTTTTGTCTTCTTCAGCAAACTTATAACCATCAATCAGTAAGCGTTCAGTGTCGGCATCAGATAAACCATAAGAAGGTTTGATGTCAATTTGAGCATGCACACCAGAAGTGGTTTCTTTGGCTGACACCGTCAATAAACCATCTGCGTCAACTTGGAAAGTCACTTCAATACGTGCTTGACCTGCAGTCATCGGTGGAATTCCACGAAGCACGAAACGACCTAGACTACGGCAATGTTCAACCAGATCACGTTCACCTTGTACAACATGAATTAACATCGCTGTTTGACCATCTTGATAGGTTGTGAATTCTTGGCGACGCGCCACTGGAATGGCTGTATTACGCGAAATAAGGCGCTCAACCAAACCGCCCATGGTTTCTAAACCTAAAGAAAGCGGTGTGACGTCTAAAAGCAATGAACCATCTTTAGAGTTACCAATAAGTTGGTTTGCTGTAATCGACGCGCCAATGGCCACAACTTCATCAGGGTTAATTGTGCAGAGTGGTTCTTGATTGAAGACATCTTGAACAGCTTTTTGCACAGCATATGAACGGGTAGAACCACCGACCAATACCACATTTTGAATATCGCTGAGCTCAAGCTTGGCATCACGCATGACACGTTTGCAAACGCTGATGGTTTTATCCAAAGCAACTTTGATGATGGATTCAAAAGTAGGGCGGTCTAAAGTCAATGATTGATCAAGGACTTTAAGCTCTACAGATTCAGCCTCGGTTAGAGCTTCTTTTGCTTTACGAGCAGAAACGATGAAATGGGCATATTCAGCATCATCTAAAGTTTCAATATTCAGTTGTTTTTTTGCCCATTTTACAATCAGACGGTCTAAGTCATCACCACCAAGCGCCGTGTGGCCACCCGTTGCTAGAACTTCAAAAACACCTTGAGAGAAACGTAAAATTGAAACGTCAAAAGTACCACCACCCAGATCGTAGATCACATAGTTTTGATCATGTGCAAGATTGGTGTCTTGGTCTAAGCCATAAGCCACTGCCGCAGCAGTCGGTTCATTTAAAAGACGGAGTACATTTAAGCCTGCAAGCTGCGCTGCATCACGCGTTGCTTGACGCTGTGCTTCATCAAAATAGGCAGGTACAGTAATGACAGCACCATTTACTGGATTGTTTAAGCTGCTTTCTGCACGGTCTTTAAGTTGTTTTAAAATTTCTGCAGAAATTTCAACTGGTGTTTTACGACCTTGTGCAGTTTCAAAAGCAGGCATTTCATTCGCTTCACCGACTAAGTTGTACGGATGTTGGAATTTGATATCTGCTTTAGAACGACCCATAAAGCGTTTTACAGAAACGATGGTGTTTTTAGGATCAGTCGTTAAGAATGCCTTTGCGTCGTCACCATATTGCGCAGTGGATTCGCCATAGTGTGCAATAGAAGGGAGTAACACACGACCATGTTCATCGTTAAGCACTTTCGCTTTACCAGAAAGTACCGTGGCTACTAAAGAGTGTGTAGTCCCAAGATCGATACCAATTGCGATGCGGTGTTCATGCGGCGCACTTGATTGACCAGGTTCTGCAATTTGCAAGAGAGCCATGTGTGTTACATCCTTTGAACGTCAAATATAAAAAATAAATTAAAAATCATCGTCTAAATCAAAGCTATCGTCGTCTAAGAAGCGATCTTCAGCTTTATCGATGTCAGCCATTACTTTTTTGAAGAAGCGTAATTTACGTACGGTATCACGTGCTTCAGCCCAGTCTTCGTCGTCATAATCAATCTTGAATTCACGAACCAAACCGTCAATCCATTGCTGAACTTCAGTTTTAAGTGAAGTGAGGTCATCAGCAGAGCATGCCTCATCTAACTGTTCACGAATTTCTAAGGCATCTTGTAGGAACTCAAAATCACTAATTGATTGATCAAGGTGATAATCTTGTTTTTTAAGACTTAAAAGATATGCAGCGCGGCTATCAACATTGGATAAAGCTTTAAATGCTTGATTAATCTCACTAGATTTAATCAGGGCTAGATCTTTGTCTTCGGCTTTATCTGGATGATATTGTTGCTGCAACTTTAAAAATTCAGATTTTAAAACTGCTAAATCAATATCGAGTGCTACAGGTAAGTTAAACAACTCAAAATGATTCATGGGAGATGGTGTCCGCAATAGAGGTGCAAAAAGTGTTGCTTTAAATGCAATTAAAACAGTGAATTTTACACTGTTTTAATGCGAAAAAGGAGCGTGGAAAAGGCTTAAACCGTAAACGATTCGCCGCAGCCACATTCACCTTTTTTATTTGGGTTATTAAATTCAAAACCTTCGTTTAAACCATTTTTCACATAGTCCATCTCCATACCTTCAAGATAAACTAAGCTTTTTGGGTCAACAAATACTTTTACGCCAAACTGATCGAATACTTGGTCATGCGTGTCAATATCATCGACAAACTCAAGTACATAAGCTAGACCAGAACAGCCAGAAGTTTTCACGCCAACGCGAATGCCTTCACCCTTACCGCGATTCTTGATGTAATTGCTGATATGAGTTGCAGCATTTTCAGTTAAATGAATCATGAAAACTCCGTTAATCTTTTTTAAAACACGTAAACAATTAAGCTTTTACTTTCTTGCTACGGTAGTCTTCTACAGCAGCTTTGATTGCATCTTCAGCAAGTACAGAGCAGTGTACTTTTACTGGTGGAAGTGCAAGTTCAGTTGCAATATCAATGTTCTTAATTGCTTGAGCTTCATCAAGAGTTTTGCCTTTTAGCCACTCTGTTACTAATGAGCTAGATGCAATTGCTGAACCACAACCGTAAGTTTTGAAGCGAGCTTCTTCAATTACGCCGTTGTCATCAACTTGAATCTGTAGACGCATAACATCGCCACAAGCTGGTGCACCGACCATACCTGTACCAACGTTTTCTGCATTTTTGTCTAAAACACCAACATTACGAGGGTTTTCGTAATGATCAATTACTTTTTCGCTATAAGCCATGACGCTTCT
This sequence comes from Acinetobacter sp. YH01010, assembly GCF_013420775.1. Taxonomy (NCBI): domain Bacteria; kingdom Pseudomonadati; phylum Pseudomonadota; class Gammaproteobacteria; order Moraxellales; family Moraxellaceae; genus Acinetobacter; species Acinetobacter sp. YH01010. Next base: position 41,184 of record NZ_VOYF01000008.1, on the reverse strand, counting down.
CCAAACCTCGGGGTCAGCCTTAAGATTAATATGGGGGTGAAATTACGTTAATCAATGAGATAGCCTTAAAATAAAAGCTATCTCACCGGGATGAATTAGTGTTCAGCCCATTCTACAGAATTAAGGTCGATACCTTCTTTGTACATATCCCAAAGCGGTGAAAGATCACGTAGTTTTTCAACTGCTGCTTTGGTAATTTCAAGTACATGGTCAATATCGGCTTCAGTGGTGTATTTACCAAAGCTGAAACGAATCGAGCTGTGAGCCAATTCGTCTGAAAGACCCAATGCACGAAGTACATAAGATGGTTCTAAAGTTGCTGATGTACATGCAGAACCAGAAGATACTGCGCAATCTTTAAGTGCCATCATTAACGATTCACCTTCAACAAAGTTAAAGCTGACGTTTAGATAGTTTGCAACGTTGTATTCTGGGTGACCGTTCAGGAAGACTTGTTCAAGACCTTGTAAGCCATTCCAAAGTTTGTCACGAAGTACACGAATACGAGTTTGTTCAGCATGCAGGTTTTTGCCGGCAAGTTCGAACGCTTCGCCCATACCCACGATTTGGTGAGTCGCTAGCGTACCTGAACGCATACCACGTTCATGACCGCCACCGTGCATTTGCGCTTTAATACGTACACGTGGTTGACGACGTACATAAAGAGCACCAATGCCTTTAGGACCATAGATTTTGTGGCCAGAGAAGCTCATCAAATCAACTTTCATTGTTGAAAGATCAATTTCTACTTTACCTGCAGCTTGCGCAGCATCTACATGGAAATAAGTTTTGTTTGCACGAGTCAATTCACCGATTGCAGCTACATCTGTAGTTGTACCGATTTCATTGTTCACCATCATCAAAGATACAAGAATCGTATCTGGACGAAGGGCAGCTTGAACCATTTCAGGTGTAATTAAACCTGTTTTTGCTTCTGGCTCAAGATAAGTAATTTCGAAGCCTTCTTCTTCAAGCTCGCGGCAAGTATCAAGAATTGCTTTATGTTCAATTTTACTTGTAATAATGTGCTTGCCTTTTGATGCATAGAACTGAGCAATACCTTTAAGCGCAAGGTTGTCAGATTCAGTTGCACCAGAAGTCCAAACGATTTCGCGTGGATCAGCTTTTACTAGATTAGCAACTTGTTCACGTGCATATTCTACTTTTTCTTCTGCCTGCCAGCCGTAAGCATGAGAACGAGAAGCTGCATTACCAAAAGTACCGTCAAACGTTAGACATTCCATCATACGTTCTGCGACTTGAGGGTCTACAGGTGTAGTTGCTGCATAGTCAAGATAAATAGGACGCTTCATGTCAAATACCTGTAACCGATAAAAGGGCTGAATCAAAGTTTGCTGAATTTTGACGAATAGATACGGTTTGAACGTTATCGCGTGCTACAAGGTCAGCAAGGGTGATTTTTGCAAGATAATCGGCAATGTGGTGGGAGAGTTCCTGCCATAAATCGTGAGTCAAGCACATTGCACCATTTTGGCAGTTGCCTTTGTGGTCACAACGGGTTGCATCAACTGTTTCATTTACAGCTTCAATAATTTCCAAAACAGTGATGTCTTCAGCACTACGAGCAAGGTGATAACCACCGTTTGCTCCACGGATGCTGGAAACTAAGCCGTGACGCTTTAATTTTGCAAATAACTGCTCAAGATAGGCCACTGAAATGGTTTGACGAGCTGCAATTTCTGCAAGAGTGATCGTTTGTTCAGTTGGCTGCAAAGCTAGATCAAGTAGAGCAGTCACTGCGTAGCGACCGCGAGTTGTTAAGCGCATGATTCGATACACATGTTAAGTCTAGATGTGCAGATTTTATGAATCCTGACTAAAATAGTCAAGTTTTTTTGAGATTGTTTATTTTTTTTATTTTGTCTGAAAAATTATATATTTATTTGAACCACATATTATACACTAATAACGTTATTAAAAGAACAGATATTAGACTAAAAGCGATATTAATCCGCTTTTGACGACGTTCGATACGCTTAATACGGTTTTTGTATTGTTTAACTTCAACTTGCAGCGTGTTGATTTTAGAGCGTTGTTGTTCGATTTTTTCTAAAAGTGGGGCAATACGTTTTTTAGACGCAACGATATCGTTTTCTTCGACAGGTTCAGACAGCCAGTGTTTCCAGTCAGATAAAATTTTCGGCACACTAAATAATGAAACCAGATCACGAAATTCATCTTTTAGAACTACATCACCATCGATACGCATGGTTTTGATGCTTTTACGATTACCAAAGACAAAGATTTTCACCAAATCCATTAGTGTCGTACGGACATCAAGGTCGATCGCTTTATCTGGGGATTTTGTGTCGAAAAGAATACCGTGTTCAGTAAACTGAACATAAAAATCAAAATAAGGGATATAGCTATTTATCTTAAGTGCGACTTTTTGATCAACAAATTTTTTAGCTTGTAATGCTACAACGCGGTCATGTTTTAAAATGAAAGTAAAAATCGTTTCTAAAACAATCAGGGTCATAGTAAGCAACAAATGTGGTTGAGCTTGTGTTTGTTGCGTATCACTCATAAAAAAAATGTCCTTGTTAAAATCTGAAAGCACTGGAAATTGAGCATCCTGCTCTAGAGGAACTTAGAATATACCAAAAAGTTGGTAATTCACCAGCTTTGTAGAACAGTTTAATCAATCTATCAAGTCATATGTTTGCTATTATGTTGTTAAAATGAAGAATCACATGTTGCTGTGCACATAAAATAATCAGGAGAAGTGCGGATTATGGAAAATACAGAAAGCATAATTGACGATGCACAAGAAACATCAGAAAAGCCCGCTAAAACTCGCGTACGTAGTCATTCTGATCGTCGCTCTAAAATGGATTTCCGTAAATATACCAAACAGATTTGGTTGGCTGGATTAGGTGCTTTTTCACGTGCTGAGGGTGAAGGAAATAAGCTTTTTGACTCTTTAGTCAAAGTTGGAGAGGAGCTTGAGTCCAAAACGATTGATATTGCAGATCAAACTGTCGAAAAAGTTTCAGAAAAAGCCAAAGAATCTGTAACTGATACGAAAGATAAAGTAGAAAAAATTTTAGATAATGGTGTTAATCATTCTTTAAACCGTTTAGGATTGGTGACTGTAAAGGATTTACAGCACTTAGAAAGGCTTATACTTCAATTACATACTAAAGTTGACCAATTGGCCGAAGAAAATGCCCAACTGAGGTCCGAAATACTAAAAAAACACTAACTTTTTTACTATTATCGAATTTTCAAGGTTTTTTTCGTCAAAAAATTCTATAAAAAGAGGTTGAGGAGTATTGCGTTTAACCCTAAAGCATTGCTATAAAGGCGTTATGGCGTTTTATACAAATTCTTGAACCTTAAATAAACGATATTAAGAGGACGTAATTTTCATGAATAAATCAGAATTAATTGATGCAATTGCCGAAAATGGGGGATTATCTAAGGCCGATGCCGGTAAAGCTTTAGATGCTACAATTGCTGCAGTTACCAATGCATTAAAAGCTGGTGATACAGTTACTTTAGTTGGTTTCGGTACTTTCAGCGTTAAAGAACGCGCTGCACGTACTGGTCGCAACCCACAAACTGGTGCGACTTTAGAAATCAAAGCAAGCAAAGTTCCTAGCTTCAAAGCTGGTAAAGGCTTGAAAGATTCTGTAGCTTAATCTTATTAAGCACATGAGACGCGCCATTATTTGGCGCGTTTTTTATTGGTAAATGTGATTAATTGATATATCGCATTCATTCATCTCGGGTTTTCGGTTAAAATTCACCGCAAATAAAATATTGGAATACTTATGGAATCGTTTCGTAAAGTCATTAAGGGTTGGCTGGGCAAGGTCTTGCTCGTTTTATTTTTGACCCCTTTAGCACTTGTAGGTATTGAAGGATATTTTAGTGGTGGATCTAAAGATGCAGCAAAGACTGTAAACGGTACTGAAATTTCTCAAAAAGAACTCGAAGCACTGACGAACTCATTAAAAGAACAATATCTGGCATATGCTCAGGGTGATGAAACATTATTGAATCAAAATTTCATTAGCAATAAAGCGATGGATACTTTGGTTTCACGCCAATTGTTATTGCAACAAGCTGATAAATTAGGCATTAGCTTGAGTGATGCACAAATTGTGCAAATGATTCATCAGCAGCCAAGCTTCCAAGTCAATGGTCAATTTTCAGATGAAGCGTTTGGGAGATACCTCGAATCGATTGGTATGACGAACCGCACATTCATTGATAACTTACGTAAAGACCATGCTTTAAAAATGTTGTCTACAACATTTATGGAATATGCATTGGTGAGTAAGCTTGATATCTTGCAAATTGCGAACTTACAAACGGAACAACGTAGTATTCAGTTGGCGAGCATTAATCTTGAAAATTACAAGAAAAATGTAAAAGTATCTGATGCCGAAATTGCCGCTTATTATGAGCAGCATAAAAACAAATTTAAGCAAGCAACCAGTATTGATGCAGATTTTGTCGTATTAACACCTGCCAATATTACTGCACCTGTAGAAGCTGCAACTGATGCTGAATTGAAAGAAGCGTATAACAGCTTTGTTGAGAATGCACAGAAGTCAGTTAAACCACTCGTTAAGCACATCATGATCACTGCAGACAGTCGTTCAGATGCCGAAGCTAAAAAACTGGCTGAAAGTGTTCAAGCTAAAATTAAAGCGGGTTTAAGCTTTGACCAAGCTGCAGCGCAATTCTCTGAAGATCCGGAATCTAAAGCAAAAGGTGGTGAACTGGTTGCTTATGAAAAAGGTGTGTTTGGTGATGCGTTTGATGCTGCAGTTGAAGGTGCTCTAGCTGGTCAAGTGACTGCTCCAGTGAAAACAGACAGTGGTTATCACTTGATCGAAAAAGTGGCGCCAGCTGTAAAAGTGGCTTCATTTGAACAGGAAAAGGCACGTCTACAAGCAGAAGTCGCTGCTTCGAAAAAAGCCAATGTTTTTTCTGACACTGTAAACAGCCTCAATGACATGGTCGTGAGCAGTGATGCCCTTGATGTCGTGGGTCAAGAAGTGAAAGGCGTAAAAGTACAATCATTGAATGGCTTAACATTAGCATCGCAACATCCAGTTTTAAGTGATGCAAACGTCAAAGTTAAATTGTTTAACGATGATGTTAAAAATGGTGAACGTAATGTTTCATCGAGCATTCAGTTGAAAAACGGTGATGTAGTTTGGGTGAAAGTGCGTAACTATCATGCTGCGGGTGTTCAAACCTTAGCTGAAGCGAAAGCGCATGTGAAAACTCAGTTGATTGAAAAGAAAGCGTCTGATGCTGCAAAAGCCCAGATTCAAGCGACATTAAAAGAGTTTGCTGCAAAACCTGCTGCTTCAGTTGCAAAAGGCAGTTTAAACTTTGAAAATGCGGGTACATTCACTCGTGCGGATGGTTTGTTAAAACGCGAAATTCAACGTGCTGCATTTAGTGTAAAAGCGCCGAAAGCAGGTCATTGGTCTGTTACTACGACTAATCTACCAAATGAATTGGTTGTGGTTGCTGTGACTGCAGTGAACAAACAATCTGATGCGGCATTAACGGGTGAGCAGTTAGATGAGTTAACAAAACTTTATCAACAGCTTCGTGGTCAACAAGAATTTGATGACTACACACGTTATCTAAAAGATCATGCCAAAATTAAATAATTAAGGCAGCTTTAAAAAAAACCAGCTTTCGAGCTGGTTTTTTTATGTTTAAGTTTAATGCATCACACTTTAAGAAAAACTTTTAAAAACAAAGATTAAATAAAATTGACTATTTAAATAATTCTCTTAAATTGAGTTTGGGAAGGCATTTTCCCAAATAAATATAATGATGTGATTTGAGGGTGTTATGCAAAAGATGAGAGATTTAAACGGTATTTTAAAAAACATTTTGGGACAAGTTGAAATAAAGCAGTTGCTGATTCAGGGGAAAACACAGCATCAGCATATTCCCTCAACACCAGAAGTGACTGGACTAGATGATCTTATAACTGGCACGGCAGAGCCAAAAACATGGGTGATCATTTCAGTCGGTGAAACTGTTACACGCGTCAAAGTGGATAAACAAGGACATCGGCAGATTGATAATCCACTGAAGGATGGTGGAGTTGCCACAATTTATGCGGTAAATCATCATGGCTTACGCTCAGAGGCAATAATGATTGCTCCAATTGCAGAGCCAAGTGTGCTACCCAAGATGCCGGAAATAATTGAAAAAGGCGAATATTTGGTTGGTAAAGCTGATGCAGGAAATACGGTGGTTGTGACCTATGGTGAGCAAGAGTTTATAACAGTTGCTGATGTAAATGGCGATTGGTCGATGCTCAATCCTTTAACGACCACAGGTGCAATAAGTGTTGTGGCAATTGATCAGGACGGTAATCGTTCTGAGGCGTTGCATACAGCGCAAATCATTTTACCGCAAGCTGTTACGATTTTAGAGTCTGGCGCGGTGATATCAGGTACTGCCGCACCAAATACGACTGTTGTGATTTAGTCGGATCAAGCGGTCTATCGTATTCAGGTCGATGAAAATGGTGATTGGTCAATAGAAAATCCAGTGGCAAATGGTGGCATGTTGATGATTGTTGTGGAAGATCAATTTGGTCAGCAATCTCCTGCGATTGGCTTGGTATTTCCATTTATTCAGACCTCGCCTGAAAATCCAAGCTATCTACTGCCGGCGCCAGAAGTGACGCTAAATACTGAAAAACTCGAAGGCAATGCATTTCAACAGGCTAAAATCATTGTTACAGCCAATGGTCAAGAGTACGTGACCTATGCCAATGAAAGTGGTTTTTGGTCGATGGATAACCCGATTCAAAATGGTGGCTTTGCAACAATCGTGGCGGAGGACAGTCGTGGTGTTCAATCGCCTGAAATCTCAATAGCTAAACTGTTTCTTGCACAACCTGAATCATCTGTTGAACTTACAGAGATTTTATTGGCAAGTGATGAGCAAAGTGAAAACCAAAATGACAGTCAAATTGAGCCGATTCAATCTGTGATCAATCTAGATACGCTTTTACAGGATGCGAATGAAGTCCCATTTGTATTGCATACTGATGAGCAGGATTTGATCGCATTGGGCAGCGACGTTTCAAATCCGCCATCTATGCTGCCTGCGCTTGAATATTCAAGCTTACTCATTGAAGCTCCACTGACACCGTCTGATTGGCTTGCTTAGAAATATAAACCAGCTTTCGAGCTGGTTTTTTGGCTTAAATTGACAGATATAATTTTTATTTAAAAGATTTGGCAAATGAAATATCGACTTTAGCATCGTAGATTGGAGTTCTCAAAAAAATAATATGAAGACGAAATAACTCATCACGACAAAGGATTAAGCAGATGACATCTCTGTATATGCTTCAATACAAACATTTAAAGAACCGATTATTGCGATGGATGGATCATTATTTTAAACACATGATACTGATGCTACTAACAATTTGCGTTGCGAGTAGTATTCAAGCTGCAGAACTGAACTTTCAAAAAGTTCTAGAGCAGGAAAGAGCTTGGGCGGGCTTGAGCAGTAAAAAAGTCAAAAATAATGAAATCGAGTGGACATATAGTGAAGGAGGAGATCCACGAAAACCGACGCTGTTATTGCTACATGGTTTGTCAGGCACGCGTGATAATTGGAACCGCGTTGCCCGTTATTTAACGCCCAATTATCATGTCATTATTCCAGATCTGCCAGCACATGGAGAAACTATTGTCACAGATAAATTTGATCTATCAATTCCAAATTTAACTGAAAAATTACGACGATTTATTGATGCTGCAAAGTTAGATCCAAATTTACATATCGCAGGGCATTCGATGGGTGGTGCAATTGCCATGCTCTATAGCGCTCAGTATCCCTTAGAAGTGAAATCTTTATTGTTGGTGGATTCAGCAGGTGTCTTTAAGTCGAGCAATACAGCGTATCTAAAAGATACGGCAAAGCTTGCAGAGCTAGTGGTCAGAAAAACCGGTGATTTTGATCGCGTGATGAAGATCGTGATGCAATCTCCGCCTTTTATTCCACAAGAATTAAAAACTGGGCAAGAAAAGTTGATGATCGTTCAGTCTAGACAAACCAATAAAATGGTGGAGCAACTGCAAAAAATGGCCACCTTGTATACGCCAGAGTCCTTTGCTTTGGCTGCACGAGGCATTGATGCACCTGTGTTTATTATCTGGGGGAAGCAAGATCAGATTATCAATGTTGAAGTAGCAGAAGAACTGAGACGCTTATTTAAAAAAGCCGAAAAGCCTCTGATTTTAGACCATGTTGGTCATATGCCAATCTTAGAAGCGGAGCAGTTAATGGCGTTGCCATATTTAAAGTTTCTTTCAACTGTTCAATGAATCAGATTGGTAGAGTAGGTGTAAAAAAGCGAGAAATATCTCGCTTTTTTAAACTTAACTAGACTTTGAGTCGATTTAAGTACGTACTTTAATTTCATAGCCAGTGTATTTTCGAATATTAATCACACCGGTATCCAAAATCAGATACTGACCTTTAATCCCTTGTAATTTTCCTCGAATAATCGGTGTTTTGTCCAAATTATGCGATTTGATTTTTTCAGGATATTCATCTACCGGGTAGATAAATTGGCGTGGCAACTCATCTTCTAGCAGTTCAACGGTTTCATTAAACTCTAAATTTTGGCTAAATTCTTCACGAATGGTCTGAATTTTTGGTGCGAATTCTTCCACTAATTGGTCGCGAATTTCGATCAGGTTGATCGGTTCTGCTTCACCTTTGAGCAATTTACGCCAATCGGTTTTATCGGCCACTTGCGTACCAAACATGACTTCAAGCTGACCAGATAAACGACGTGAACCAACTTTCATAATAGGCAAAGCTTGCGTCGCACCTTGGTCTAGCCAACGTGTAGGCATTTGACCCAAGCGGGTAATCCCCACTTTTAAGGCACTCGAATTGGCTAAATAGACAATATGCGGTTGAAAGCAAACTTCATGGGCAAAATCATCTTCACGGCAAGTCCCGAGATGATAATGACAGGTTTCAGGCTTCATAATGCACATATCACAAGCAGCCTTAGTCTTCATGCATTTGAAGCAATGACCTTGTGAATACGATTTAGGCGTTTTTGCGCCGCAAGAAATGCAGTAGATATTTCCAGTGGCTTCAATTTCAATTTCTTGGCCAAGGCTAAACGGTAGATCAACTTCTGAGCGATCTAGAATAAATTTATACTCAACATTTGCCTTGTGTGTATGTTGATCAGTTACACTAAGGTCTTTAAGACCTGCATGCATTTTATGGCAAATGCCTTGTAGTTCCATACGAATACTCACTTCATTATTAAGGATGCGGTCAATGGCTGAACAAAATGTCATCACTTCTATGCTAGACGATTTGTCAAAAGAGCAGCCCATTTCAACCGCAATCTGCATTGGTCAAGATCTTGAGCAATACAATCAATTTCATCCAATTCAATGGCAACATTTTAACGTAACTGAGTTTTTAAATCTGCCTTTTACCCAGCGTTTTGACCTTGGATTTGTGATTCTTGATACTGAAATGATGTTGAGTTTGGATCAGCAGCAGAAAACTCAGATGTTGGTAAAATTGCGTGACCTATTTGCCAAACGCATCGTGGTGGTGAGTAAATTACACGATGAACAATTATTACGTGCTTTAGGCTTTACTCAGCTCATTGATAAAACCACACATGAAAGTGATTTTGCTTTATGGCAGTTTAATATTTTGACTTATAAACACATTCCAGATTGGTTTAACTCTAAATTTTGGGCAAATCCTGAAAACTGGGATAAATTCCGTTGGTAACAAATACTTAGCCTGCGAGAAATTGCAAAAATTAACAAACATTTATGATAAAACTGTCTTTTCCCACGTATGCTGTAATTAAGTTTATCTAGGTTTCACTGGGAAAAATAAAATGACAAATTTAAATAATATTGTTGAGATTTTAGCAAAGCAGGCCCTTGGTGGTGCAAACAATCAAAATCAACAAGGTGGCTTGGGCGGTATTTTAGGTTCGGTGCTGGGTCAATTTGGTGCAAATGCAGGCACTCAAAATACCCAAACCAATGCTCAAAACCAAGCGGGTGGTTTGGGTGGAATTCTAGGCTCTGTGTTGAGCCAACTGGGTGGTGCAGCGCAGCCGCAGCAACGTAGTAGCGGTGGTAATGCATCAACCATTTTAGTTGCAGTGTTACCTCTAGTGTTGGCTTGGATTCAAAAACAAGGTGGCCTACAAGGTGCTTTGGATAAATTACGTGGACAGGGCTTGAGCAGTCAGGTTGATGATTGGGTATCTACAGGCCCTGGCGATAATGCCGCTGTGACTAATCAACAAGTACAAAATTTATTTGATGATGCCGAAGTGGAGCAAGTTGCACAAGAAACACAAACTCAGAAACAAGATGTATATAGCGCAATTTCAACGGTATTGCCGCAAATTATTGACTCATTGACGCCACAAGCTGGACAAACCAATCAGCAAGAAGCTAATGCTGATATTCAACAAGTGATGAATTTGGTCTCAGGTTTCCTGAAGCGTTAATCAAAATATCGCTTTAAGTATTTGATTGAATACAAGCCAGTGAACACTAGCTTTTTTTTGATTTGAAAAATGATAACAATATGACGCTAAGATGGATTAAATAAACGGTTCGACACACTGATTTTTTTGCCAATATAGTGTGATTTTTTTTGACGAATCAAAATGATTTTCGACTGAAACTCTAACTCACCAAATTCTGGCTCAACTTGCACATAATGTAGTTGACCAAACTCATCACGCACACGAGCTTGAGCGGAAAAGCCGGGACGGGCATTTCCACTTGAAATGGTGGCTAGACGACCGAGTAAATTAACCGTTTGTTTTTTATATTTGGGTGGGACAACCTGATCCAAACAATGAATCATAAATACCGTAAAGAATATGGCAATGATCAACGCAGGTAAAATTAAATAATAAGCTGGAACGAATTGACCTTCTTTGGCATGGATGCAAAACTGAAGTACATAGCCTGCAAAGCTAAAATTCATCAGTAGAAAGAACAAAATCAGAGTCTTGGAAAATTTGACATTCAATAATGCCAACTCTTGTATGCGCTGAGGAGCGACTCTTTTTAAAACTTGGCTAGGACTAATATTGATATAGTAGCCAATGGTTTCAACCATGCCCAATAACAGTACGGCCAATAAACTTAAATGAAAGGGTATTAAGTTATAGTCTGTTAAAAATGCGGACATGGTTGTATTCCAGTGTTTATTCTTCTGTGAGGTAGATTCCACCATCAGAATGCACGTTAATGTTCACTTTTTCAAGGGCTTGACCTTGGCATGGGCCAGAAATACATTCCCCAGATTCGACCATAAACAGGGCGCCATGTGTTGAGCACTCAATAAATTCTTGGTCACGATCTAGAAACTGATTTTCTAGAAACTCAAGTTCCACGTGCAAGTGTGGGCAGTTATTTTGATAAGCGTAAAACATGCCATCACGTTGGGTGATAAAAATCGTTTCACCTTCAGGCGTTTCGAATGATCGTGCTTCACGTTCAGGCACATCATCCGTCATGCAAATTTTAAACATTAAGCACATTCCTTCTGAAATGATTGTAAAAGCTGAGCATAGTCTTCAACTGCTAGGCGTGGACCAAACTGAGCCACAACTTCACTTGAAATCAAGATGGCAAGTTCAGCAGCCGTTTGATAGTCATGACCTGCATTGAGTGCATATAGGAAAGCACCAGCAAAAGCATCACCAGCACCATTGGTATCTACTGCGGTAACTTTACGACCTGGCACGGTAAATGTTGCGGCTTCATTATGAATTAAGGCACCTTTGGCACTTAATGTAATGACAATGTGTTTGCTTAGTGATTGCAATTTCGTAAGTGCAGCATCTAAATGATCTGTTTCTGTATACATCAGTGCTTCTTGTTCATTACAGAACAATAAGTCCACGCCATCATCGAGTAATTCATCTAGACCTTGACGTGCATATTGCACCATTGCTGGATCAGATAAGGTCAATGCAATTTGTACACCATTGGCTTTGGCGATTTGACGTGCTTGTTTTACCGCAAGACGCGCGCTATCTGATGTTGAAAGATAACCTTCGATATATAACCATTTCGCAGTATTTAAGCTGCCAAAATCAATTTGGCTATCAGTTAATTCAGCAGTAATACCGAGGTAAGTATGCATCGTACGTTCAGAATCAGGGCTGACCAATACCATACATGTGCCGGTTACACCTTCACTGATTGATTGAGTTGCAGTTTGGATACCTGCGTCGTTTAAACCATTTAGGTAAATTTGACCTAAGTCATCATTGCCGACACGACAACCATAAAATGCAGTTCCGCCTAAAGCACTAAAAGCAACCGTTGTATTTGCTGCAGAACCACCAGAAGCTTGACCTTTATATTCTTGAGTCGCTTTTAGATTGTTATAAAGGGCTGCTTGAGTATCACCATCTGTCAGTTGCATCGTACCTTTTTGCAGATTGTGTTGAATTAGGAATTCGTCAGAGACTTTAAATTCTTGGTCAATAAGTGCATTACCAATTGCAAAAAGGTCAACAGTTGCCATGTTGTATGTTCACATCAAAAAAATGAAAGTGCTAAGTTTACACGAATGCTCAGGATTGCTGTAGTTTGTTGAAGAAAATTCAATTAAAGGACAGGTGTGTATAAAAATCGGGCAAATCCATTATATTTTTACATTTTTTTTGAATTAGTTGCCGTTTTAATCAGCTTTGCTATTGTGCAAATCGAAAAATTTTACTTTTATAGAGCTATAGGGTGTTCAGACTGAATCAAGATGATTTGGTCATCATAAATAGATAACAGATTAAAAGTGTGAATATATGGAAATTACGATTCGTCCAGCAGAGCAACTTCCTGCTCAAATCGAAAATATTGCTGCTTTGGCGCAGCATGAAGGCTATACATTTATACACCGTTTAATTGAAGAATATCAAAGTGGTAAAAATCGTTTTGACCAAACGGGTGAGCAATTATTGCTTGCTTATGATGGCGATAAATTAATTGCTTGTGGCGGTTTAAATCAGCAATGGGGTGATACTGGTGTAGAAGAACGGATTGGACGAGTTCGCCGTTTCTATGTGCATCCGCAGTACCGTCAGCATGGCGTGGGTAAGCAGCTATTGGTGGAATTGGAAAAGGGTGCGAAAAAGCATTTTTCTGCACTGTGCTTAAATACAGAACTTAAAAATGCTGCAAAATTCTATCAAAAGCAGAATTATGTCTATGTTGAAAGTCATCCAAATTATAATTATTTCAAATATCTAGTTTAGTTTTAAATCCAAAAATAGAAAGTAAACACTGTAAATGAAGCATCCGATATCGGGTGCTTTTTTTTCATTTAGTAATTCAAAAAAAGAGTGCTTTATTTTAAGCAAAGTTTTAAGCAAAAATTCATTTTAGTTATCGAAGATATAAGCATCAAAATAACTGCATAGAGTGATGCATATGCAAGCGCTTGAGCTACAAGACTACGTTAAAAAAGTCCCTGAGATTACCGCACTGTTTTGGTTGACTAAAATTTTTGCGACCACCTTTGGTGAAACCAGTGGTGATGCACTGTCCATGTCCTTAAATTTGGGCTATTTACTCAGTACCTTTATTTTCGCAGGCATATTTATCAGTCTGCTGTATTTTCAAATACAGTCCAAAGCCTATAAACCTTATTTATATTGGGCCACGATTATTGCCAGTACTACGGTCGGTACGACTTTAGCGGATTTTGTAGATCGTTCTTTAGGGATTGGCTACTTGGGTGGTAGTTTGCTGTTGCTGGGTTTGGTGCTCATATCGCTTTTTAGTTGGTATCGAGTCGAAGGGTCAATCAATCCAAGTGTAGTGAATTTGCCGCGCACACAGATCTTTTATTGGTTGACGATTACATTTTCTCAAACGCTAGGTACAGCTTTGGGGGACTGGACTTCCGATAGTGCAGGATTAGGCTATAGCGGTGGCATTTGGCTATTTGGTGGTTTAATTCTATTGATGGCGTTGTTGTACTTTTTTAATCGGGTCTCAAAGACGATTTTATTTTGGGCCACTTTTGTTTTGACACGTCCATTGGGTGCAGTTGTTGGGGATTTTTTAGATAAGCCCATCAGTTCAGGTGGATTGGATTTAAGTCGCTTTATGGCTTCTTTTGTATTGTTATTGGCGATTGTGATTTGCGTCTATTGGTCAACACGAAATGATAGGCAATCCATAAAATCTGTCTAAATGTTTTAGTGCGAAAACAAGTGATTTTTAAAATTAAAGTTCAAGTTGATTAAAACAGTTGGAAATGTTGTTTCGGTGAATCTAGTTGTGATTTTTTAAGGTATACTTTGCCTAATTTAAATGAATAGATTAGGAGCACACATGACTGTAGATGTCACTGAAACCATTTCTCAAACTGTACATCCCGCGTTTCAGTTGATTCGTCAACATCATGTTGAAGCTTTAGACATTTTAGTGTCTGAATATAAACACAAAGTGACTGGCGCAGTGCATTATCACTTAGCCACAAACCATGACGAAAACGTATTTTTAGTTGCCTTCCGTACGCAGCCGATGGATTCAAAAGGTGAGGCGCATATTCTTGAGCATACGGCACTGTGTGGCTCAGAAAAGTTCCCTGTACGTGACCCATTCTTTTTAATGATTCGTCGTTCACTCAATACGTTTATGAACGCGTTTACCGCAGCGGATTGGACGGCATATCCATTTGCAACGCAAAACAAAAAAGATTTCCAAAACTTGTTAGAAGTTTATATGGATGCTGCTTTTGCTGCGAATTTGAACCCGCTTGATTTTGCGCAAGAAGGGATTCGTATTGAGCTAGAAAATGGCGAAGCTGTATATAAAGGCGTGGTATTTAATGAAATGAAAGGTGCCATGAGTTCACCTTCAGATCAATTGTATCACCAACTTGCCCATCATTTATTCCCAGAAACAACTTATCATTACAACTCAGGTGGTGATCCTAAAGACATTCCTGACTTAAGCTATGAAGAGTTGGTCAGTTTCTACAAATCACATTATCACCCAAGTAATGCGGTGTTTATGACCTTTGGTAATGAGCCTGCATATAATTTACAAGAACAGTTTGAAACGCTTGCTTTGTCAAAATTTGAAAAAGGTCAAATGCTATATTCAAAACCTGAGCGTCGTTTAACTGCGCCTGTAACTGTAACTGAAACGTATGCAGTTGATGCTGAAGACCTCAAAGACAAAACATATCATGTGCTTTCTTGGTTATTGCCTGAAGCAAGTAATATCAAATTACGTTTAGGTATGCGTTTGGTTGAGGGGGTATTGCTTGAAGATTCTGCTTCGCCATTACGTCATTACTTAGAAACCTGTGGTTATGCACAGTCTACTGGTCCATTCATGGGCGTAGATGACTCAAACTATGAAATGACGTTCTACTGTGCAATTCAAGGTTCCAACCCTGAGCATGCAGAACAATTTAAAAATGGCGTGTTTAAAGTATTAGAAGACGTTGCGGCTAAGCCTGTTGACCCGGCTTTAGTTGAGGCGATTTTGCATCAAATTGAATTGCATCAGCGTGAAATCAATGGTGATGGTACACCATATGGCCTAAGCTTAATTCTGAATGGTTTAAGCAGTGCGATTCACCATTCAGACCCTGTGGATGTTTGGGATGTGGATACGGCCATTGAACAAGTGAAGGAAGAGTTGAAAGACCCAATGTGGTTATCTAACTTAATCAAAACATACTTGCTAGATAATCAACATCGTGTGCAATTAACTTTGGTTCCTGATGCTGAAATAAATGCGTTGGAAGCGGCAGCAGAAAAAGCACGTTTAAAAGAAATTGATGCGAACTTAACTGAAGCGCAAAAAGCAGAGATTATTGCGCAGACTGAAGCACTGAACATTCGTCAAGATACCCCAGATGATTTGAACCTATTGCCTAAAGTAGGTTTAGAAGACGTTCCTGCACAATTACAGATTGTACAAGGTCAATTACGCGAAATTATCAGTAATGGCTTGGATACGCCGTTAAATCTTTACCACGCAGGCACCAATGGTCTTTATTACCAACAAGTTTTGATTCAGATTCCTGATGAAGTGGTGCAATCGCCGTATTTCAATCTTTTATCGATTTTGATGGGTGAAGTTGGTGCAGGTGAATACGACTACTTAGAGCTACAACAGTTGCAAACAGCTGTGAGTGGCGGTTTAGGTATGGGTGCATCGCTGCGTTCAAAAGTGGATGATAAAGGTCAAATTAGTGCTTGGCTAACGTTGACCACTAAATCATTGGTGAATAATCTTGAAGCCATTCGCTTATTGAAATTGGCTTTTGAACAGCTACGTTTTGATGAAAAAAATCGTATCGTAGAGTTATTGCAACAACGTAAAGCACGTTGGCAGTCACGTGTATCTGGTTCTGGTCATAGTTATGCAATGCAAATTGCAGGTCGGCAACATAGTGCATTGGCGCTACGTGATTATCATAATACAGGCCTAGGCGCGCTGAACTGGCTGTCAGAACTTGTCAGCAAAATTGAGCAAGACGACACGGCTTATAATGCCTTGATTGATGAGCTTAAGTTAATTCATAACCGTTTGCTTAAAGCACCAAAACAATTCTTGGTGGTGTGTGAGGAGCATCATTCAGACCGATTGGTTGAGGAAGTTCAAACCATTTGGGATAAAGTGGCGATTGACGATAACCCACATGATTTAACTCAAGTGAATTTTGCAGATAGCAACAATGACGAAGCTTGGCTCATTCAAGCCAATGTTCAGTTCTGCGCTTCAGCATATCCTGCGGTGGAAGTGTCACATCCAGATGCAGCACCTTTAATGATTTTGGCGGCTTATCTACGTAATGGCTTCTTGCATAGCGCGATTCGTGAAAAAGGTGGTGCTTATGGTGGTGGTGCAAGCTATGACGGTAATGCATGTTCATTCCGTTTCTATAGCTACCGTGACCCACGTTTAGCTGAAACGTTTAAAGATTTTGACGCAAGTGTGCAGTGGCTACTGAATGCTGAACAACAACCGCATCAGCTAGAAGAAGCGATTTTGGGTCTGATTGCCAGCATGGATAAACCAGGGTCACCAGCGGGTGAAGCTATTACAGCTTGTTATGCTTTATTGCATAAACGCACGCCAGCTTTCCGTCAAATGTTACGTGAACGTCTTTTGAATGTGACTTTGGAAGATCTAAAACGTGTTGCTGTGGCGTACTTGGTTGAACAACAACCGACAAAAGCTGTGGTTGCACCGGTGGCTAAGCGAGATGCTTTGGTTGAGCTTGGTTTCGAAATAAAACAAGTGAATTAAAACAAAAAAGGGGTTTTTATGGCGTTCAAATCTCTTGAGCGTACGACATTGCAACTGAGCCTCATTGCGCTCAGTTCAATGTATGTCAATACTGTAAATGCGCAAAATGCGGAAGTGGCTGTTAAACCAGCTACCGCTGAAGCATGTGTGGCACTTGAGTCAAATGCAGAGCGATTATCGTGTTATGACGCTTTGTTTAAAGTGCAACCTGCTGAAAAAGAAATGTTGGTTTCTGAGCGCCAAGCCGCCCAAGAAATTAAACCTGAGCCGACTGAAAAGCTGACTTTCAAAGAAAAAGTCAGTCATGCGTTTACGGACCGTTTATTTGCTGTAGAAGCACCGAACCTCAATCCAAATCTTTCATTATTGGATAGTCGTTGGGAACTTTCTCCAGAGAGTAAATTAGGGACGTGGAATATTCGTGGCTATCAACCTGTGTATTTAATGCCGGGATACTGGACTTCAGATAAAAATGAACGTCCATCAAGCCCGAATGAAAACAACACGGTACAAGCCGATCAGGAACAAAACCTGAAATCGATGGAAGCCAAGTTCCAATTGTCATTAAAAACCAAAGCTGTTGAAAACTTATTTGGTGATAATGGTGATATCTGGTTGGGCTATACCCAGTCTTCTCGTTGGCAAGTCTATAACGAAGATGAATCTCGACCATTCCGTGAAACCAACTATGAACCTGAAGCCAGTCTGGTTTTTCGTACCAACTATGAACTCTTGGGTTTGAACTGGCGTATGCTGGGCTTAACTTTTAACCATCAGTCTAATGGGCGTTCTGATCCCTTATCGCGGAGTTGGAACCGTGTCATGTTAAATCTAGGATTTGAACGTGACAATTTTGCACTGATGTTACGTCCTTGGTATCGTTTCGAAGAAGATACCAAAGATGATAACAACCCAGATATTACCGATTATGTGGGACGTGGAGATTTAACAGCATTTTATCGTCATAAAGATCATGATTTTAGTTTGATGTTACGTCATTCACTGAAAGGTGGTGATGACTCACATGGTGCTGTGCAGTTTGATTGGACTTTCCCAATCAATGGTAAATTGCGCGGCACAGTTCAATTGTTTGATGGCTATGGTGAAAGCCTGATTGACTATAACCATCGGGCAACCTATGTCGGTGTCGGTGTGTCATTAATGAATTGGTTTTAATGATTGCTCAATAATTAATTTACGGACGTAAAAGTAATTTCGCATTTTTAAGATGCTTTTAAGTCTAATCGACGGAGTCTTATATCTAGGGATTGAATAAAGGGATTAGCCTTCGGCTGGAGGTACTTTTGTTTCGGCAAAAGTACCCAAAACCATTGTCATCCGCAAAACTCGCTCTCTAGCGTCTATTTATTTAAAGTATCGCAAAAACATTTTTGATTAGAAGTCATCCTGTCTCAAACACTTGCGGATGACCTTACCGCGTATCGTTCTTTCATTTGAATCAAATTACGCTACTGATGTTACTATGTAACATCAGTAAATAAAAAAACCACGCTGCGGCGTGGTTTTTTTATAGCTGAGAGAAAATGTACAAATCAACCAATCTGGATCTCAGAAGGCGGGTGTTTTAAGCGACTCTTCTTCGGTGTAGCAATCAGATAAGCCAGTGTTAAGGGGCCAAGACGGCCTGCGAACATTAATAACATCAAAGCGACTAAACTGGCGGGTTGTAAGTCACTGGTAATGCCACGAGATAGACCAACGGTGCAGGCAGCGGATACAGCTTCAAAGAGTAAGTCTAAAAAGCGTTTGTCAGGCTCTAGTACTAAGAGACTGAAAAAACCAATGAAAATCAACGTCACTGTAATGAAAATCACCGCTAATGCTTTAAAGGTCGTTTTTTCAGAAACAGAGTGGTTAAACACACGCAGTTCATCTTCACGTCTTAAAAAACTGACCACACTGAGTACAACAATAATAAACGTCCCGACTTTGATGCCACCAGCTGTACTGAGAGAACCACCACCAATAAACATCAGTAACATCGTGATCAGTGAAGATGCATCGCTCATGCTTTCCATGGGTAAGCTGTTAAAACCCGAAGAGCGCGGAACAGTTGCATGGAACCAAGCATTTAGGGCTTGGTCACCAAGTGACATCGTAGCTAAGGTAGCAGCATTATTAGCTTCTAATAACCAAATGGTGATGAAGGCAAAGACATTTAAACCCGCAATAGTCGATAAAATCAGCTTGCTATTGGTACTGAGTTTTTTCCAACTTTTATTGCGCTTAATGTCCATCAGTACCAAAAAGCCGATACCCCCAATAATGTAAAGCATACTGATGGTAAACGTAATGAAATAACGGTCAGCAAAGCTCATTAAACTATTGGGAAATAATGAAAATCCACCATTATTAAATGCTGAAACACTATAAAAGGCAGCATAGAACAGGGCCTGGTTAAAATTGTATTCTTGCATCCAAGCGATGGTCAAAATAACCGTTCCCACCATTTCAAAAAATAGCGAATAAAGCAGTACGCCTTTAATAGTCATGGTCACTTTGGCAAGACTGGTTTGTCCAATGGTTTCTTGAGCCATAATTTGTTGTTTTAGCCCAATTTTAGGGGACAAACTCATAGCGGCCAATATCGCAAAGGTCATAAAACCGAGACCACCGCATTGTAGTAAACCCATAATCACGACTTTACCGAACACCGTATAGGCTTCGCCGACATTCACAACTGAAAGTCCAGTAATGGTTACGGCAGAGGTCGCTGTAAAGAGGGCATTGATCCAACTTAAATCACCATGATGTGAATATGGGAGCTTTAACAGCAAGGTGCCAATGATAATGAGCCCAAGAAAACCCAATGCCAAAATACTGGGTGGGCTGAGATTAATGGTATTACGCTGTTTATTGTGCAGTTTCATGTTTTTTACTGTCATCTTGCGTGATTATGTGCAAAAGGAGCTCGACGCTGATTACAAAGTTGCTTTAAAGTGTTTAGCCAGTCGACGTAAATGTTCGAGTAAACCTTCAACCACTAAAATATCGCCTGTTTGTAAAATCAGGTTCGGATCTAAACTATATTGAAGCTCGGTGCCACGTTTATGCAAAATCGTCTTCACTTCAGGGACATGATCCATTATTTGATTTAAACGCGTGCCTTGTTGTGATTCTTTAATTTCAACTTTCACCAAATAATGGTCATCTTCGAGCACCATGTAGCGGCTCACCATTGGATAACTTAGTGACTGAGCAACACGGACACCCATATCTTCTTCAGGATGGATGATTTTGCTGATGCCTAAATGGGTTAAAATCATGTGATGCGCTTTGGACTTGGCTTTGGCCCAAATTTTGTTGATCCCCATGTTTTTAAGATGGAGCACACATAAGATGCTGGCTTCAATATCTTCACCAATTGCGACTACGACGGCTTCACAATTTTGAATATTGAGTTCATGTAAAACGTGCTCATCTGTTGCGTCAGCAATCACTGCATGGGTCAGTTGGTCCGAAATACTTTCAACAAACTTTTTGTTGCTATCGATTCCAATGACATCGTGTTTTAAACCCATGAGTTCAGTGGCTACAGTTGCGCCAAAACTTCCTAAGCCAATCACAGCGAATTGAGCCATGCCGTATTCCTAAATTATTCTAAAGTTA
The DNA here is from genome assembly GCF_013420775.1 of Acinetobacter sp. YH01010. NCBI lineage: Bacteria > Pseudomonadati > Pseudomonadota > Gammaproteobacteria > Moraxellales > Moraxellaceae > Acinetobacter > Acinetobacter sp. YH01010. The sequence goes on along the minus strand of NZ_VOYF01000008.1, from coordinate 20,215 downwards.
TTGAATATGTTGATGTTAGCTTGTTCAGCCTGGAGCGGCTATGGAAATTTACATAATCCATCTAAACCGAAAAGCTCTAATTTTTAATTTCTTCAGCATTTTGATAGGCATAAAGTTCAACAATATTGGGGCAATTATCCATAACTTGTTGGTATTTAAAAATTTCATAGCCTAATTTATTTTTTAGAATGTATTGAAATTGATGCTGATCTTCTTTAATGACATTTAAGGTGGCTTTACGAACGAGCTCAGAATTGTTCTTTAAACGGTTTAAGCCATCGCATGAAAATTCACGGATGATGGCTTGAACAGGTTCGGGAGCGGTTTGATCACTTAGCTCATCAAAGCGAATATATACAATGTAATTTGGATATTGATTCAACATTTCAGCTTGCGCGGTATAGCCGTAAATATTTTCTAGATTTTGCGTACGGGACTGATTTGGAATTTGTTTCATACTTTGACGAATCTTATCTTCCTCTTGCTTAAGTTGATAAGCCGGATATGCATAAAAATATCCACCTAAACCTACAATAGCGATCATAAATAAGGCATAAAAATTCAATTTTAAATATCCATTTTGTTTTATTTTCAATGGATTATAGGGTATGGTTAAATTAACAACAATGACAGCGTTGATGAATTAATTTGATGAATTTATTTATTTTGATTCAGGAAATAGTTGATGCAAATAAAAAAGCTGGAACCTAGATCCCAGCTTTCATATAGAAATTTTACTTATTTCAAGAAACGTTGATAACCGAGGTTATTGGTAATCTCAACATATGGATAGGTAATATTTTCCAATGTTTCAATCAAACCATCTGGGTTTTGTTTCGCATCCGTTGCTTCCATACCCACCAATACACGACCTTCCGCAGCACCGTGGTTACGGTAGTGGAATAGGGTGATGTTATGCGTTGGGCCTAGACGTTCTAAGAAAGTCAGTAATGCGCCTGGACGTTCAGGGAATTCCACGCGGAATAGGCGTTCATTCTCGATATCGGCATGACCGCCAATTAAATAACGGATATGGAGTTTAGCCACTTCATCGTCTGAAAGATCGTCTACATCGTATTGGAATTTTAAGGTTTCAAAAATTTCCTGACGTTCTTTTTCGCCATTTTTGAGACTAATACCCACAAACACTTGAGCGGCACTTGAGTAGCTTGCGCGGTAGTTAAACTCAGTGATGTTACGGCCTTGTAGTGCGCGGCAGAATTGGAGGAATGAACCTTTTTCTTCTGGAATGGTCACAGCAAAGATCGCTTCTTTACGTTCACCCAGTTCAGTACGTTCTGCAATGTAGCGCAGACGGTCAAAGTTCATATTAGCGCCGCATACAATCGACACCATATTTTTATTTTCTAGACCATGCTCTGCAACATACTTCTTAATACCTGCAAGCGCCATTGCACCTGACGGCTCTACAATGCTGCGGCACTCATCAAAGGTATCTTTAATTGCAGCACAGATTTCATCTGTATTCACCAAAATAACGTCACGCTCAACAATTGGGCCTGAGTTATCTGATTTTTGTAGCTGAATCACTTCAAATGGTTTTTCACCAATTTGTGCAACTGCTGTACCGTCGGCAAAAAGACCAACAGATGGAAGAATGACACGTTCATTAGCTTCAAAGGCTGCTTTTAAACATGCTGATTCGTCATATTCAACAGGAATGACTTTAACATGCGGTGCCACATCACCTAAATAAGCAGCTACACCGGCAATGAGACCGCCACCGCCAACAGCAACAAATACATACTCTACATCACGCCATTGACGCAAAATTTCGTTGGCAATGGTTCCTTGACCGGCCATAACGAGTTCGTCGTCATAAGGTGGAATAAAGGTCATACCTTCATCTTTTGCACATTGGATTGCATATTTATTGGCTACGTCAAAAGAATCACCATGCAGAACTACCTCACCACCTAAGCGTTTAACCGCTTGTACTTTAATGTCTGGTGTGGTTTTAGGCATAACAATAATGGCGCGAATACCCAACTTTTTACCAGATAACGCCACGCCTTGAGCATGGTTACCTGCAGAAGCAGTAATAACGCCACGTTCCAACTGAGATTTCGGTAATTGACTAATACGGTTGTAGGCACCGCGTAGCTTGAAAGAAAAGACAGGTTGTAAATCTTCGCGTTTAAAGCGAATGTTATTGTTTAGTTTTTCACTAATTCGTGGCGCTGCTTCGAGTGGGGTTTCGATTGCAACGTCATAGACTGTTGCCTGTAATATTTGTCGAACCAAACGAGACAGCATGTTAATTTTCCATCTAACAGTTTAAAATAGGCGTTCATTGTAACAAACACCCGTACATTTGGGCTGTAAAATCAGCAACAAATGTCAAAAAATAGTTGAGCCAAGTTATGAGTCTGTATGCTACCCAAGATGAAAAGAAACAAGCTGCCGCAAAAGCTGCATTAAAGCATTTGCCAAAGGGCGGTATTTTGGGTGTTGGTACAGGAAGTACTGTGAACTTCCTCATCGAATTATTGCCAGAGCTTCAACTCGAAGCTGCGGTTGCCAGTTCTGAAGCAACTGCACAACGTTTGAAAAAATTAGGCATTGAAGTGGTTGATATGAACCATGTTGGTGGTTTAGATGCCTATGTGGATGGCGCAGATGAAATCGACCGTCATATGCACATGATTAAAGGCGGCGGCGCTGCGTTGACTCGAGAAAAAATCGTGGCGTCTATTGCGAAAAAATTCGTTTGTATCGTAGATGATTCTAAATGGGTTGATCAGTTGGCACGTGAATTTCCGCTTCCTGTAGAAGTGATTCCAATGGCACGTTCTGCTGTGGCACGTAAAATCGTTTCTTTAGGCGGCGATCCTGTGTACCGTGAAGGCGTAGTAACAGATAACGGTAATGTAATTTTAGACGTACACAACTTAAATATCCTAAATGCATTGGAACTTGAAAAAACTTTAAACAATATTCCGGGTGTAGTGTGTAACGGTATCTTTGCTCTAAACAAGGCGGATATTGCGGTTGTAGCCACTGATAACGGTATTGAAGAGCGTACAGCGGTTTAATCTATAGAAAATTTAAATGTAAATAGAGTTTCGATTTATATTTAAATTTCTAATGGAAGTTCCCTCTCCTTTGAGGAGAGGGTTAGGGAGAGGTCAATTTAAATGTCCCCCTCATCCTAACCTTCTCCCAGAGGGAGAAGGAACCCTCAATATACTTTTGAAAACTGCTTAAAGTTAAATTTTATGCATTATTAATAAGCTTTTAAAAAGAATAAATGACTCCCAACCTCCCTGAAATTCAAATCACCCGAAAATTACGTGCCACACGCTTAAGATTGCGAGTAGAACCAACTCAAATTAAATTAACAGTGCCGCAATTTTGTACACAGCGCCAAGTGCAAGATTTTCTGAAACAATCAGAACAATGGATGATTGAGACATGGCAGAAGCAGCAGGAAAAAGCAGGGCTGCAGGATCGAAGTCTGCCAATAAAATTAAAGTTATTTAATTTAGAACAACCGTTAATGGTTGTTTATCAAACGCAAAAACATTCATTTATCTTGGATGACGAAAGCCATCAACTATTCATCAGTGATCGACAGCCTGAGCAATATTTAAAAAGCTTTGTGATTGCTTATGCCAAAGAGTATTTACCAATTTATTTAAAGCAAGTGAGCAGTGAAACAGGCTTGAAATATGGTGATTGCTCAATTCGTCAGCCCAAAACGCGCTGGGGAAGCTGTTCAGCGCGCCATGATATTATGCTGAATAGCGCATTGGTGCTGTTTCCAGAGCAAGTTGTACGATATGTGGCTGTACATGAGTTAGCGCATACCAAGCACTTTGACCATAGCCCAAACTTTTGGGCTGAAGTGCAAAAGCATGATATAAATTTTCAGCAGCATCGAAAAATACTAAAAATGACGGCAATGCCTTGGTGGTGGGTGCTCTGAATTAAAGGCACTAAGTTGTAAACACTAAAGCATTTCTTAATATATTATTTCAATTAAATCAAATCCTTCTTGGTATGTAGGCGGTTCTAATGCGTAATAAACATTGGTTAATGCCATCAGATCGACTATTTCATCTGAAGGGCGTTGAGCGTTTCTTTTTATGCATACTTCGAGCGGGATTTGAAACCATACAGCAACGCATTTTTTACCCAATTATTTAGCTTGCTCAATTATCGGTAGACGTTCAGATTGCTTTACTAAAATAGCATCAAAAATAATATTTTCAGGTTCGCGGGATATTTGGTTTTTGGCCCAAGTTGATTTCCCAGCCCCTTGGCATCCGATCAATATATAAATGATTTTAACCTTTGGGTTAGTTTTTAATTCATGCTTAAAAGCGTCAAAACAGCATTGTCATGCTGGAATATTTCTTTCTTTAGTGAAGACACGACCTTGAGCTGTGGATAGGTAATGATCAGGATTTATATGCATGATCTGACTTAATAGGATTCAGAAGATAAGCTAACATTATAAAGTGAAGCTTTATATGTCAAAACAGTTCAGAAAACCGTAACTTCCTGTCATACTACGCAGTCATCAAATGGATACTTTGAATAGAGGTAAAGAGCGTGATTTCAGTAGGTATTGTCGGCGGTACAGGTTACACAGGTGTTGAATTACTGCGTATTTTACTGCGACACCCAAATGCAGAAGTGAAAGTTTTAACTTCGCGTACTGAAAATGGCCGCCGTGTGGATGATATGTTCCCAAGCTTGCGTGCACATACAGACCTTTGCTATTCAGATCTAAATATTGAAGAACTAAAACAATGTGACGTTGTATTCTTTGCGACGCCGCACGGTGTTGCAATGAAACACGCAGAAGAGTTAGTTGCTGCAAATACTAAAGTGATTGACCTTGCTGCTGACTTCCGCTTGCAAGACTTAGCTCAATTTGAGAAATGGTATGGCCTCGACCATGCTTGCCCAGAATTATTAAAAGATTCAGTTTACGGTTTGTCTGAATTAAACCGTGAAAAAATTCAAAAGGCTTCAGTGATTGGTAACCCAGGTTGTTACCCAACAACTGTTCAGCTCGGTTTAGCGCCAGTATTAAAAGCTGAAGGATTAGTGAAACCTGAAAGCATTATTATTGATGCAAAATCAGGTGTGTCTGGTGCAGGTCGTAAAGCCAGCCTGGGTATGATCTATTCTGAAAATGCAGATAACTTTAAAGCTTATGGTGTAGCGGGTCACCGTCATCATCCTGAAATTGTAGAAGCCTTAGAAAATATTTCAGGTCAAAAAGGTGTGTTTAATGAAATTTTATTCGTACCGCATTTAGTACCGATGATTCGTGGCATGCTCAGCACTATCTATATTGATTTGACAGACGCAGGTGCTTCTGCGGATTTACAAAGCATATATGAACAGTTCTATGCCAATGAGCAGTTTGTAGATGTTATGCCTGCAGGTAGCTCACCTGAAACACGTACTGTGCGTGGTGCGAACCAATTACGTATTGCGATTTGCAAACCTCAACCGAAAAAATTGGTGATTTTGGTGGCTCAAGACAACTTGGTGAAAGGTGCTGCAGGCCAAGCCGTACAAAATATGAACTTGATGTTTAGTTTTGCTGAAAATGCAGGACTTCAAGGCATTGGTTTATTACCATAAGAAACGATTTAAAACTTCACACACATTTAAAACTGGATTTTAATGTGTGCCTTGAGTGAATTAAAAATAAGAGATGACGATGTCGAATACAGAATCTAATTTCAAGTCAGAATCTGAAAACAGTGAAAAAACGCCTTTTATGAAGACGAATATGCCACTGGCGATTGGTGCAGTTGTACTTGCATTGAGCAGCGGTTTGCTCGGATATAGTATCGGTCATCGTCAGGGCTTAACTGTGGTCGGTTATGATGCAGATGCAGAGCAACTTGTTGATGTGGTGCAAAAGCAAAAAACTGAATTAGCAGGCCTAAATAAAAGTTTGAATGCGGCAATCCAAGAGCGTGATGTCGCTGTAAGTAATTCAAATGATTTATATTTGGCTGTTAAAAAAGCACGTGATGATCAAGAATTAACTGGTAATTTGAGTGTTTTGTATCGTGAAGTATTGCGCCAACGTGGTGGTATGCCTCTTGCAGTACAACATTTAGCGATTAAACCTTTACCTGAAAATGCGTATGAATACCAACTTGATCTCGTTCAAGTAAGTCCGTCAAAAAGTAATGTGTCTGGAAGTGTTGAGCTGCGTCTAATTAAGGGTACAGAAGTACTTGCAGTGCCTTTAGAAGACAAAAACTTTAACTTTAGCGAAAGTGAGCGACTCACTGGACGTTGGACCATGCCAAAAGGCTTTAGTCCAGACTTTATTGAAGTGCGTTTAAGCGGTTCTAAACCCGTTATTCGCCGTTTTAGCTGGTCGAAAGGTCAGCCTGTTGAAAATCAATCTGCCTTCCTTTCAGAAATTCCTCAAACTGAAGCAAGTGCAAACTAAGTGTGAAACCTAAATCCTATGCGAACCAATAAGCGTCAAACGTGTTTATCTGACATTAAAAATTCATTTTACCAATCTGGTTTAGTGGACTGGCATCTAAACCCGACTCTCAGCCAAGGTACGCAGGATGATGGTGATTCAGACATTCAAGTATTGACTGCGCCACCTGAGTTAAAGCGTCCTCCTATGTATGCTGTCGTTTTAATGAACGATGATTACACCCCAATGGACTTTGTAATTGAAATTTTACAACAATACTTTGCTTTGAATCTTGACCAAGCCACTCAAGTAATGCTAACTGTACATTATGAAGGAAAGGGTGTTGCAGGGGTTTATCCGCGAGACATCGCAGAGACTAAAGCAAATCAGGTCAATAATTACGCTCGGTCGCAAAGTCATCCATTACTTTGTCAGATTGAGCCAAAAGATTAATAAGGGGATTACATGCTCAGTCGTCAATTAGAAGTATCACTACGTTTGGCTGTCAGCATGGCTCGTCAAAAGAGACATGAATTTTTGACGGTAGAACATTTATTATTGGCTTTACTGGATAATGATTCCGCTGTTAATGCATTGAAAGCATGTGGTGCAGACATTATTGTGCTTCGCAAAGAACTTGAAGAATACGTAGAACAACATACCCCAAAGCTTGGCGAAAATAGCGATCAAGCACCACATCCTACAGAAAGTTTTGATCGCATTTTGCAACGTGCAATTTTCCATGTGCAATCGAGTGGTAATGACCGCACAGTAGAAGGTGCAGACATTTTAGTTGCGATGTATTCAGAGCGTGATTCATTTGCGGTGTATTTACTTAAACGCCATCAAATCAACCGTTTGACATTAACGCAGTATTTGTCACATGGCACACGTAAAGATGAAGTCCAAGCCGAAGAAGAAATTGAAGAGCTCGATGGTGAAAGTGCTACGTCTTCAAATTCTGGCCCATTAGAGCTTTATACGACTAATCTCAATGTTGAAGCTCAAAAAGGCAAAACAGATCCACTGATTGGTCGTGAAAAAGAGATTGAACGTACAGCTCAAATTCTATGCCGTCGCCGTAAAAATAACCCACTTTTGGTGGGTGATCCGGGTGTAGGTAAAACTTCGATTGCTGAAGGTTTGGCTTGGCTCATTGTAAATGGCAAAGCTCCTAAACCGCTTGAAAATGCAGAAATATTTAGTTTAGACATTGGTGCTTTAGTTGCAGGAACTAAATACCGTGGTGATTTTGAAAAGCGTTTAAAACAACTGTTAAATGCATTGAAGAAAAAGCCCGAAGCTATTTTATTTATTGATGAAATTCATATGATCATCGGTGCAGGCTCAAGTATGGGCAGCACGATGGATGCATCGAACCTCATCAAACCAGCTTTGGCGAATGGTACTTTACGTTGTATCGGTTCAACGACTTTCCAAGAATACCGTCAAGTTTTTGAAAAAGATCATGCATTATCTCGTCGTTTCCAAAAAATTGATGTCAATGAACCATCTATTTCAGAAACGATTGATATTCTGCGTGGCTTAAAAGGTAAATTTGAAGAATTCCATCATGTGAAATACGAAGATCAAGCGTTGGTTTCTGCGGTTGAACTATCAGCGAAATTTATCAATGATCGTTTCTTACCTGATAAAGCCATTGATGTGATTGATGAAGCTGGTGCGCAGCGTCGTTTAAAAGCTGAGCAAGATGATACGGTCATTTCAGTTGAAAACATTGAAGATATCGTTTCGAAAATTGCTCGTATTCCACCGAAAACTGTGTCTAAAGATGACAAGAGCGTCCTTGAAAATCTTGAGCGTGATCTGAAACGTGTGGTGTTTGGTCAGGATGAAGCGATTGAAGCGCTTGCATCTGCGATTAAATTATCTCGTGCGGGTCTTAAAGCCCCAGATAAGCCAGTGGGTAATTTTGTCTTTGCGGGTCCTACAGGTGTGGGTAAAACTGAAGTCACTAAGCAATTGGCGAAATTATTAGGCGTCGAGCTTGTACGTTTTGATATGTCGGAATACATGGAGCGTCATGCAGTATCTCGTTTAATTGGTGCGCCTCCGGGTTATGTGGGTTTTGATCAAGGAGGTTTGCTGACCGACGCGATTCATAAAAATCCGCATTGCGTGCTATTACTAGACGAAATTGAGAAAGCACATCCAGATGTCTTTAATTTGTTACTTCAAATTATGGATCATGGTTCATTAACGGATAATAACGGTCGTAAGTCTGACTTCCGTAACGTCGTGTTAGTGCTGACGACTAATATTGGTGCAGAATCAATTTCACGTGTGAGCATTGGTTTCATGGATCAAGATAACAGTAATGATAACCAAGACGCGATGAAAAAAGCCTTCTCTCCGGAGTTCCGTAACCGTTTAGATGGAGTTATTCAATTTAAAGCATTACCAACTACGATCATTGAAAGTGTGGTTGATAAGTTCTTAACAGAGCTTCAGGCACAGTTAGATGATAAGAAAGTAGTTCTTGAAGTTGATCAAGATGCACGTGAATGGATGGCTGAGCAAGGATATGATCGCTTGATGGGCGCTCGTCCAATGCAGCGTTTAATCCAAGAGCATTTGAAAAAACCGCTTGCTGAAATGATTTTGTTTGGTGAGCTTGCGGAACATGGCGGCAATGTTGCTGTTTCAGTGAAGAAAGAAAATGGCAAAGCTGTGGGCTTAAAACTCGAAGTGTTTGAAGACCAAACCGCTGAACCTGCTTAAGTAATTTATTTAACGAAAACCCGTGCTTGCACGGGTTTTTTATATTTATTCGACGCTAGATTTGGATTTTTCAATGATGGATATATCATTTACAAAAGTGCTGACCACATTTGGTTTATTTGCACTAACAGCACTGATGGAAATTTTAGGTTGTTACTTCCCATATTTGATTTTAAATCAGCAAAAAACGCAGTGGTTATGGATTCCAACAGCGCTTGCATTGGCTGCATTTGTTTGGTTATTGACGTTGCATCCAGCAGCTTCGGGTCGTATCTATGCAGCCTATGGCGGAATCTACATTTTTTCTGCGTTACTGTGGTTGCGTTTTGTAGATCACGTAACTCTAACGCGATGGGATATGCTAGGTGGCATCATTGTATTAGTGGGTGCAGCTGTGATTGCATTACAGCCTCAAGGTTTAATTCGTTAAGTTAAAAAACATTGCAGAAGTTAAACCAAGAGCTATAAGAAATCAGATGTTTATTTAAATTTACATTCAGCATTGTGGATTTTTATTTCGTATTTCTGTTGAGGTGAAGATAAATCCATTTCTAATATATATGGATTTACACGTTGAAATTGATGCTCAAATAACAATTCACAATTTTGTAGAGAATTCTTTTTGATCAGTTGTTTGACTTGCTGTTGACCCACCGATTCTGCAAATTGTGTAAAGTCAGGTGTGGTGATAATTCCTTCGATCTCTATTTTATCTGCTGAAACTTCCATTTTTTCCATCAACATATTTTGGTCAACTTGATAAGGAAGAGTACGAGAGTCTTCGTCACTTATGGCAGAAAGTATTTCATCTAATGCTGTCTTATTTTTAATTTGATATGAAGCATCCAAAATTCCTTTTTTTACGAGGTATTGATCTAACTCAGTTGGAGATGCTGCAAATGTAACGGTGCTTAGGCCCAAAGAGACTAAAATTAAAAAGCGTTTTTGAATGTGCATATTTTAAATCACTTATAAAAGTTATGGTTTTATTAAAGCACGCAAAAACAAAAAAAGCACCCTAAGGTGCTTCATTTATCTAAGTAAAACCTTAGTCTTTTTTAAGATTTTCGTTAATTAAAAATTCAACAAGTGCTTTTTGTGCATGTAAGCGATTTTCAGCTTCATCCCAAACCACGGCATTTTTGTGATCAAGCATATTTTCAGAAATTTCTTCGCCACGATGCGCAGGTAAGCAGTGCATAAATAGGCAGTCAGCGTGAGCAAGATCCATCAGGCGTTCATTCACTTGATAATCTGCAAACGCTTTTTCACGAATTTTTTGTTCTTCTTCTTGGCCCATACTTGCCCAAACATCTGTCACGATTAAATCTGCATTAACTGCAGCATCTTCTGCAGAATCAACAAGTTCAACACAGTGTGCAAATTCAGATAAAAATTCTGCTTTAGGTTCATAGCCCTTAGGTGTAGCGATTTTTAATTTAAAGCCCCACATATGAGCCGCTTCAATATATGAGTTACACATATTGTTGCCATCACCAATCCAAGCAACCGTTTTACCTTCAATAGAACCACGGTGTTCAACAAATGTTTGAACATCGGCAAGTAATTGGCAAGGGTGGTGATCATCTGTTAAGGCGTTGATGACAGGAACTTTTGAATAAGAAGCAAAACGTTCAACAATGTCATGACCAAAAGTACGAATCATCACAATATCAAGCATGCTTGAAATCACGCGTGCAGAATCTTCCACTGGCTCGCCACGACCTAATTGAGAGTCGCGAGATGAAAGGAAAATTGCGCTACCACCAAATTGGCTCATTCCTGCTTCAAACGATACACGTGTACGGGTGCTCGATTTCTCAAAAATCATGCCCATGACTTTACCAACGAAAGGTTGGAAAACTTCATTGTTATGCTGTTTGCGCTTGAGTTCGATACCGCGCTGTACAATTTGATTAAGTTCTAAAGTCGATAAATCGCGTAAAGTTAGAAAGTGACGTAGAGCCATTGTTACTCCACAATAATTGCTGAATCAAAAAACAAAACAACAATTAGTTGTTGGTTGGTTAGAGAAAAAGGAATCGATTAATATACTATAAGAGAGGTAAATTGCAAAAAATCTAGCGCTTTTGGTGACCGTCTAGGAAACGATCGACGCAATAACTGATGTAATTGATGGTTTCTTGATCATTTTCATCAATGGTGATGCCCATGAGAACGCGCCATTCTAAATTACGCAAAATTCCAAAATAAAATTGAGCCGAAAACAACGGGTTTTCACAATACAGCAAACCGTGTTGATGTGCTTGATACAAAATTTCTGCAACGGTGTTCTGAATTTGTTTCGGACCTTGCTCATGAATATAACGTGCTATTTCAGGATTACGTCCTGTTTGTTCTAAGACTAGCCGCATAAATGCAGCATTTTCAGGCATCACAATATGCTGATGAAAGTCACTTAAAGTATTGATGAGATAAGCACGAATATCGGTGTCAGGGCTCACCGTAAATGGTAGGCAAATATCTTTGAAAAATAAGCAGCGACGATAGTCACAAATGGCCTTAAATAATCCGTCTTTATTACCAAAATATTTATAGATTGACGCTTTTGAACCACCTGCATGATTCACGATGTCATCTAATGAAACTGCATCAAAACCACGTTTTAAAAAAAGCTCCGTAGCACTTTCTAAAAGCGCAACACATCGTTCATGTCCGCGCCGCGTTTGTGGCTGGTCATGCGTTAGAGGTTCAATGTGTATTAAATCTTGCATAAAGTGATAATTTTTAACAAAAAAAGAGCTGATTTGACGATAATTATAGCAAAAAAATTAGTACTTTTCTGCTTTGCTTATAAATTAGAGATCTTTGACTAAAGAATAACAACAGATAGGTGACAAGTGAAATATTTGACTAAAGTTTTAGAGTTAATATTCTACAAAGCCATAGAGTTAGGAAAAAATATGGATATACTCAAACTTCGAAAATTAAAGTAAATGCCGTGGAAAGGAATATGACACAACAAACGTCTGCAGGCTTAAGATTTAGACAAGCATTAGAAGTAGAAAAGCCGTTACAAATCATTGGTACCGTAAATGCCTATGCAGCTATGATGGCGAAAGAAGTCGGCTATAAAGCGATATATTTATCTGGTGCAGGTGTTGCGAACTATTCATATGGTTTACCTGACTTAGGCATGACCAGTTTAGACAATGTTTTGGAAGATGTTCGTCGTATTACCGAACGTGTAGACACGCCATTACTTGTCGATATCGATACAGGTTGGGGCGGTGCATTTAACATTGCTCGTACTGTGAAACAAATGATTGCTGCGGGTGCAGCAGCGGTGCATATCGAAGACCAAGTGGCACAAAAACGTTGTGGTCACCGTCCAAACAAAGAAATTGTGTCACAACAAGAAATGGTTGACCGTATTAAAGCGGCAGTCGATGCAAAAACCGATTCAAATTTTGTGGTGATGGCACGTACAGATGCATTACAAAAAGAAGGTTTGCAGGCAGTGATCGACCGCGCATGTGCATGTGTAGAAGCAGGAGCAGATGCGATCTTTGCTGAAGCAATGACAGACATCACCATGTACAAAACAGTCTGCGATGCTGTGGGTGTACCAGTATTGGCAAATATCACAGAGTTTGGTGATACCCCTTACTACACCAAAGAAGAATTAGGCGAGCAAGGCATTTCAATGGTGCTTTATCCATTGTCTCCGACACGTGCAATGCAAAAAGCGGCACTCGAAGTGATGCATGCAATCCGCAATGACGGTACACAAGTCAATGTACTGGATAAAATGCAACAACGAAAAGAACTCTATCAATTCCTCGATTATCACACTTTTGAAAATACCTTAGATAAATTGTTCACTGAAGGAAAATAAAAAATGGCTGAAGGAAAAGTACTCACGGGCGCAGGACTGCGCGGACAAGTAGCGGGTAAAACTGCACTTTCAACTGTAGGCAAAAGCGGTGCGGGCTTAACCTATCGTGGTTATGACGTTCAAGACTTGGCAGAAAACTGTCAGTTTGAAGAAGTTGCGTACCTGATTTTCTTTGGTGAATTGCCAACAACAGAACAATTAGCAGCATACAAAGCTAAACTCAAATCATTGCGTCAATTGCCACAAGCGTTGAAAGAAGTATTAGAACGTATTCCTGCGGACTCACATCCAATGGATGTGATGCGTACAGGCGTTTCAATGTTAGGCAACCTTGAAACTGAACAATCGTTTGAACAACAACAAGATGTTGCAGACCGTATTTTGGCAACGCTACCTGCGATCATTTGCTACTGGTACCGTTTCAGCCATGATGGTGTACGTGTAGAAGAAAACACCGATGATGATTCAATCGGCGCTCAATTCCTACATTTACTGCGTGGCGAAAAACCAAATGAATTGCACGAGCAAGTGATGAACGTATCACTGATTTTGTATGCAGAGCATGAGTTTAACGCATCTACATTCACAGCGCGTGTATGTGCATCAACATTGTCAGATATGCATTCATGCATCACAGGTGCAATTGGTTCACTACGTGGCCCATTACATGGCGGTGCGAACGAAGCTGCGATGGAAATGATTGAAAACTGGACGTCTCCAGAAGAAGCTGAACGTGAAATGCTCGGCAAACTTGAGCGTAAAGAAAAGATCATGGGCTTTGGTCATGCGATCTATAAAGACAATGATCCACGTAATGGCATCATCAAAATTTGGTCTGAACGCCTAGCTAAAGACGTCGGTGATACTGTGCTTTATCCAGTATCAGTACGCTGTGAAGAAGTGATGTGGCGCGAGAAGAAATTGTTCTGTAATGCAGACTTCTTCCATGCATCTGCATACCATTTCATGGATATTGCAACCAAATTATTCACGCCAATCTTTGTGATGAGCCGTGTAACAGGTTGGGCAGCGCATGTGATGGAACAACGTGCGGACAATCGTATTATTCGCCCAAGTGCGGACTATACAGGTCCGGAATTACGTAAAGTTGTGCCAATTGCAGAGCGTTCTGCAGCATAATTTTAAGTGTAATAAAAAAGCCTCAAAAGAGGCTTTTTTATTATTTGTTATTTAATTTAACAATCTATTTGGTTAATAAAACTGGATCTTCAACGCTATATCCTGTTTCAAATGGAATCCCTAGATATTTAACAGTTACTAAATAAAAAGGCTTTTGCACTACACGATAAGTTTTAGAGATTTTTAAACCTTCTTTATAGGTCTCAGCCTTTTGTACAGCGCTTTTATACTGCGAATTTTTAACACGATATTGATAGGTCCATTTATCAATGGTTTCAGTGGGGTCATACCATGATTTTGCAGTGCCATTCTTGGTTGTTAATACCTGTATTCGAGCATTATTGTTATTTACTGGTGTTAATTCGACCAAACGTTTTTTTATTTTCGCGATTTCTTTATCAAACTGGGTGCTGTCTTGATCGTAATCAATCCGTTTTGTCTTTGGATTAATATACAAAGACTTCACTGTAATTAATTGCGTCGGTTTTTGGCTATTTAATTGATAATAATATAATTGTGGTAAACGACCACGACCATCTTCAAAATGACGCATTAAATAGATTTTTTGGTCTTTTTTATCAAAACCTAAAACCTCAATGGTTTGAGGGCCGCCTACCGTAGCCAAAGCAGAGCAGGACAGTAGTGTGCTAATTGCGAATGCATTGAAATGACGTAGCTGCATTTTCTTGTCCTGATGAGAAAAATTTCTCAATACAGTATGCTATGCAAAATGATATTTAAATATGAAGATTATGTATGTTTTATTCTGCATTTAAGATGTCTAATACACTGTGAGCAACATTTTCAGTTAACTGATCTAAGCGTTCTAAAGCTGTACCTAAAATAAAATAGTGGTAATTATAAATACGACTGTCATGTAAGATTGAAATATAAAATGTTCCTTCGGGTTTTTCTACAGTTGCGCTGCCACCGGATTTGAGTAATCCAGTGCAGGCAACCACAAAGTTTGCACGTGAAAAAAGCTGTTGTCCGTGCTCAGCCATCGCTTGAGTCACTTCTGCCGATTCGGCCGTATATTGTTCTATCAGTAGAGGATCTACTTTTAAAATTTCACGCTTGATCGACGGATCATAGCTGACCAGACCACCTAACAAGATATCTGCACCACTATTCTTATAAATTGAAAATTGGCTACATAAATAACCAGAGCTTGCACTCTCGATAAATGCGATAGTCATGGATTTTTGTTCTAAAGCATCGCAACACTGTTTAAGCATGTGCTTACCCCAAAGTAGAATGGTGAATGATCATTAGTATTCTTAAAATTTTAGCATTGATTCCGCTCGCCTGTAATTTCACTAAAAGTCTAAGTTGGTACTGTGGGTGTTGTGGAATTCACAAAAATAGCGTGATTGCTTAGAAGCTGTACGAAAATATGAAATAAAGGTTTTTTCGGAAGGAAAACGATGTTAAAACTTAAAATAAAGAGCGTAACAAAAGTAGGTTTATTTCAATGAAAACGACTGTTAAATATGTAGTATTAAAAAGCCTAGACTATCAATTGGGCACGCCACTTTTTCAAGAAGAATTAGACGCAGATAGCCTGTATTTTGATCAAATTCCGGCTGTAATTCAGTATCAAAATCATCAATTCAAAGTGAAAAGTAAAGAGTTAAAGCGTGTTTATTTGGCTGAAGAAAATGAAGACATGCAAACCATTATTGTGAAAGTACTTGCTGTTTAATTTCGATCAATTTGTAGTATTAATAATACAGTTCTCATTGAGTTGGGAACTGTATTTTTGTATTTGCCTGATTCAAACTTTAGATAAGTCTAGATTCAAAAGTAATACATATTTTTTTAATGATCACTTGATCCATAGCTCTAGCTATTCGACCAACGGCTATTTAATCCACTAGATATTATTGAGTATAATTTATTTATTTTTTCATGGGGGGAAGAAATAATGGATTTATTTAAATTTCTAAAAAGCTTTAATACAACGGGTACTTATTTATTCATTTCAACTATTTCTTTGATTTGTTTAGTTGTGTATTTTTATTTTATTAATCCAAATTGATCTAGGCTGACAGCCAACATCTTTATGTTTGAATAAAAAACTTAATAAATAAAATTACATAATGAATTTTCTATCAAAAATATTGATATAAAATTTTAAGTATTAGTTTATTGGGCAGGTATTTAAATACGTCTTATTCTCAATTGAGTGAATAAAGTTGTCGATTAAATATTCGCTTTGTTTGAGTGAATCACGATGGTCACCATTTTTAATTGGGTGAAAGGCTATGGGTTTATTTTCCTTGCAGACTTTTTGGTAATAAGCATGGACACCCCGATAATCTACCAATTGATCTTGATCACCTTGTACTAACAGTAAAGGTACCTGAGGTGTCATAAATTCGATCGACTGTTTTTTTAAATAACGGGTCAATGGCGTTAAATCTACATTGGGTTTAAAAACAGTTTTTGGCGATACTTTTAGTTCATTTTGTAGTTCTGATAAGCAGCGATTGCGAGCTTGATTGAGGATTTTCTGCATTTCTGGGCTGACAAAATCTTTTGCTGAAAGTGTAGGCTCTGCAGCTTCAGCACCTAACAGGACTATAGGTAAAAATGCTGCAACGCTCGGATCAATATTAGACTGATTTGCGACATATTCAGCAATCCCTTCATATTGGTAACCGCCGGGTGCCAATGCAATTGCGCCGCGTAAATTGAGTTCTGGGGCATTCTTTTGTCCAAACGCTGCTACGGTTAGGGAAGCAGCGCCGCCTTGACTGTGGCCCATGACATACCAGTTTTTACTCAATTTTACTGATTTTAATTGATGCATCGCACGGACTGCATCAACGACAGTGTGTAACTGACTTTGAGCATTCATATAGGGGTGGCCGCCTGGTGTACCTAAACCTTGATAATCCGGCGCAACGACTGCATAGCCACGAGCAAGCCAAGCGTTTAAAGCTTTGGCTGCAATTTGTTGGTATATGTGAACGGGTCCATCTGCATAATCACCCGAAGGGGCGCAGGTATCAGCTACACCAGTTGTACCATGTGCCCAAGCCAAAACTGGCCAGCCGCCCTTAGGGGCTTTACCCTTAGGTAATAGGACATATCCAGAAGCAACAATCGGTTCTGAATGAACACCTCGGCTTCGATAACTGATGATATATCGTTCTGCTGCATTACTAAAAAGATCAGGCGTTTGGACTTGTAAAGATAGTATTGTACCGGGTGTAAGGGCTGTTATATTGGCGATTTGACCTTCATTTATCTTGGAAGGTACAGGAGATGCAGATGTGTATGTTGAAGCTAGACAAATACAGCTAGCAACCAATTTGAGAATATAATGCTTTGTTTCCATTATGGGCGCCGTCTTCTTTTCAAAAGGTTAATTTCAAGTTTTCACGTTGTTTCATTTATTCTATGAATTTTTAATATAGTGACTAATATGCATAAAATAAAGTTCGAAGTTGATTTTATTTTTTTGATTTGAAAATAATAAATTGTAGTGGATAAATATGAATTTACTCACAATGTTTATGCTGAAAATATAGCCTTTTGTTATTTCCCTTAAAACTAAGCCGCCCAAATGAGCGGCTTTTATGCATGAAAATATAGGAGAAATATAGACATTTTTTACTCAGTTGCATTAAAGGCTTCATGATAGTGAACCTCACCAGTAGGAATATGGTCGATGAAGCTGATAGCCTGAAAGTATTCTTGAGGTACGTTTGGTAACCTTAAACGAGGATATGATTTAAAACCAAACTAATGGTAATAATTCGGATCACCTAGCAGAACACAGCCATTTGCTCCTAATTGTTTTAGTTTCTCAAGTGATGCTTTCATGAGTAAAGTACCGATGCCCATACCTTGTTTATTTGGCAAAACGGAAATTGGACCTAAACCATACCAGCCCATTTCACCTGAGGAGATTGAGACTGGCGAAACAGCAACATGACCCACGAGGGTATTGTTCTCAAGCGCGACTAAGGAAATCGTGAGTTTGTCATGTTCTCGAAGGCTATTCACAATAAATTGCTCAGTATGACTGGAGTGTTCTACATTTAAAAAAGCGGCTTTGGTTAATTCTGCAATATCATGTATATCTTCTGGTTTTTCGTCTCGAATTATAAAACTCATCAAGATTCTCCTATTAAAGCAAAATATATATGTTGTTGAAGTAAATCAGATAGTGAGTGAAATGGCGATTTTTTAATGCTTATGATACTTTTATGGGTTAGAAGTATCCTATCACTGAATAATTAAAGTAATGAATTTTCTTGTTTATTTTCAAAAATATATGCTTTTCAAATACTTTAATAAAAATTAATTTGTATACTCATCTGATTTTATTAAAGCCATTTTGATGTAAAAATATACAACTTTGAAAATCTTATAAGTTTCTGTAAATACTAATGAATAGATGCTAATGCTTAATTTCTAATCTAGTACAAACTAACAGGATTCTACTTTTACATTTATATGTTTTATAGTTAACCGTAGTCCCATTCACTTCATTTGAAGGGGATTTTACACTTGAAAGATATGAAAATTATCCAAATATATTAGACTGAAAAGTCTTATAGTTCGTAGAACAGAATTAATTAATAGGAGTCATAAGTATGAAAAAAATACTTTGTGCAGTACTTGGTGGTTTTGCCTTATTCAGTGTAAATACATCATTTGCAAAGTCCGATGCAGCGTTATTAAAAGAAGCTGAAAAAAATGTTGTAACAATTGCCCAAGCAAAAAAATTATCAGATGAATCTGGTGTAACGCTAAAAGGAAAAATCACTAAACATATTGCAGGTGATGATTTTGAGTTAAGTGATTCAACAGGTGCGATCAATATAGACGTTGATGATGATTTATGGAAACCGCTTAAACTCAAAGTGGGTGATCAAGTGCATGTAGTCGGGGAGGTTGATACTCATCGTATTAAACCTACTGATATTGATGTAATTCATATTGAGCGTACAAAATAGGTTTTTGGATTTAAATATTTATAGATGCACCTAAATTCATTCTATTTAAGAAAGCTCTCAATTGAGGGCTTTCTTATTTTTAATTCAATACACAGTAACCTTCATGCTTTGTTAGTGTAGAGCTTTAACACATATATAGGCCTAAGTATGAAAGCGTTAGCAATTATAAGCGTGGTACTAGTATTGGGGCTGGTAGGTTGCCAGCAAAAAGATAGTAATGAAAATGAGGAGACAACAACACCTCATACATTAGATAAAGACTAACTTCCTCCAATGACAATTCTCAGAAGACATTAAAAAAACCCTCACTAAGAGGGTTTTTTTAGGATTGAGCTTTTAAGCTTCAACCCAAGTATCTTTAACTTCTTGAGAGTCTTTAGTCAGTACAATTTTATTGTCTGTAATTTCACCAACCCATGAAACTGGAATTAAGTGGTGATGGCCGTCACCATGTTTAGTCAGTTTAATTTGATCCGAACCTTGCAAGTGGTCAACTTCACCGACTTTAGTACCGCAAGAAGCAATAACATCTGCATGATTTTTAATATTTTCAACATTAATAGTAGTCATTGGAATATTTTCCTATTTCAATGTGAGTGAACATTTAGCCTATCGTAAATATGTCGTGTTATCCGGGATTGAAATAGAAGGGATACAAAGGGCTTTATGTTCTTACGTTCTTGACCAGATAAATTACATTGTATTATTTGGAAATAAGTTTTGATTTGAGCGTTTTACGGCCCATTTATAGTGTTTTGGATATTTTTTATCTTTTGGAAATGCGAAAACTTGCAAATATTGTCTTAATTTGCAATCCTTTTGGTCAAGGGTGTCTGGTTAATTTAAGGCAGGTATTTGTTGTAGTCGGGCCGCTATAACGCGGATAACGAGTGCCTGTATGTTTAATTTCAAGATTTTTAACAAAGTCTCTACGGAAGTATAGAGGTGGATCAGGAAATTTGAACAACACTTATAAGTGATATTTTGCTCCCCAAATGATGTTATAAACATCAATATATGGAGTATTTTATGGCACGTAGACCAAGAAGAAATCATTCAAACGACTTT